>JACPCS010000035.1 GCA_016184455.1 Acidobacteriota bacterium
GGCGCTCGCCAACGGCCGGCGGGTGCTGCTGGCGGGGCAGAAGAGCGGCCAGGTGTTCGCGCACGATCCCGATCGCCAGGGCGCGCTCGTGTGGAAGACCGCGCTCGTCGACAAGATCGGCGAGTCGGAGATTCTGTTCGGCGGCGCGGCCGACGGCACCGCCGCCCACTTCGGACTCGACAACGGATCGATTGGCGCCGTCGACCCAGCAACCGGCGCACGCAAGTGGTTCAACCCGCCGGCGCCGCCGGGGCCGCGGCGCGGCTTCACCGCGGCGCTCACGGCGATTCCGGGCATCGTGTTCGCCGGCAACCAGGACGGCACGCTGCGCGCGTACGCCGCGGCGGACGGCCGGCTGGTGTGGAGCTTCAACATGCTGCAGGAGTTCAAGACGGTCAACCAGGTGCCCGCGCGCGGCGGCGGCATGGGTGGGCCGGGGCCGACGGTCGCGGGCGGGCTGCTCTTCGTGCCGTCCGGGTACGTCGGGCTCGGGAATGGAACCCCTGGAAACGTGCTGCTCGCCTTCGGCTTACCGTAGGTCGGGTCGCGCCGCGACCCGACTAGCCAGTGCCGGCCTGGCCGGTCCACTTTCGTGGACCGGCAATCCGGTTTTCTGGATGCGCGAGGTGACCTGAACGGTCTTTCTTGACCATTCCGGGACGGCAACGTACGGTACGCGTTTGGCTCCCGCTGTTGGTTCGCCACCGTGAGGTGCGGCCACAGCGGGACTAACGGGTTCTTCAATCGTTCCAGCAGAACCAGCTTGTTCGGTCGTCGACACTGCACGGTATTCGTGCGGTTTGTCGACACAAGGAGGCGCTCGATGTTACGTGGAGGACGTGCACTACTTCTATGGGTGACCTTCCTGTTGCTGCCCGCGTTCGGGTATGCACAGGAAGCGGTGCTGACGGGCACCGTCACGGACGCGACCGGGGGAGTGCTGCCGGGCGTGACCGTCACGGCGACGAACGAAGCGACAGGCAATGTGTTCGAGGGCGTGACCGACGGTACCGGGAACTTCCGGATTCCGGTCCGCGTCGGCAACTACCGGATCAACGCAGAGCTATCGGGGTTCACCACGATCCAGCGCACCGGCGTGCAGGTGCTCGTGGGCCAGACGATCAACGTCGATCTGCAGATGAAGCCGTCGAGCATTCAGGAAACGGTCACCGTCACCGCGGAGGCGCCGCTCATCGAGGTGAACACCTCCGCGCTCGGCGGCAACATCGATCCGACGCAGGTGCGGGAACTGCCCGTACAGGGACGCAACTGGTTGGCCCTCTCGCTCCTCGCGCCCGGCAGCCGGACGACTCCGGGCACGGTCAACACGAACCCGCTGCCGGACCGCAACGGCGGTGAGGTGCGCGAGTATCAGCTGAACCTCGACGGACAGCAGGTGACGCAGGACCTCGGCACCGGCGTGCAGCCGCGCTACAGTCAGGACTCGATCGCCGAGTTCCAGTACATCTCGAACCGATTCGACGCCACGATGGGGCGCTCGTCGGGCATCCAGCTGAAGGCGATCACGCGGTCGGGGACCAACCAGTTCTCGGGCCTCTTCCGCGCCAACTTCCGCGACGACTCCTTCAACGCGGAAGATCCGGTCATCGGGCGCGTGCTGCCGCAGAACAACCAGCAGTACAGCACGGCGATCGGCGGGCCGATCGTCCGCGACCGGCTGCACTACTTCGGCAACTTCGAGTACGAGCGCGCGCCGCAGACTGCGGTCTGGAACACGCCGTTTCCGGCGTTCAACACCTCGATCAGCGGCAAGGAGACCATCAAGGTGGGCGGCGGCCGCCTCGACTACCAGCTCTCGCCCAACACGCGCATCATGGGCAAGTGGCACGAGGGGCGGCGGTACACGCCGTTCGGCGCGGTCGGCAATGCGGGCGTCCTCCCACAGACGAACCACCCGGCGAGCGCCGGCTTCTCCGATGAGTCGCAGCGTGAGGTCCTCGGCCAGTTGACGCAGGTGTTCGGCAGCACGAAGGTCAACGAGGTCAAAGTCGGGTATTCGGAGTTCGGCTTCGACCAGGGCGGCCTGGCGCGCTGGTCGAACCACTGGCTCGCGCGCGACGGCATTACCCAGGGGTCGCCGCGCATCCGGTTCCGCGGCTTCGACATCACGCCCAATACGAACTGGCCGCGGCGGCGCGCGCAGGACGTCATCAGCTTCCGCGACGATCTGACGCTCTCGTACGAGGCGCGCGGTCGGCACGACCTGCGCACGGGCGTCGAGTACTTGCACCGCCGCGAAGACAGCTTCAATCGGCGGCTGGCCGCCGGCGAGATCGACGCACGAAACGGTCTGCCGGCCAACCTCCCGGCGCTCTTCCCCGATCCGTTCAACGTCGACACCTGGAACCTGGCGGCGATCTCGTCGTTCGTGCGGTCGTACCGCATCGGCGTCGGCGACTTCTCGCTGCAGTACACGCAGCCGAAGTTCGGCGTCTGGGCGCAGGACGACTGGCAGGTTTCGCAGCGGCTGACGTTGAACCTCGGCCTGCGCTGGGATCTGAGCGTCAACGCGAGCGCCAACGATACCGCGGTCGCGCCGTTCCTCGAAGCGGGGCGTCCGAACGACACGGACAACTACCAGCCGCGCGTCGGGTTCGCGTATCAATGGAACGATCGCACCGTGATCCGCGGCGGCTCGGGGCTCTACTACTACGAGCCGATCACGGCCGACACGCTCTGGACCGTCGGCAACAGCAAGGTCGCCGTGATTCAGATCGCCAATGATGGACGGCCGAACTTTGCCGCCGACCCGTTCAACGGCCGGCCGCTGCCGACCTTCGCCGAGGCGCAGTCGCGGTTCTGCAACGTCAATCCTGCGCCCGGCTGTCTCTTCAACTCGCTGAACGAGCTCGTCTCTCCGGAGGAGTATTCGCGGGAGTTGGGGTACACGTGGCAGAACTCGATCGGCGTGGCCCGTCAGATCGGCGCGGTGATGGCGTTCACCGCGGACTACGTGTACAGCCGCGGGCGCAACGAGAAGGACATCATCGACAACGTCAATCTCACGTACAACCCGGCGACCGGCGCGAACTACTCGTTCAGCGACGTGAGCCGGCGCGCCTTCCCCGACTGGGGCAACATCTCGCTGCTCGTGCGCACCGGCCGATCGGCGTACCACGGGCTGCAGACCAGCTTCACCAAGCGCATGGCCAACCGGTGGCAGGCGGCGGCGACTTACACGTTGTCGGGCCTCTGGGATGCGGAGTCGCGTCCGTTCAGCGGCCTGGCGCCCGTGTCGTTCGCCACGGCGCCAGACCTGGGCGGCGAGTGGGCGCTCTCGTCGAGCGACCAGCGCCACCGGTTCGTGTTCAACGGCATCTGGGACGTCGGTCGCGGCTTCCAGGTGAGCGGCCTCGTGTACCGCGGCTCGAGCATCCGCGACGCGAGCTTCTACGGCGGCGACCTGCGGAACACGGGCGCCGACTTCAGCCAGCGGCTGCGGCCGGACGGCTCGATCGTGGCGCGGAACAGCTTCATTCAGCCATCTGAGAGCCGTGTCGACTTCCGCGTGCAGCAGCGGGTGCCGCTCGGCGGCCGCGCCGCCGTGGACCTCATCGCGGAGGTCTTCAACGTGTTCAACGCGAACAACTTCACGCTGGTCGTGGAAGAAGCCAACGCGAGATACAACAAGGCGGCCTCCGGCCAGTACCGGACGGCGCAGCTCGGGTTCCG
>JACPCS010000084.1 GCA_016184455.1 Acidobacteriota bacterium
CTCGCGCGCGTCGTCTTCTCCGAGACCGTCAACGGGACGACGGTCGCGTATCCGGACACGCTGGTCGGCACCGACTCGCACACCACGATGGTGAACGGCCTGGGCGTGGTCGGATGGGGGGTCGGCGGCATCGAGGCCGAGGCGGCGATGCTCGGGCAGCCGGTCTCGATGCTGATTCCGCAGGTGCTCGGCTTCCGGCTGACGGGTGTGCTGCCGCAGGGCGTCACCGCCACCGACCTCGTGCTGACCACGACCGAGGCGCTGCGCAAGCACGGCGTCGTCGGCAAGTTCGTCGAGTTCTTCGGGGAAGGGCTCCGCTACCTGACGATTGCCGACCGCGCGACGCTCGGCAACATGTGTCCCGAGTACGGCGCCACGGTCGCGATCTTTCCGATCGACGAGATGACGCTCGACTACCTGCGCCTGACGGGCCGCGACGACGCGCAGGTCCGCCTCGTCGAGGATTACGCGCGTGCGCAGGGGCTGTTCCGGACCGACGGGAGTCCCGAGGCGGTCTACACCGAGAGGCTCGAGCTCGATCTCTCTACGGTGGAACCAAGCCTCGCGGGCCCGAAGCGGCCGCAGGACCGCGTGTCCCTCAAGCGCGCCAAAGCCGCGTTCCAGACGGCGCTGCCGACCATGCAGGCGCCGTCGAAGGCGGCGCCCCGGGCGGCCGACGCGGGCGGCGCGCGCCAGGGCGTCGCCACGAAGACGAGCGTCGCGGCACAGTCGGGCGTGGCGGTTGCCGATCCCGTGCTCGACGAGCTCGATCACGGCGCGGTCGTGATTGCGGCGATCACCAGCTGCACGAACACCTCCAATCCGAGTGTGATGATCGGCGCCGGCCTGCTCGCCAAGAAGGCGGTCGAGAAGGGGCTGACGCGCAAGCCATGGGTGAAGAGCAGTCTGGCCCCCGGCTCGAAGGTCGTGACCGAGTACCTCAAGGCCGCCGGCCTGACGAAGTATCTCGACGAGCTCGGGTTCAATCTCGTCGGGTACGGCTGCACGACCTGCATCGGCAACAGCGGTCCGCTGCCAGACGAGGTCTCCGCGGTGGTCCGCGAGAAGAACCTCGTCGTCTGTTCGGTGCTGAGCGGCAACCGCAACTTCGAGGGACGCATTCAGCAGGACGTTCGCGCGAACTACCTCGCCTCACCGCCGCTCGTCGTTGCCTACGCGCTGGCCGGATGGATCACCACAGACCTCACCAGCGAGCCGCTCGGGCATGACCGCTCGGGCAGTCCTGTGTATCTGAAGGACATCTGGCCGAGCGAGCAGGAGCTGCAGGAGACGATGCTCGAGGCCGTCAGCGCCGACATGTTCCGCAAGAGCTACGCGGACGTGTTCGCCGGCGATGCGCAGTGGCAGAAGCTGCCGGTGCCCGAGGGGAGCCGCTTCCGGTGGGATCCCGCCTCGACCTACGTCCGTCAGCCGACGTTCCTCGAGGGGATGACGATGACGCCGGCGCCGCTGGCCGACATTTCCGGCAGGCACGTATCTCATCGAGCGCGGCGTCAAGCCGCCGGACTTCAACTCGTACGGCGCCCGCCGCGGCAACCACGAGGTCATGATGCGCGGAACGTTCGCCAACGTCCGCCTGCGCAACCAGCTGGCGCCCGGCACCGAAGGGGGCTTCACGCAGTATCAGCCGGGCGGCGACGTGATGACGATGTACGACGCCTCGGTGAAATATCGCGAGGCGGGCGTGCCGCTGCTCGTCATCGCGGGTAAGGAGTACGGGTCGGGTTCCTCGCGCGACTGGGCGGCGAAAGGGACCGAGCTGCTCGGCGTCAAGGCGGTGATCGCCGAATCGTTCGAGCGGATCCACCGCAGCAACCTGGTCAACATGGGCGTGCTGCCGCTCGAGTTCAAGGCCGGCGAGCACGCAGCCTCGCTCGGGCTCACCGGCACCGAGTCGTTCGATCTGCTCGGCGTGGCGACCGGCCTGAAGCCGCGCGGCGACGTACGGGTGCTCGCCCGGCGCGGCGACGGCTCGGTGTGCGAGTTCGTGGCGACCGCACGCGTGGATACGCCCGAGGAGCTCGTCGCGTTCCGCCACGGCGGCATCCTCCCGTACGTCGTGCGTCAGCTCATGACCAGGAACTGACCCTTCCCGTTCGGTTTCGCCGCGGCCGGCGTTCAGATCACCGGGAGGCATCTGTCCAGTGGCTGACGCCGCAAGCCTTGCGATTCCCGCCCACATTCCGCTTCAAACGGGCTCCGGAACCGACTATCATCGGCGCCCACGCTCCATGACGGGGGTAATGAATCGACTCCCTGACGGCTCGCCTGCGGCCGGCGGGATGGAGAGCACTGTCGATCTGCTCAATCGCGCCCGCGTCGGCGATGCGCGCGCCGTCGAGGAGCTGGTGGCCCGGTCGCTCCCGGCGCTGCGGCGGTGGGCCCGCGGCCGCCTGCCGGCGTACGCGCGCGACCTCTCCGACACACAGGATCTGGTGCAGGAGACGATCCTCGCCACGCTGCGCCGACTGGGCACGTTCGATTCGCGGCATCCGGGCGCGCTCCAGGCCTACCTGCGGCAGGCGGTGGCGAATCGGATCCGCGACGAGATTCGCCGCGTACGGCGACGGCCGGTCGCCGTCGAGCTCTCCGAGATGCACGAGGATGAGGGGCCGTCCCCGCTGGAGCGGGCGATTGGTGCCGAGGGTGTGGAGCGCTACGAAGCGGCGCTGCAGCGGCTCCGGCCTGCCGATCGAGAGGCGATCGTGGCCCGCGTCGAGCTGCAGCAAAGTTACGAGGAAGTGGCGGTGGCCCTCGGAAAGCCCAACCCCGACGCCGCACGGATGGCCGTGACGCGCGCGCTGAAGCGGCTCGTCGAGGCGATGGAAGATGCGCGTTGAGGCGCTCGACGTCGATCGTCTGATCGACTCGATAGCCGACGGCGCGCCGATCGAGTGGCAGGCGCTCGAAGCGGCCGCCGTCGGGGAGCGTGACCGGCGGGTGCTCCGCAACCTGCGCGTCATCTCGGGCGTCGCCGAGCTGCACCGGACGATCGCCGCCGACGATCCGGCGGGCCCCGCGACGCCGGCGGCCGCCGAACGGTTGTCCCGCTGGGGCCATCTGCTGATCGTCGAGAAGATCGGCGAAGGGTCGTTCGGTGAGGTCTATCGCGCGCGCGACACCTGGCTCGAACGCGACGTCGCGCTCAAGCTGCTCAAGCCCACTGACGATCGGGAACGTCCGCTGCGGATCGTCCACGAAGCTCGAACGCTGGCACGCGTCCGGCACCCGAACGTCGTCGCCATTCACGGCGCCGATTTCCAGGACGGCCGCGTCGGGCTGTGGATGGAGCTCGTCGAGGGGCGGGCGCTCGAGAGGGTGCTGGCCGCGCAGGGACCGTTCGGGGCGGCCGAAGCCTCGGTTGTGGGGCGCGAGCTGTGCGGCGCGCTCGCGGCCGTGCACGGGGCCGGACTGGTGCACGGAGACGTGAAGACGCAGAACGTCATCCGGGAAACAGGCGGGCGGCTCGTGCTCATGGACTTTGGCGCCGTTCAACCGCGCGAAAGCATCGGGTTGCATGCTGCTGTCGCCGGAACGCCGCTGTATCTGGCGCCCGAGCTGCTGGAAGGCGCTCCGCCATCGCCGCAGTCGGACATCTATGCGCTGGGCGTGCTGCTGTATCGACTGGCAACCGCGAGCTACCCGATCATGGCGGCGTCGCTCGACGAGCTGCGCCGACAGCATCAATCCGGGGCGCGGCGTCATCTGCGCGACGTGCGCCCGGAGCTGCCTGACGGATTCGTGAAAGCCGTCGAAACGGCGATCGATCCCGACCCGGCCCGCCGCTTCGCCACGGCTGGCGAGCTCGAGTCTGCGCTGCGCAACGGAGGAGCCGCCGCAGGTGCGGTGGGCGTCGCGCGCGCCGGCGCGGTACTGTCGCGGCGCGCGCTGCTGATGGGCGGCGCAGTCGCGCTGGCGGCGCTGGTCGGCGGTACGGCCTTGCTGTGGCGCGAGACGACGCCACCGTCGGCGACCCAGCAGGTACGGACGCTTGCCGTCCTGCCGCTGGACACGATTGGCGACGGCGACGCGTATCTGGGAAACGGTCTGACCGAGGCCATTCAGCAGGAGTTGGCAACGGCGGGACCGCTTCGCGTCGTGTCGCGCACCTCCGTCGATCGGCTCGTGGCACAGAAGGCATCGCTGTCCGATCTCGCGCGGATGCTGGAGGCCGACGCGATCGTCGAAGGCACGGTGTTCCGGCGCGGTTCCGACGTGCGCGTGAACATCCGGGTCATTCACGCCGGGACCGACACGGCGGTGTGGGCCAGCACGTTTCAGGGGGCGTCGAGCAATCTCCTGGAGCTCGAGCGCGACATCGCCCAGGGGATCGTTGCCGATCTGCGCCTGGCGCTGGCGCCGGCCGCCGCGCGGCGGTGGCAGCAGGTGCCCGCCGTGGACCCCGACGCATACGACGAGTACCTGCGCGGCCGCTATGCGTTCCGGCAGGAGACCCTGGCTTCAACGGAGGCCGCCCTGGCGTGTTTCCGGAAGTCCGTGGCGCTCGACCCGCGCTTTGCCCGTGCGCACATTGGAATGGCCGACGCGTACCGGCTGCTTGGAGACGATTTCGCCGTGATGCCCTCGGCCGAGGCCGCACGCCTCGCCCGCGAGTCCGTCGCGCGCGCGCTGGAGCTCGATCCGGATTTGGCGGAGGCGCACGCCGCGCTCGCGAACCTGACGTTCGAGTTCGACTGGGACTTTGCCGTCGCCGAGGCCGGCTACCGCCGCGCCATCGAGCTCGATCCAAGCCTCGTTGGCACGCGCGAGGACTACGGGATGTTTCTCGCCTCGCGCGGCCGCTTCAATGAGGCATTCGGGCAGCTCTCAGTGGCGCGGCAGCTCGACCCGCTGTCGCCGCATGTGACGGACACGACGGCTGAGCTACTCTACTACGCGCGGCAGTACGAGCGGGCGCTGTCTGAGCTGAGGCGAGTGCTACAGCTCGAGCCGGGCTGGGCGCCGGCGCGTGTGGGTCTTGGACGCGTGTTCAACGCACTGGGGCGCCACGAGGAAGCGATTGCCGAGTACCAACGTGTCGCGACCGATCGGGATCCGTTCTTCGACGCGGAGCTGGCGCAGGCGGAGGCGGCGCTTGGCCGCGCCGAGGCGGCACGGCGGCGAATCGATCGTCTGCGTAGGCAGATAGACGCTCCAGCGTCTCAGGCCGGTCCGCACCTGCTGGTCTGGGCGCTCGCGCCGCTGAACCGCGACGAAGCGTTTTTCTGGCTGAATCGTGCCTTCGACGAGCGCTCGGGACGCGTGCTCTGGCTCAAGGTCGATCCGCGAGCGGATCCATTGCGCGGCGACCCACGGTTCAGGAATTATCTGTCCCGTCTCGGGCTCGAACCCTGATTCGGGCTCACCTTCTCAACCCCCCAAGGAGGACGAAGTGGCCAAGAAAAAGAGCAAGGGCACGCGGAAGCAGACGGCAACCAGACGGACATCTACACGGAAACGCGCTCGCGCGCGCGCACCACGACCGGCCGCGCGGACGGCCGAATCGCTCGCCGGCCGTGATGCGGTCGAGGCGATTCGGGCGCTGGAGAGCACATCGGACGTGTACGGGGCGGACGGGGCGGTCGATCGGTTGAAAGATGCGGTGGAGCGGATTGGTAAAGACCACGGCTTACCCCCGCTTAGTGAGACGTGGCATTGGGGGAGCTAGGCTTCCGCCGACCGTTGACGCTCGCGTGTTACTGGCGTGACAAACGGCTGATCGCGCAGAACTACGCGACCGGACGGCGGGCGGCGGCAACGCCGCTAGTCATCGACATTCTCGATTATTGTTCCACGTGGCGGAGCGCGGACGCGATGTGCCGGCGGTTCGCATCGTATCCGCGCAAGGGTCTTCTGCATCTGGTTCGATTGCTTGAAGCGCGTACGCTGCTGAATCGCGTGCGCGAAGACGACGGCTCCATCGACCCGGCGCTGGACGGCTGGCGCGACTGGATGCCCGAGGCTGCGTTCTTTCACTTCGCGACCAAAGATGCGCGGTATGAGGAGGCGGCCGCCACCTCCGCACGCCTGCGCCGCAAGGCTGCAAGCGAGCCGCCGCCGCCACCCGTCAAGACATACCCGCGTGCGAGGCGGACGCCCCTGCCGGCAGCCGCGGCGCCATCGGCGCTCGGTGATGTGCTACGGGCGCGGCGCACGTGGCGCCGGTTCGGCGCGGCACCGGTCACGAGCACGGAGCTCGCGACGCTCCTGGGCCTCACGTGGGGCGTGCAGGGATGGGCCGAGACGAGCCTCGGACGCTGTGCGCTGAAGACGTCGCCGTCCGGCGGCGCGCGCCATCCCCTCGAGGCGTACCTCGTCGCGCGGCGTGTGGACGGCGTGAAACCGGGTCTCTACTACTACGACGGCGACCGGCACGGGCTCGTCTCGATCGGCACGCGCATGACGGCGCGGCGCTTCGAGCGATATCTTCCCGCGCAGCCGTGGTTTCACGAGGCGCCCGCGCTCGTGGTGATGACCGCGGTGTTTGCCCGCACGCAGTGGCGCTATCGGTCCGCCCGCGCGTATCGCGTCGTGCTCCTCGAGGCGGGCCATTTCTGCCAGACCTTCTGTCTGCTGGCGACCGCGCTCGGTCTGGCGCCGTTCTGCACCGCGGCGCTCGACGACCGGTCGATCGAGCACGACCTTGGCGTCGACGGAGTCACGGAGTCCGTGATCTATGCCTGCGGCGTGGGGTCGAGGCCGCGCGGCGCCACATGGGCGCCCTGGGGTCCGACGCGCGCGCCGCTGCCGCGGATCGCTCCTCCCGCGTCTCGGTCGCCCCGTGTGAGACCACGCCGCTAGCCGCAGAGTTGGTATCGTGAAGGGGTGGGGCTGACTTCCGCCGCCGTGAAGGCGAGGGCGCGAGCCCTCGGATTCGATCTCTGCGGCATCGCGCCGGCCACGAGCTTTCCCGAGCTGGCCTTCCTGCGGGAATGGCTCGACCGCGGCTACGCGGGCGGGATGGCGTACATGGCGCGCACGGCGGAGCGCCGGGCCGACGTCCGTGCGGTGCTGCCCGAGGCGCACAGCGTGATCGTCACGGGCACCCTCTACAACACCGTACCCGCCTACGCAGACGAGGCCCCCGCGCCCGGCGTCGGCCGCATCTCGCGCTACGCCTGGGGCGATGACTACCACGACGTACTGAAAGGGCGTCTGGACGCACTCGTTGCCTGGATGCACACCGAGTCGCCAGACGCGTTCGAGGCGCGCGCCTACGTCGATACCGGTCCCGTGCAGGAGCGCGTGTACGCGCAGTACGCGGGCCTCGGCTGGATCGGGAAGAACACCTGTCTGATCAATCCGGATGTCGGTTCCTGGCTGTTCCTCGGCGAGATCATCTGCACGCTTCCGCTCCAGCCCGATGCGCCCGGCCTGGATCAGTGCGGCGCGTGCACGCGCTGCCTCGACGCCTGTCCGACCGGCGCCCTCGTCGACGCCGGGGTGCTCGACGCCACACGCTGCATCTCGTACCTGACGATCGAGCTCCGCGGCGACATTCCCGCGGCGCTCAGGCCCGCCATCGGCAATCACGTCTACGGCTGCGACATCTGCCAGGACGTGTGCCCGTACAACCAGGCGGCGCCGGTGTCGTCGGATCCCGCATGGCAGCCCCGGGCCGGATTGCAGCATCGGCGTCTGCTGGACCTCTGCCTCCGCTCCGATGAGGAGTGGCGGGCGCTGCTCGAGGGCAGCCCGATGCGACGAGCAAAGCTCGACGGCCTGCGCCGCAATATCGCGGTGGCACTCGCCAACAGCGGCGAGTAAGATTCCTCCATGTCGTCGGGTACCGCGCCGCTCCTGCTCCTGTCGATGCCCCAGATGCTCGACCCGAACTTCGCCAAGACGGTCGTCCTGCTGTGCGATTACACCGACCAGGGCGCGTTCGGGTTCGTCGTGAACCGGCAGATGGAGGAGCCGGCCTGGCAGCTCATCAGGACTGAACCGCCGGTGCGCATCGATCCGGACGTCCGCCTGTGGGTGGGCGGACCGGTCGACTTGCAGCGCACGTGGGTGCTGATGTCCGAGGCGCAGGGCCCCGACGATGAGCAGCGCGAGATTGTTCCGGGCATCCTGCTCTCGGTCTCGCGCGAGCTGACGCTGCAGCTGCTCCAGGCGCCGCCTTCCGCGCGCGCGCGGGTGCTGGTCGGGTACGCCGGGTGGGGACCGGGACAGCTCGACAAGGAGCTGGCGGCGTCGGCCTGGCTCACCGCGCTGGTCGATCCAGGGCTGATCTTCGGCGTGCCGCCCGAGGACATGTGGGAGACCGCGATTCGCCGGCTGGGCGCCGAGCCGGCTGCGCTCCAGACGAGCCCCGGCGTGCATTAGCTGGTTGCTGGGTGGTAGTTGGTGGTTGGTCGTGACACGCCTCTTTGCCGCCATCCTCGCTGCGGTCGTCGTGGCCGCCTGCCGTAGCCAGCAACCGTCGCAACCGGCCGCCCAACCTCACGTCGATCCGATGTTGCAGCAGCTTCGTACCATGACGGCGCGCTTCGCGCCGGTCGATCTCACCGCCGACCTCTCAGCGCTCCCCTCGAACGAACGCCGGGCGCTCGCACGGCTGATCGAGGCCGCGACGGTCTTCGACGCGCTCTTCCTGCGGCAGGTCTGGGCGGGCAACGAGACGCTGCTGCTCTCGCTCGCCGGCGACCGCTCCGAGCTGGGGCAGGCGCGACTGCACCACTTCCTCATCAACAAGGGGCCGTGGTCGCGCCTGGATGACAACGAGCCGTTCGTTCCGGGCGTGCCGGCCAAACCGCCGCAGGCGAACTTCTATCCGGCCGGCGCCACGAAAGAGGAGATCGAGGGCTGGCTGACGTCGTTGCCGGCGGCCGAGCGCACGCGCGCCACAGGCTTTTTCACGACGATTCGACGCGGACCGGACGGACGCTTCACAGCGCTGCCGTACAGCCTCGAGTATCAGAACGAGCTCGCGCGGGTGGCCGTGCTGCTGCGCGAAGCCGCAGGGCTCACGGCGCAGCCGACGCTCAAGAACTATCTCGAGAGCCGCGCCGACGCGCTGCTGACCAACGACTACTACGCGAGCGACGTCGCCTGGATGGCGCTCGACGCCGCCATCGAGCCGACCATCGGGCCGTACGAGGTGTACGAGGACGAGTGGTTCAACTACAAGGCGGCGTTCGAGGCGTTCATCACGATTCGAGACGACGCGGAAACCGGGAAGCTCGCGCGGTTTGGCGCCGAGCTCCAGGAGATCGAGAACAACCTGCCGATCGATCCGAAGTTTCGCAATCCCAGGCTCGGGGCGATGGCGCCGATCCGCGTCGTCAACACGGTGTTCTCCTCGGGCGACGCCAACCGGGGCGTGCAGACCGCCGCGTTCAATCTGCCCAACGACGAGCGCGTCGTCACCGAGAAGGGCAGCAAACGCGTGATGCTGAAGAACAACCAGGAGGCGAAGTTCCGGATGGTGCTGCAGCCGATCGCACGCGTCGCGCTCTCGGCTGCCGACCAGGCGAACGTCACCTTCGACGCGTTCTTCACGCACATTCTGATGCACGAGCTGATGCACGGCCTCGGCCCGCACAACATCACCGTGGGCGGCCGCGCGACCACCGTGCGCCAGGAGCTGCGCGAGACCTACAGTGCGATCGAGGAAGCCAAGGCCGACGTGTCGGGTCTCTTCGCGCTCCGGTTCCTCGTCGATCGCGGCAAGCTCGACAAGGTCCTCGCGCAGACGATGTACACGACGTACCTGGCCTCGATGTTCCGGTCGATCCGGTTCGGCCTCAACGAGGCGCACGGCCGCGGCGTGGCGGTGCAGCTCAATTACTTCCTCGACAATGGCGGCGTCTCGGTCGCCTCCGACGGCACCTTCGCGGTGAACGCGGATCGGATCCGCCAGAATGTCGTCGATCTCACGCGCGACATCATGACGATGCAGGCGGTCGGCGGCTATGACGACGCGAAGCAGATGATCGAGAGGCTGGCGGCGGTGCGGCCGCAGGTGCAGGCGGTGCTCGACCGGCTGAAGGACGTGCCGGTCGACATCGAGCCGCGGTTCGCGACCGCGGAGCAGTTGCTGAATGAGAGGAGGACCCCATGATCCGCTTTCGCTGGTTGATTGCCCTGGCGGCCGCGGCCCTCGTTGGCACGGCGGTGGCGGCGCCTGTCCTGACCCAGAACGGTGCGAAGGTCGACGTCGAATTCACCGAGTGGGACACGTCGACGCCGAATGCGCACCCGCACGATCCCGCGTTCGGGCCGAGTGGCACGCTCTGGTACACGGGACAGCGGGCGAACACGATCGGGCGCGTCGACATGAACACCGGTCAGGTGCGTGAGTTCGCACTGCCCGGGCGGCATGGTCCGCACGGACTGGTCGCCGACCGCGACGGGAATATCTGGTACACGGGCAACGCAGCCGGGCTCATCGGGAAGCTCGATCCGAAGACCGGCCAGGTCACCGAATACAAGATGCCCGAGCCGGCGGCTCGCGACCCGCACACGCCGATCTTCGACCAGAGCGGCATCCTCTGGTTTACCGTGCAGGGCGGAAACTTCGTCGGCCGGCTCGATCCCCGGACAGGCGCAGTGACGCTCAAGCAGCCCAGCACGTCGCGATCGGCCCCGTACGGCATCGTCGTGTTGTCGAATGGCACTCCCGTCTTCGACCTGTTTGGACGGAACGCCATCGGCACGATCGACCCGAACACGATGGCGATCACGGAGTACGCGCTGCCGGAAGGTGCGCGGCCGCGGCGCATCGCCGTCGGTCGCGACGACATCGTCTGGTACACCGACTTCCCGCGCGGCATCCTGGGGCGTCTGGATCTGAAGACCAGGCAGGTGCGGGAGTTCGCCTCGCCGGGCGGCCGCGCGTCGCTCCCGTACGGGATCACGACGACGGCGGACGGCGCCGTCTGGTACAGCGAATCCGGCGTGTCGCCGAATACGCTCGTCCGCTTCGACCCGTCGACCGAGACGTTTCAGAAATGGAATATCCCGAACGGGGGCGGCGTCGTCCGGCACATGGTGACGGCACCCAACGGTGATCTGCTGCTGGCCTATAGTGGCGTCAACAAGGTCGGCCGCGTGCGCATCCGGAAAACGACATAAAATCGTTCGGTTCGTTCGAACCGTTCGGATTGTTCGTGTCGTTCGAGGAGGACGGAATGATCAGGAGCCGTGTCGTCCCGCTTGTGGTCGTGACGCTCGTCGCAGCCGCGTCGCTCGCAAGCTTCGCGCAGAATCGTCCCTTCTCGCCGGGCACCGCGAACGGCGAGTGGAAGACGTACGGCGGCAACCTCCGCAACACGCGGTACGCCCCGCTCGACCAGATCAACACGGACAACTTCACCAAGCTGGAAGTCGCCTGGCGGTTCAAGACCGACGCGCTCGGTCCGCGGCCCGAGTTCAACTTCCAGGGGACCCCGTTGATGGTCGGCGGCAGGCTGTATACGACGGCCGGCACGCGGCGCGCGGTGGTCTCGCTCGATGCGGGAACGGGCGAGATGCTCTGGATGTACAGCCTCAATGAAGGCGCGCGCGGCGACAGCGCGCCGCGGCGCCTATCGGGGCGCGGCCTGTCGTACTGGAGCGACGGGCGGCAGGAACGCATTCTCTACGTCACGCCTGGCTACCAGCTCATCGCGCTCGACGCGAAGACCGGCCGGCCGGTGCCGACCTTCGGGAAGAACGGCATCGTCGATCTCAAGCTCGAAGACGATCAGGACATGGATCCCGTTACCGGCGAGATCGGCCTGCACGCGGCGCCCGTCGTCGCGGGCGACACGATCATCGTCGGGGCGGCACATCTGCCCGGCAGCATTCCGCGCCGACGCGACAACGACAACGGCTACATACGCGGCTTCGACGTACGGACCGGCAAGCGCCTCTGGATCTTCCACACGATCCCGATGCCCGGAGAGCCGGGCTACGACACGTGGGAGAACAACTCGGCGCCGACCAGTGGCAACGCCGGCGTATGGGCGCAGATGAGCGTCGACGAGGAGCTCGGTCTCGCGTATCTCCCGGTTGAACTGCCCACCGGCGATTATTACGGCGGGCACCGCCCGGGCAACGGCCTGTACGGCGAGAGCATCGTGGCCGTCGAGCTGAAGACCGGCAAGCGGCGCTGGCACTACCAGCTCGTGCACCACGGCATCTGGGACTTCGACATCCCGTGCGCGCCGATCCTCGTCGACCTCACCGTGAACGGCCGGATGATCAAGGCGCTCGCGCAGCCGACGAAGCAGGGATGGGTGTACGTGCTCGATCGCACCAACGGGCAGCCGGTGTGGCCGATCGAGGAGCGCGCGGTGGAGCAGTCGACCATCCCGGGCGAGAAGACGAGCCCGACGCAGCCGTTCGTCACGAAGCCGCCCGCCTTCGCCAGGCAGGGCGTCGCCGTTGACGATCTGATCGACTTCACGCCGGAGCTGCGGGCCGAGGCGATGAAGCTCGTGTCGCGCTACAGGATCGGACCGCTCTTCACGCCGCCCGTCGTGAGCACGTGGCCGGGGCCGCTGGCGACGCTGATGATGCCGTCGACGACAGGCGGCGCCAACTGGCAGGGCGGATCGTTCGATCCGGAGACCAATCATCTGTACGTCTATTCGACGAATCAGATTTCCGATCTCGGGCTCGTCGAGTCCGACGGCAAGCGGTCCGACATGCGCTACGTGCGCGGCACCGCGCCCGATCCGGCCGCGCCGCCGCGGCCGCTGCCGGCCGCCGGTGCGGCTGGCGGCGAGGCGGCGCCGCCCATTCTGGTCCAGGGACTGCCGCTCGTGAAGCCGCCGTACGCCACGATCACCGCGTTCGATCTGAACAAGGGCGACCTGGTCTGGCAGGTTCCGCACGGCGAGACGCCCGATAACATCCGCAACCATCCGGCGCTCAAGGGCGTCAGCATTCCCCGCACGGGGCGCATCGGCCGCATCGGCGTGCTGACGACGAAGACGCTCCTCATCGCCGGCGAGGCAGGGTTCTTCACGACGCCCAGCGGGCAGCGCGGCGCGATGCTGCGCGCCTACGACAAGGCGACCGGGCACGAGGTCGGCGCGGTGTACATGCCGGCGCCGCAGACCGGCTCGCCGATGACGTACATGCTCAACGGCCGGCAGTACATCGTCGTGGCGATCGCTGGCGGGAACTACAGCGCCGAGCTGCTGGCGTTCCGGCTGCCGCAGGAAGCGACGACGACCTCGAATTGAGCATCATGAAGGTCCTGTGGAGCGGACGTGGTCCGCGAGCGATTGCCGCTGCTGCGCTCGTCCTGGTCGTCGCGGCAGAGGCCCGCGTCGCCGCGCACGATATCCCCAATGACGTCATCGTGCAGGCGTTCCTCGAGCCCGAAGGGGAACGCCTGCACATGCTCGTCCGGGTGCCGCTCGAGGCGATGCGCGACATGGACGTCCCGCAGCGCGACCGCGGCTACCTCGATCTGACGCGCGTCGACAGCGCGCTGCGCGACGCGGCGACCGTCTGGATCGCGCGCGAGGTGGCGCTCTACGAGCAGGACACGCGCCTCGCCGAGCCGACCATCGTCGCCGTGCGCGTGTCGCTCCCCTCCGACACGTCGTTCCGCGACTATCGGACGGCCGTGGCGCACCTGCGCGGGCCGCCGCTGCCCGCCGATACGGATCTCTACTGGGAACAGGGCATCCTCGACGTCTGGCTCGACTACGCGATCGCGTCCGACACCTCCCGCTTCGCGATGAATCCCGGGCTCCGGCCGCTCGGCCAGCGCGTCACGATCGCGCTGCGGCTCCTCACGCCGGACGGCCGCGAGCGCGCCTTCGAGCTGCACGACGATCCTGGGATCGTCCGGCTCGATCCGCGGTGGCATCAGGCGGCCGCCCGGTTCGTGCACTCCGGCTTCGAGCACATTCTGAGCGGCATCGACCACCTGCTGTTCCTGCTCTGCCTCGTCATCCCGCTCCGCCGGGTGCGCACGCTCGTGTTCGTCGTCACCTCGTTCACCGTGGCGCATTCGGTGACGCTCTTCGCTTCGGCGTACGACATGGCGCCCGGCGGCCTCTGGTTCCCGCCGCTCGTCGAGACGCTGATTGCGACGTCGATCGTCTACATGGCGCTCGAGAACATCGTCGGCGCGAATCTGACCCGCCGCTGGCTGATCACGTTCGGGTTCGGCCTCGTCCACGGCTTCGGCTTCTCGTTTGCGCTGCGCGAGTCGCTCCAGTTCGCCGGCTCCCACCTGTTGCTGTCGCTCGTGTCGTTCAACGTGGGCGTCGAGCTCGGGCAGCTGCTGGTCCTGGCGGCGGTCGTTCCGGCGCTGAATCTGTTCTTCCGGTTCGTCGTGGCCGAGCGGATGGGCACCATCATCCTGTCGGTCATCGTGGCGCACACGGCCTGGCACTGGATGACGGAGCGGGGTGCGCAGCTGCTGCAGTTCCCCCTGCCGACGGTGGATGCGGTCACGCTCTTGTGGCTGGTCCGGGCGGCGATGGTCCTGGTAGCCCTGGTGGCGGTGGTCTGGGCCGCGCGGATGCTCGTCCGGCGCTCCGGCAAGCAGATGCCGGCGGACCACGGATCGGAGTTTGAGAAAGTCGGCGGTGGTGTTAGGCTCTAGCGCGACGTTCAGGAGGCAGGCTATGGCGAGACGGCACGTGCGGATCGGGGGGTGCCTGGTGGGCGCGCTGGTGGCGCTGGCGGCCGCGGACATCGCGCTGCAGCGCGTCGCGTCGGCGCAGACGAGCGGCGGCATGGTGCGCGCGCCGCGGTTCGAGGTCGATCCCTTCTGGCCGAAGCCGCTCCCGAACCACTGGCTGCTCGGCATGACGATCGGCGTCTGGGTCGACGAGCGCGATCACGTCTGGATCATCCATCGCAGCTCCGCGACGCTGAACAACAACGAGAAGGGCGCCGAGCTGAACCCGCCGACCGGCGAGTGCTGCAAGGGCGCGCCGCCGGTGATGGAGTTCGACGCCGAGGGCAACCACGTGCAGGGCTGGGGCGGCCCAGGGCAGGGCTATGAGTGGCCGCAGTCGAACCACGGCATCTTCGTCGATGCGAAGGGGTTCGTCTGGATCGGCGGCAACGGCGCGGGCGACTCGCACGTCCTCAAGTTCACGAAGAACGGCACGTTCGTCGCGCAGTACGGCAAGGCCAACGTGCACCGCGGCCCGACCGACGCGGAAGGGCTGTCGCGTTATGCGGGCGACAGTAACGATCTCCAGAATTTCGGCCGCGTCGCGAAGATCTTCGTTCATCCCCGCGACAACGAGACGTACCTGGCCGACGGCTACCTGAACAAGCGCGTGGCCGTGATCGATTCCGAGACCGGCCAGATGAAGCGGTACTGGGGCGCGTACGGCAACAAGCCCGACGACACGAACCTGGGTCCGTACAAGCCGGGTCTGCCGCCGGCGCAGCAGTTCCGCAACCCGGTGCACTGCGCCGACGTCTCGAACGACGGCTTCGTCTACGTGTGCGATCGCACCAACGACCGCCTGCAGGTCTTCACGAAGGAAGGGAAGTTCGTGAAGGAAGGGTTCTTCGCAACGCAGAGCCTCGCCGACGGATCGGTCTGGGACATCGCCTTCTCGCGCGACCCGCAGCAGACCTACATTTTCATGGCCGACGGCCGCAACCAGAAGGTCCGCGTGGTGCGGCGCGACACGCTCGAAGAGCTCACCACCTTCGGCGACGGCGGCCGCTATCCGGGACAGTTCTTCGGGGTCCACAGCATTGCCATCGACTCGAAGGGCAACCTGTATACGACCGAGACGTACGAGGGGAAGCGGCTCCAGAAGTTCGTCTATCGCGGAATCGCCAACGTGCCGCGCAACCAGGGCGTCATCTGGCCGCGGAGCTGATCTGAGCTCCGTCAGGCGCGGCAGGTCGGGCCGCAGCAACTCTCTGATGTGCGTTCGGTGACGGGCTTCCTGGCCCGCACGAACGCGCTGGTCACGCGGCCGCCGACCTGCGGCGCCAG
>JACPCS010000028.1 GCA_016184455.1 Acidobacteriota bacterium
GTACATCATGTAGCCCTCGTATGGGTTGCCGCTGTACCAGGCGAAGAACGCCTCCTGTCCGTACCCGTAGGCGACGATCATGCCGGTCACCAGCATGATTTTCGTCATGTTGTGGATGTGCCGCATGGTGATGAAGTCCTCGAGGCCGTAGAACTTCCGTAACGGCACAGCGAGCGTCATCACCATGGCAAAGCCGGAGTAGATGGCGCCGGCGACGAAGTACGGCGGGAAGATCGTCGCGTGCCACCCCGGCAGCACCGAGACCGCGAAGTCGAAGCTCACCACCGAGTGGACGGAAAGGACGAGGGGTGTCGAGATCCCCGCCAGCAGCAGGTACGCCATTTCGTAGTTGTGCCAGTGCCGGGCGGAGCCGCGCCACCCGAGGCTCAGCACGCCGAAGATGACCTTCGTGGCGCGCGACTGCGCCCGATCGCGCAATGTCGCCAAATCGGGTACCAGGCCCGTGTACCAGAAGAGCAGCGATACAGTGAAATACGTCGTGACGGCGAAGACGTCCCAGATGAGCGGGCTGCGGAACTGCGGCCAGAGCCCCATGCTGTTGGGGTAGGGCAGCAGCCAGTACGCGGCGAGCCAGGGCCGCCCGGTGTGGAGCAGCGGGAACATCGCGGCGCAGGCGACCGCAAACAGCGTCATCGCTTCCGCGAAGCGGTTGATCGATGTGCGCCACTGCTGCCGGAAGAGCAGCAAAATCGCCGAGATCAGCGTGCCGGCGTGGCCGATCCCGATCCACCAGACGAAGTTGATGATGTCGAACGCCCAGCCGACCGGCACGTTGTTGCCCCAGATGCCGACCCCCGTCAGCAGCAGGTGCCCCACCGTGACGTTGAAGATCATCAGGAATGCGAACGCGACCGACCGGTGTCCGCTTGCTTAGAACGATCGCGCTGATCTTGTCGGTGACCGAGACGAAGGTATGCCCCGGCGCAATCACGTCGGGCATGATGCGCCCGGGATCCTCGACGTATTCGCGCGGCTCGGCCATCAGTGCCCTTGTTCAACCGCCCGCGCCCCCGGCGGCTCCAGCTCGGGATTCGGATTGCGGACGATTGCCATATACGTGGTCCGCGGCCGCGTGTTCAGCTCGGCGAGCAACGAGTAGTTCAGCGAGTGCGCCTTGATCCGGGCCACGCGGCTGTTCGGATCGTTGATGTCGCCGAACACGATCGCCTCGGTGGGACAGGCCGACTGGCAGGCGGTCAGGATCTCACCGTCACGAATGGCCCGATCCTCGAGTTTCGCCGCCACGCGAGCGTGGTTGATGCGCTGCACGCAATAGGTGCACTTCTCCATCACGCCGCGGCTACGGACGGTCACATCGGGGTTCCGCTGCAGCCACAGCGTCGGCGTGTTCCAGTCCTGATACAGCAGGAAGTTGAACCGCCGCACCTTATACGGGCAGTTGTTCGAGCAGTACCGCGTGCCAACGCAGCGGTTGTAGACCATGTCGTTCAGGCCTTCACTGCTGTGCACGGTGGCGGCCACAGGGCAGACCACCTCGCATGGTGCCGCCTCGCACTGCTGGCACGGCATCGGCTGGTGGTACGTGTCCGGGTTCTCCACATCGCCGCTGTAGTACCGGTCGATGCGCAGCCAGTGCATCTCGCGGCCGTTCAGCACCTGCGACTTGCCCACCACCGGGACGTTGTTCTCCGCCTGACAGGCCACGACGCACGCGTTGCACCCGGTGCAGACGTTCTGGTCGATCGTCATGCCCCACGCGTACCCCTCGTACTGAAAGTCGCCGTACATCGACAGGCCGGTGACCGGCTGGTGCTCCAGTTTCTGCGCGAACTCGGGATCCTCATCGAATTCCGCCACCGTCGCCACGCGCACCAGGTTGCGCCCTTCCAGCGACCAGTGGTCCTGCGTCGACGCGAGCTGATAGGTGTCGCCCGTCCTGACCAGCTCCACCCCCGTGAGGATGTCGGGCGCGGCCGTCCCCGGGGTGAGCCACACCGGAATACGGACGGTGACGCCGCCATGCCGCAGGTCGACCAGGTCGCCGCTGATCAGGGCGAGCCGCGCGGCTGTAGCGGGTGAGATGAGCGCCGCATTGTCCCACGTGAGCTTCGTGAGCGACTTCGGCGTTTCCTGCAGCCACGCGTTATTGGCAAATCGGCCGTCGTAGATCGTGGGGTCGGGCCTGAACACGACTTCGAGGCCAGGCGCCGGCGCCGCCGGCGCTGGTGCCGGGGCGGCAACATTGGGCTGCACCGCCACGGTGCGCGGCGTGAACGCGGTGTTCGGGATGAGACCGTCATGGAGCCACTTCCGCCACTCCCGGTCAAACGGCGATACGGGCGGCCGTGGCGCGGGCGCGATGGGGCGCTGCTCGGATGCGACCGGCGCTGCGCCTGTCGGTGCACCCTGAGCTGCGCCGGTCGGTGCGAGCCCCGCGGCGCCCGCCGGCGCGGCAGGTGCGGGCGCCGGCGGGGTCGGGGCCTCCATGGAGAGACCGGTCGCGCGCGACCAGTGCTCGCGCACCAGCTCGTACGCAGACCGCTCA
Source organism: Acidobacteriota bacterium (assembly GCA_016184455.1). Taxonomy (GTDB): domain Bacteria; phylum Acidobacteriota; class Vicinamibacteria; order Vicinamibacterales; family UBA2999; genus MELF01. The sequence continues at coordinate 2,528 of JACPCS010000028.1, forward strand.
CCACGCTCGCTGAGCGCCGAGATCACCTCGTGAGCCGACTTGCCGTTGTAGAGCGGCGCGATCAGCGGCTGAATGATGCTGACCGTTCCCTCGTCGGCGCGGACGTCGCTCCAGGTCTCGAGGTAGTGCGCCTCGGGGATATGCCAGTGGCACAGCGCGGACGTTTCGTCTTCATAGAGGCTCAGATGTGCCCGGAGCGCCACCTTCTCGAGAGCAGCCGCAAAACTCAGGTCCGACGGCGCCGTGTACACCGGGTTGCCGCCGAGCATCAGCAGGAACTCCACGCCGCCCGCGTTCATCTCGCCGACGAGCTCCCGCAGCGCCGCGAGCTGATTCGTCGGCTGCGCCTCTGCGGTCTGCGTGTACACCACCGTGGTACCGACGTTGCCAAGCCGCTCGTTCATCGCGTGGACGAGGGCATGCACGAGGGGCGGCTGCCCGTCGCCGGCAATCACGAGGCTCTGGCCGCGGTGCGCCTGCAGGTCGTTGGCGAGCGGCCCGAGCCAGGCGCCCGCGGCGTCTGGCAGCGACGGCGCCGTGATACCGTCCACGCCCAGTCGCGCCGCCACCGCCCGCGCGAAGAGCTCAACGTGTGAGGGGCGGAGGGGCAGCCGGTGATCCGCTTTCGTGCCGGTACTGGTCGGCGTGCTCTCCACGGCATAGAGCCGGCTGGCCTCGGTGCGGTTGGCCTCGGCGCGGCGGCGCGACGCGAACGCCCGCGCGTTCCGGATGCCGGCCACGCCGGTGCAGAGGAAGTCGGCGTCGAGCGAGAGGATGACCGCCGCCTTCTCGACCGCGTACTGCGCATCGACGTATTCGCCAAAGGCAAGCCGGCTTCCCTCGCGCGCATTGTGCCGTCCCGCCGGCTCCCACTGCACCCACTTCGCGCGCGGGAAGCGCGTCAGGAACTCGCCGATCTGTGCAGCCAGCGTCGGCGACGCCACAGTCTCCGAAAGGATCCGGATGCCAGCGCCCTGGTTGGGCTGCTGGCGCGAAACGATGGCCTGCGCCGCGGCGACGAAGGAGACAAACGGCCGGATTTCGCCGAGATTCGTGAAGATCTGCGAGCGATCCGGATCGTAGAGGCCCAGGATCGAGGCCTGCGCAAAGAGATCCGTGGCGCCGCGGCTCGATGGATGCTCCGGATTCCCCTCGATCTTGGTCGGCCGCCCCTCGTGGCTCTCGACCAGCAGCCCCATGCCGACGCCGCTCATCGGCATTGCCGTCGCGTAGAACAGCGGCTTGCCGGGCACGAGCTCTTCCGGCTGGCGCACGTAAGGGACGAGCTCCTCGGCCGGCTGGCGCGTGCAGGCGCTGACGCCGGCGAGCGCGAGCGAGGCGCCCATCAGCTTCAGGAAGCTCCGGCGGCCGACCGGGTCGAGCCACTCGGAGGCGTTCTGCGGGAATTCACGGTGAAGGAATTCCTTGAACTCCGGCGTCTCGGCGACGGCCTCCAAGCTGCGCCAGTACTCGCGTCCGCGGCTGTTGGCCAGACGGGCACGCAGCGCGTCGATATCGAAGCGTGCGGTCATGCGAAGATCACCGATGGCACGTCGAGCAGCTCGTGAGACTCTGGATGCCGTATTCCCTCACCAGCTGCGGGCCGATGACCGATTGGGGCACCGACGGGCGATACCCCAGCGTGAACACCTCGCTCCGCGGGCGCACGTAGCGCTCCGGAGCCCGATGGCAGTCGAGGCACCACTCCATCAGCAGCGAGCTCTCCTGCACGATGAGCGGCATCTCATCGACGCGGCCGTGGCACGTCTCGCACCCCATGCCTTTCTTCACGTGGATGCTATGGTTGAAGTAGACGAAGTCGGGCAGGTCGTGCACGCGGATCCAGCGCAGCGGCCGATCTTCGCGAAAGCTCGCCCGTACCGGTTCCAGAATCGGCGCCGCCGACCAGATCTGCGAGTGGCAGTTCATGCACGTCTTGGTGGGCGGAATCCCGGCAAACGACGAGGTCTCGACCGCCGTGTGGCAATACCGGCAGTCGATGCCGTCGTCGCCCACGTGATGGAGATGACTGAACTGGATGGGCTGATCGATGAATTCGTGGGCGCGGGTCACGTATCCGGAGCGCCCGAGCACCATCAGGAGACCGACAGAACCGCCGGCCAGCAGGAGCAGGCCGACAAGGCTGGCGCGCGCGAGGGTATTGGCGCTCGAACGAAAAATCTGCGGCATCAGGTTGTTGTGGAGGGCCGGTCCTCCCGGACCTGCCGGGCGGGGCCGAAAGGCCCGGCGTACAGGGCATCCCCGTGCTTCATGCGGCGGCGGCGTTCCCGTGTCCCGATCCCGACTTGTACCATGTTGTGAAAAAAGGATCAAGCAGCGTCCCTGTCGACGAAGGCGCAACGCGCAGGTCAAAACGCAGGAACCGTCCCGCAGACCTGCCGCGGAGGCGATGCTCGATCGGATCCACTCGCAGCACGCGCCGCTCGTCCGTGAGTTGTTCCGCGATCCCGTCACCGCACCGGGCACGGGCGCCGTTCGAGACGACAGGCAACGGGGCTTCACGCGCTTGACAATCCGTGGCAGGAAGTCATACGTTGCCCCTTCACGTGGCTGGCGAGGCCGAGTACGAGCGCCTCCAAGCGCCGTGTCTGCGCGACTTTCAGTTGATGGCCGCCACGCAGGTATGAGCATGGAGCACTCTCCCGAGGGCACCGGCCCGCCGCCCCGCCGCGGCCTCTCCGTCGACCTCGACCCGACCGGGATCGTCACGGGCAAGAGCCCGGACAGGCAACGCCGCCAGTTCCTGAACTACTCGTTCTACCGGCTCGACCCGGTGTTCCGGCGGCTCCCCGCCGACGAGCAGCGAGTGGCGGCGGCCGGGTTCATCGAACTGGTGCGGAAGTGGGAGTCT
>JACPCS010000029.1 GCA_016184455.1 Acidobacteriota bacterium
ACCATGGTGCGGCTCACGGTATCGAGCGCCGCGCTGTACTTCGAGAACGCTGCGACGGGGGCGGCCTGCGCGCCGACGATCGCGACGCCGGCGGGCCGCAGCGCGCCGCTCGAGATCCCATCGGGCGACGTGCGGCTCAATCGTCCGTTCGAAGTCACCAACGGCACCGGCACCACGATGCTGCTCGACTTCGACGGCGACCGCTCGGTGCGCGAAACGGGCAACGGCCGCTTCATGATGACGCCGGTCATCACGGTCGTCAGCGTGCAATAGGCACCTGAACTCCCAACTCCCAAAAACGCCAACTCCCAAAGGCTTGGGAGTTGTGAGGTTGGGAATTGGGAGTTCTTCAGCTCGACCGTATAGCGGCACTGTTCTTGTAATCGCGTATCACCAGCCCGCTACGCGGGATGCCAATGGTGAGCGCTTTCCGTCCGGTGGTGATCGTCGTTCTGGCCTGCGGCACAGTGCTGCCGGCGACTGCGACGGCGTCACCGCTCCACGAGGCGCAGCGGCTGTTCTACAGCGGCGCGTACGACGAGGCGGCGGCGCTCGCGCTGGCCGAGCGCCTCGCCAACCCCGACAACCTCGCCGCCTCCGAGCTTCGGACCTCGGCCCTCCACTTCGCGATCCGGCGTGCGCTTGGCGCCCTCGACACGGCTCGGGCCGGGGCCGGCGACAACCGCGAGCGCGCATGGAAGGCGTGCACGCGCTGTCGGGATCTGCTGTCGGAGTTTCTCGGCGAGCTCCATCTCGGCCGTGCGGCCGCAAGGGCGCGGCTCGCGCAGACGCCGGCTGATGCCGAGGCGCTGTTCTTCCTCGGCAAGCTGAACCTCAACTACGTGTGGCTGCAGCTCGGGACGCTCGTACGCCGCACCGGCTGGGGCGAATACTGGGAGGCACGGCGATCGCTCGATGCGGCGCTGGCCCTCGATCCCGAACACGTCCGCGCCCGCGTCGCCCGCGCGCTCATCGACTACATCGTCGACACGCGCGTGCCGCGGGGGGTCCGGTGGGTGCTCGGCGGCGGCGATCGGAAGCGCGGCCTGCAGACGGTGCAGGATGCGACGGTCGCGGACGCGGCGCCGTTCGTTCAGGCAGAGGCGATGTTTGCGCTGTGGGATCTGCAGGTGCGCGAGCGTCACCTGGCCGATGCGGTGGTCACCGCGCGCGCCCTCGCCCGCGACTTCCCCGAGAACCGCGACCTGGCGAAGTTCCTCTCGACGCACGACCTGCAGAGCAGCCGGTAAGCGATCCGGTCCCGCTTTACACCGCCTCTCGACGGACCCGGCGCATCTTTCAGATGCGCTCAGCGCGGATTTGTGGGGCGAGCCTTTCAGGCTCGCCTCGCGAACCCGAAGGGTTCGCGCCACAGAAGCGAAATCCGCGCTACGATAGGCCCGCCGCAACCGCCGCCTACGACTTTCGCGGCCGCAGCCGAGAGGAAACGAAATATGACGAAACGATTCTGGTCCCTGGCTCTCACGGGGGTCGCCACCGTCATGGCCGTTGCGTCGGTGGTCGACATCAGCGCCCGACAGCAGAACGGCGCCGTCAGCATCGACAACGACGACCTTGGCGGGGTGGTCACGAGCGCCAAGGGACCCGAAGCCGGCGTCTGGGTGATCGCGGAGACGACCGACCTGCCGACCAGGTTCATCCGCAGCGTGGTGACCGACGATCGGGGCCGTTATGTCGTGCCCGATCTGCCGAAGGCGACCTACGACGTCTGGGTGCGTGGATACGGATTGGTCGACTCGCCGAAGGTTCGGACGGCGCCCGGCAGGATCCTGAACCTGACCGCGGTCGTCGCGCCGGACGCGCGCGCCGCGGCCCAGTACTATCCGGCGAACTACTGGTACTCACTGCTGCAGGTCCCGCCCAAGAGCGAGTTCCCCGGCACCGGCCCCACGGGCAACGGCTTTTCAGAAAACCTGACGAGCCAGGCCGCCTTCATCACGCGCCTCAAGGCGGCGGGGTGCGAAGTGTGTCATCAGATGGGCAACAAGGCGACGCGTGAGATTCCGAAGACCCTGGGCGTCTTCGACTCGTCGGCGGCGGCCTGGGATCGCCGCGTCCAGGTGGGTCAGGCCGGCGGCGGCATGAGCAACGGGTTCAACGCCATCGGCCGCCAGCGCGCGCTCGCCATCTTCGCCGACTGGACCGACCGCATCGCGGCGGGCGAGCTGCCGCCCGTGCCCGCACGGCCGCAGGGCATCGAGCGCAATGTCGTGGTGACCCAGTGGGACTACGGCGACCCGATGAAGTACACGCACGACGGCATTTCGACCGACAAGCGCACACCGACCGTCAACGCCAACGGACCCATCTACATCGCGCCGGAGGAGAGCTCGGACGACCTGTATGTGGTCGATCCGATGCGCCACACCGCGACGGCGCTGCGCGTGCCGGTGCGCGATCCGCGGACGCCGGTCAGAGCCCCGGCGAAATTCACGCCGTCGCCCTACTGGGGCGAAGAGGTGCTCTGGACGAGCCGCACGAGTCCGCACAGCTCGATGATCGATGGACAGGGACGCGTCTGGACGGCGTCGGCCATCCGCCCGGCGGAGAACCCGGCGTGGTGCCGCGAGGGATCGAGCCATCCGTCGGCGAAGCACTTCCCCCTCAAGTCGACGAACCGCCATCTGACCGTGTACGACCCGAAGACGAAGGAGTGGACGCTCATCGACACGTGCTTCGGCACGCACCATCTGCTCTTCGCCGAAGACGCAAACGACACCCTCTACTTCACCAACGCCGGCACGGGCGGCGGCAACGTGCTCGGCTGGGTCAACACGAAGATGTTCGACCAGACCAAGGACGAACAGAAATCACAGGGGTGGACGCCGCTGATTCTCGATACCAGCGGCAACGGGAAGCAGGACGCGTGGGTGGAGCCGGGCCAGCCGGCCGATCCGGCGAAGGATACGCGGGTCGATGTCGGCGTGTACAGCGTCATTCACAACCCGGTCGACGACGCGATCTGGGGATCGGTGGCGGCCTATCCCGGCGCGATCGTGCGCGTGACGCTCGGCCCGAATCCGACGACGACGGCCGTGACGGAGATCTTCGAGCTTCCGCTCGACGCCGTCAAGGTCCCCGTGCGCGGCTACACGCCGCGAGGGCTCGACGTCGATCGGAACGGCGTCGTCTGGACGAACCTGGCGGGAAGCAGCCACCTGGCGAGCTTCGATCGGCGCAAGTGCAAGGGCCCGCTCAATGGGCCGAAGGCAACCGGGCAGCACTGTCCCGAAGGGTGGGCGTTCTATTCGATGCCGGGACCGAAGTTCAAGGGCGTGACCGATGAAGGCGGCGTCGCCGATGGCACGTATCTGATGTGGGTGGATCAGCACGACACGTCGGGCCTGGGCAGGAACACGCCGTTCGCCATCGGGAACGGATCCGACTCGGTCCACGGGCTCGTCAACGGCACGTTCGTCACACTGCGCGTGCCCTACCCGCTGGGGTTCTATGCCAAAGGGATGGACGGGCGCATCGACGATCCCAAGGCTGGCTGGAAGGGGCGCGGACTGCACGCGTCGTCTGGGACGCGAGCGCCCTTCCACATGGAGACCGGCAAGGGGACGAGGCCGAAGCTGGTGAAGTTCCAGGTCAGGCC
>JACPCS010000085.1 GCA_016184455.1 Acidobacteriota bacterium
CTCCAGTTCGGCCGTGTCCCGGCCGGCATCGCCCCGGGCCAGCAGCAGCAGGTCGTCGATCAAGGCGGCCGTCCGCCGCGATTCGCGCAGAATCTTCTGGAGGATGTCCACCAGCTCCTCGCGCGTCCGCGGCCGCCGCAGCGCGTACTGGGCGCCGGTGTAGATCAGCGTCATGGGCGCGCGCAGCTCGTGCGAGGCGTCGGCCGTGAACTGCTTGGTGCGCAGGAACGACTGCTCGATGCGCGCGAGCATTTGATTGAGCGTCTCGGAGAGCTGCTGCTGCTCGTCGCGCGAATCGGGCACGGCCAGCCGTGCCGACAGGTTGCTCTCGGTGATCGCGCGCGCGTCCTCGGTAATCCGCGCCACGGGCGCGAGCGCGCGGCGCCCGAGCCACAGACCGCACAGCGTCGCCACCAGCAGGATGAGCGGGGCCGAGAGCAGCAGGACCGACGTGAACCCCGTGAGCACACCGCCGTACTTCTCCTGCGGGTCGGCGGCGCCGACGATGAACGTGCGGCCGGCAATCGTCACCTTCTGCCAGGCGATCCGCAACGGAAATTCGCTTGGGCCGCCGTCTTCGAACTGGAACTCGGCTCCAAGACGCGAAGGGGGTTGTGGTGGCATCCCCAGGCGCGCCAGCCGATCGGACTGCGCAATCAGCCGGCCCGTGTCGTCGAAGACCTGGTACAACTCCCCGATTCGGGAGATTTCCCTCAGCCTGGACGCGACCTGCTGGTCGCTGTGGACGTCGATCGCCTCCAGGTAATGACCCAACCCGATGAGACGGTAGGTCAGGTGTCGGTCTGCCGCGCTGTTCAGTCCCGAGCGGATGGCGAACCAATAGCCGGTGGCCGCAAGCGCGAAAATGGCCGCGACCGTGCAGAAGTACCAGACCGCGAGGCGGAATCGAAGCGAGCGCACGTTCACGACTCAGGACTCCTCAGGCGGTAGCCGAGCCCGCGTTCCGTGTGAATCAGGCTCGGATGTCCAGGGCAATCGAGCTTCGCGCGCAGGAAGCGGATGAACACTTCCAGGTTGTTATACGTCACGTCGCGCTCGCCCCAAACCTCCTCGATGAGCGTATCGCGCGGCACCACCCGGCCGGACGCCCGCATGAGGCACTCCAGGATCGCGAACTCGGTGCGCGTCAGGCCGACCGGCCGCGAACCCCGCCAGACTTCGCGAGTGCCTGGGTCGAGCGTCAGGTCGGCGAACCGCAGCCGGTGTGCGCGATCCTCACGCGCACGGGTGCGCACCCGAATGCGCGCGAGCAGCACATCGAAGGAAAACGGCTTCGTCAGGTAGTCGTCGGCCCCAGCCTCCAACCCGCGAACGACTTCCTCCGGCGCATCGCGGGCGGTCAGGAGCAGAATCGGCGTCTGAATGTGCTGGCGGCGGAGCCGACGGGTCACCTCGAGGCCGTCGACGAACGGCATCATCACATCGAGGACGATGATGTCGAAGGCGTGAAGCTCCGCGGCGCGCAGGGCCGCCGCCCCGTCGTGGCACACCGTCACCACGTGCCCCTCTTCCTCGAGCTCCCGGCGGACGTACTCCGCCACCTCGACGTCGTCGTCGACGAGCAGGACGTGCATGTCCACTGTGGATGTCAAGGATCGTGACACAACCTGAAGATTTGCTGAAAACGCCGAAAGGCGCGACAACGCACGACAGCGCCGCATTTGACAGCCGTTCTGCTCCCCGACAAGATGACCCGAGGATGTCCGGTTCTCGCGTCCACCGATTCCGCATGTGGTGTCCGGCTTCAGCCGGACCAGGTCTTGCCGCGCTGCTCCTGCTCATCGCTGCCGCCTGCGGGCGCGACAGTGGCTCCACGCGCGTCGTCAACATCGTGACCGCGCCGCCGGGCGGCAGCTGGTACGTGATGGGCGGCGCGCTCGCCAGCATCATCAACGACGCCGTCCCCGGCGTGCAGGCGGTCGCGGAGGTGAGCGGCGGCGCCGAAGAGAACGTGCGGCTCGTCGGGACGGGTCAGGCGATTCTGGGATTCGTCATCAGCAAGACGGCGCTGCAAGGCTATCAGGGGCAGGCGCCGTTCTCCCAGGCGTTCCCGAACCTCCGCGTCGGGCCACGGCAGCCTGGCGAATCTCCGGGAGATCTTCTCAGCCGGCTGCGGTTTCACGTTCGATGACATTACACCGATCTATCTGCCGTACGACCAGGCGTTGTCGGCGCTCGGCGATCGGCGGATCGACGCCGCGGTCCTGTACGTGTCGCCGCCGATCCCGGCGATCAGCGAGTTCGGCGCCTCGCGCCGCTTCCGCCTCCTGCCGCTGCCCGAGCCGGCCCGCGACGCGATCGTGGCGGAATACCCGTACTACCTGAAGACGACGATTCCGGCCCGCTCCTACACACACGTAACCGCGGACGTCCCTGTCGTCGGCACGTCGAACGGGCTGATGGTGAGCGCGGAGCTGCCGGCGGATCTCGTCTACCAGATCACGAAGGCCACCTTCGACGAGCTCGAGCGGTTCCGCGGCAGCTACCCCACCATCGCGGGCTTCACGCTGGAAGTGGCGCCGAAGGACGGCCTCATCCCCTACCACGAGGGCGCGATTCGGTATTACCGCGAGCGGGGCGTCTGGGCTGACGGCGCGCCCGCCGCTGCAACGCGGTGATCCGCGCGCTGCTGATCGCGGCGTCGGCGGTTGCGCTCTATGCGAACGCGACGACCGATCTCGCCCCCGAATACAACCGGATGGTCCACTGGGGCCTCATGGGCACGGTGGCGCTCGTCGCGTACGGCGGACGCGCGGCCGCGTCGCCTTCGCGGCGGGCCGCTGACTGGCTGCTCGCGTCGCTCTTCGCTGCCTCGACGATCTTTCTCATCGCCGATTACCCCGACTACATCCAGCGCACCGGCATCGTCACGCCCGCGGAGCTCGTGGCCGGCCTCGTGATGATCGTTCTCGTGCTGGAAACCACGCGGCGTGTCGTCGGCTGGTTTCTCGTGCTGATGGTCGTCGCCGCGCTCGCATACGCGCTGGCGGGCCAGCATCTGCCCGGGCTCTTCGCCCATCGCGGCTACGACCTGTCGCGGCTGGTCGGATCCCTTTACCTCGGGAGCAGCGGCATCTACGGGCTGCCGATCGAGATCTCGGCGACCTTCGTCATCATGTTCGTGCTCTTCGGCGCGCTGCTCTCGCAATCCGGCGGGGACCGGTGGTTCATGGACCTGGCGCTCGCGCTCACGGGGCGCCTGCGCGGCGGCCCCGCGATCAGCGCCGTCACGTCGAGCGCGCTCATGGGGATGATCTCCGGATCGCCGGTTGCGTGCGTCGTGACCGTCGGCAACTTCACCATCCCGCTCATGACGCGCTCGGGGTTCGGCCGCGACTTCGCGGGCGCGACGGTGGCCGTCGCCTCGACGGCCTCGATGTTCACGCCGCCGCTCATGGGCGCCGGCGCGTTTCTCATCGCCGAGTACCTGCAGGTGCCGTACAGCGACGTCGCAAAGGCCGCCATCCTCCCGGCGGCGCTCTTCTACGTGGCGCTCATGGCGACCGTGTATCTGTGGGCGATGCAGCGCGGCATCCAACCCGATCGCGATGCACCGCTGCCGAAGATCGGACAGACGCTCGTCCGCTACGGCCACATGGCGCCGCCGGTGGTGGCGCTCGTCGCGTTGATCTACATGGGCCGCAGCCTGATGCAGGCGGCGTTCTGGTCGATCGTGCTGACGCTGGCCTGCTCGCTCCTCCGCTCGCACACCCGCATCGGGCTCGGGCGCCTGCTCGGCGCGCTCGAGGACGGCGCACGCGGCGTCGTTCCGATCGCGGTCGCCTGCGCCTCTGCGGGAATCATCGTCGGCATCATCAACCTGACCGGGGTCGGATTTACGCTCTCGGCGGCGCTGACGAACCTCGCGCAGGGACAACCGCTGCTCCTGCTGGCGCTCATCATGACGACGGCGCTGCTGCTCGGCATGGCCATTCCGCCGACCGCGGTCTATCTGGTCCTCGCCGGGCTCAGTGTGCCCGCGATGACGACGGCGGGCTTCGAGCCGATGGCGGCGCACTTCTTCATCTTCTTCTTCAGCTCGATGGGGGCGATCACGCCGCCGGTGGCGCTCGCGGCGTACGCCGCGGCGGCGATCTCGGGTTCCGAGATCAGCCGCACGGGATGGCTGGCGTTCCGGCTGGGGCTCGCCGGCTATCTCATCCCGTTCCTCTGCATGTATTACGGAGGGCTCCTTCTGATCGGCGGTAGGGCCAGCATCGTCGTGGCGCTGGGGATCTCGCTGGCGATCATTCTGGGCGTGACGGTGGTGATCCACGTCGTGAACCGGACTGTCGACGCACCATCCGAGCACACCGAGCGGGCGGTGTAGCAGCAGAGTTCATCGATGAAATGTGTATGCGTGTTCGCAGGATCGAGTCCTGGCTCTCAGCCGGCGTATCGCGAGGTCGCCGAGGAGCTCGGACGCGTCCTGGCTGCACGTCAGTTGGGGTTGGTCTATGGCGGCGCGAGAGTCGGGCTCATGGGTGTCGTGGCAGACGCTGTTCTCGCCTCGCGAGGGCAAGCCATCGGTGTCATTCCGACAGCGCTCGTGGCGAAGGAGATTGCCCACAACGGCTTGACCGATCTTCGCGTCGTCGGATCGATGCACGAACGGAAGGCGGTCATGGCCGACCTCGCCGACGCGTTCATCGCGCTTCCGGGAGGCTGGGGAACTCTGGAGGAGTTCTTCGAAGTGCTCACCTGGGGACAGCTCGGACTGCACAGGAAGCCCTGCGGACTGCTCAACGCGCGAGGCTATTTCGACGGCTTGCTGTCCTTCGTCGGACACTCGATTGGGGAAGGGTTCGTGAAGCCGGAGTGCCGTTCGATGATCTCGGTCGCCGATTCCCCAGGAGACCTTCTCGATCAGCTCGCCTCGTACGAACCCCCGGTGATCGAGAAGTGGATCGATCGGCTCTCGACGTAGCTCGGTTGGCCTGCCGGAGTCTTTCGACCGTTCGGACCCTACTCGCGTAGCTCCGCGATCACATCCCGCGCGCGCGCGAGCTCGGCGCTCCGCTGCGGGTTGAGGTAGCGAATGCCGCTCGCGATGTGCGCGCCGGGCTCACGCACCGGATCGGGCGCATCCCGCAGCACCTCCTCCACCCGCATCTCGAGCTTCGCGTTGTACGGCGTGCTGCGCATCGACGCGGCGAGCGGCCGTATCGCACCTTTGACGTAGTAGACGAACGCCGCGTCGACGAAGACGAGCGTCAGCTTTCCCCCGCGGGTCGCGTTGCGGGTGCTCCGGCTGTCGGCATACGTGGCGAGCCGGATCGTACGCGGATCGATCGCGACGACCTCGAAGTAGCTGAGGAGCGCCGGATGGGGAAAGCCATGCTCGTCGACCGTCGAAACCACGATGACGCAATCGGCAACGGCAGTGAGGTCGCCTCCGCTCAGCGCGGCGAACAGATCGTCCGGCAGTCGATCTCCAACGTGTGTGGACATAGGCTCATGATGTACGATTTATCGCGGTCCGGAACCCATGGCACTGCACACATCAGGCGAAATCTCTGTCGACGTGCCGCGCGACGCGGCGTTCGGCTTTCTGCAGGACCCTCGCCGCCTTGCGGCGTGCATCCCGGGCTGCCGCGACCTCCGTGAAATCAGCCCGAACCGCTACGCCGCTGTGCTCAGCAGCCGCGTCGCCTTCATGACCGTCAGCTTCAACGTGACGATCGAGATCGTTCGGATGCAGGCGCCTGAGGCGATCGACGCCGCGATCGCAGGAGACGCGATTGGCCTGGTCGGTCACGTGTCGGCCACCGCGTCCGTGCGGCTCACAGAGGACGGCGCGCAGCGGACCACGATCCGGTACACGACCGGCATCGCCCTGACCGGAAAGCTCGGCGGCCTCGGCCAGCCGGTCTTCCGTTCCACGAGCGCGCAGCTCGCGCGCGAGTTCGGCGCACAGCTGAAGAAGGCGCTCGAGGCGGGACCAGCCATGGGCTCTGCCCTTGTCGTGCCCTCCGTCGAGATATGAGCGTGCGAGCCCCTGGCTGGTCGGCCAGTATCTTCTTGGCGCGCTCCGCGCGCCGAGGACCCGGGACCCCCGCGTGAAGTCCTTCGAGCTGGTCGAACCGGCGACGATCGACGAGGCGGTCGCGCTGCTCGAGCCCGACGACCCGGGCGTTCGTGCGATTGCCGGCGCGACGGCGCTCGTCCCGATGATGAAGGCGCGCCTGTTTCAGCCGACGCGGCTGGTCAGCCTGCGGCGGCTCGACGGCGCGCTGCGGGGCGTCCACGAACACGAGGGCGGACTGCGCCTCGGCGCGCTGGCGACGCTCACCGAGCTCGAGCGGTCCTCCCGCGTGCGCGCGGTCGCGCCCGTCATGAGCCGCGCCCTGCGGACGCTCTCGAACGTCCGCATCCGCAACGTCGCCACGCTCGGGGGCCACCTCGCCCACGGCGACCCGCACATGGATCTGCCGCCGGTGCTCATGACGCTCGGGGCGCGCGTCCGCGCCGTCAGCCGCCGCGGCGAGCGATGGATCGACCTCAACGACCTCGTGCTCGGCTACTACCAGACGACGATGGCGGCCGACGAATTGATTGCCGAAGTCCACGTGCCGGCCCAGCCGACGGGCGCGCGAACCTGGTACGAGAAGTTCACGGCGCTCTCGGCCGATGACTGGCCGACGGTGGGCGTCGCCGTGTGGTACCGCACGGACGCCGCCGGGTCCGACACGACCCGGCCCACCGTCATGACCGAGGCGCGTGTGGCCGTGAGCGCCGCGACCGAGCGTCCGGTGCGGGTGCCCGCTGCGGAATCAGCGCTCACGGGCGCCGCACCGGACGACGCCACCTTCCGGAAGGCTGCGGATGCGGCCGCAGACGCGGTGGAGCCGCTCGCGGATCTGCGCGGCAGCGCCGCTTACAAGCGCGAGATGATCCGCGTCCACGTCCGCCGCGCACTGGAGCGCGCCCGGTAACTCATGGCGGACACGATCGTCGTTCCAGAAGCCCCGGTCGCTGACGCCGACGCCGGACGCGCGCTGCGCGAAGTCGGCCGCTCGATGCCGCGCCTCGAGAGCACCGCCAAGGTCGACGGCAGCGTCGAGTACATCCACAACCTGCGGCTGCCGGGCATGCTCTACGGCAGGATTCACCGCAGCTCGATCGCCCACGGGCGCATCGTTCGGATCGACGCGAGCGCAGCGCTCGCCTGTGACGGCGTGCACGCGGTCATCACGGCCGACGACGTCGCGACGATCGTGCCGAATCCGTACTACGGTCCCGCGTTCCACGATCAACCGATCCTCGCCCTTGGCAAGGTCCGCCACGTGGGCGAGCCGGTCGCCGTCGTCCTCGCAACGGATCCGCACGTCGCCGAAGAGGCCGCGGACCTCGTCTCGGTCGAGTACGAGCCGTTCGACGCCGTCTTCGACGAAGTCGCGGCGGCCGCGCCGGGTGCGCCGATCATCCACGACGAACTGAAGCCGGCTGGGATGTTCACCGACCTCGAGCACGTCGCCGGACGACGCGGCACCAACGTCGCCCTCGACGCGCGTCTGCGAACCGGCGACATCGAGAAGGGCTTCGCGCAGGCCGACCAGGTCTTCGAGCACACCTTCCGGACCGGGAAGGTGATTCACGCGACGTTCGAGCCGATGGTGTCGGTGGCCGAACCCGCCGGGCCGGGCGGCCTCACGATTCACACCGCGTCGCAGAGCCCGTCGTTCGTCCGGAGCGAGATCGCACGTCTCCTCGGCTGGCCGGAGAATCGCGTCCGCGTCCGCACGGCGTTCCTCGGCGGCGGCTTCGGCGCCAAGCTGTACATCAAGCTCGAGGCCATGGCTGCCGTCTGCGCGCTGCTCGTCCGCAAGCCGGTGCGGATCGCGCTCACGATGGACGAGCAGTTCTACACGATCACGAAGCACGGGGCGACCGTGCTGATCAGGACCGGCGTGACCAATGACGGCCGGATCACCGCGCGGCAGGTGGAGACGTACTGGAACGGCGGCGCCTATGCCGACATCGGCCCGCGCGTGACGCAGAAGTCGGGGTTCACCGCGGCCGGCCCGTACGACATCGAACACGTCGCGCTCGACAACTACGCTGTCTACACCAACGACCCGCCGGCGGGCGCGCTGCGCGGCTTCGGCATCTCGCAGCTCGTCTGGGCGTACGAGCGGCAGGCCGACATCATCGCGCGTGCACTCGGGATCGATCCGCTCGAGTTCCGCCGCCGCAACGCGCTCAGAAACGGCCGCAAGCACGCGACCGGCACCGTCGTCTACGGCATGGAGGTCGAGGCGGTGCTCGACCGGCTCGCCGAGAAGATGGAGTGGCACCGGCCGTTCGATCGCGGGTCGGGCACGATTCGACGCGGCCGCGGCATCGCCATCGGCGTGAAGGCCTGCGTCTCGCCCACGACGTCGACCGCCGCGGTGCACGTGTACGGCGACGGGAGCTGCGCGGTCCACACGAGCACGGTGGACATGGGCCAGGCGTCCGACACGACGCTCGCGCAGATCGCGGCCGAGGTCCTCGGCCTGCCGACGCCGGACGTCCGCATCGTCCATCCCGACACCGACGTGACGCCGTACGACATGGCGACGCTCGGGTCGCGGTCGACCTTCCACATGGGCAATGCCGTGCGGCGGGCAGCCGAGGACGTGCGTGCGCAGCTGCTGCGGATTGCGGCCGGCGCGCTTGGCGTAGACATGGGCGACCTCGAGTGCCGCGACGGCGCCGTGCTCTCACGTGCGGGCGCGAAGCTGACCTTTCGCGAGGTGATGCTCGCGCGGTTCGCGATGCAGGCGGGCACGATCGTCGGCGTCGGCAGCTATACGCCGTCGTACACGAAGCCCGACCCCCGGACCGGCTACTCGCCGAACATCACGCCGTTCTGGATGCTGGGCGGCGCGGGCGCCGAGGTCGAAGTCGATTGCGAGACCGGGCGCGTGACGGTCACCAAGCTCGTGAACGTCGCCGACGTCGGCCGCGCGATCAACCCCGCGTCGGTCGAACGCCAGCTCTGCCCGGCCTGCTCGATCTGCCGCGCGAGCTGACCGGCTCGTTCGTCGAGATTCCGCACCGCGACGGCCCCTTCGGCGCGAAAGGCGTCGGCGAGACCGGCATCTTCAGTCCGTCGCCCGCGATTGCCAACGCGCTCTATGACGCGACGGGCGTGATGCTCTACGAGATGCCGCTGACGCCCGAGCGCGTGCTGCGGGCGATCCGTGCGGCGGAGGGCCGGCCCCTGGAGGACAACTGAGGTGAGCGCGAGACACGAGCGAGCCGTCGCCTTCACGCTGAACGGCCGGCGGGTCGGCGCCACCGTCGCCACGCACGAGACGATCCTCGAGGTCCTGCAGCGGGAGTTCGGGCTCTTCGGCGCGCGCGAGAGCTGCGGGCAGGGGCTGTGCGGCTGCTGCACGCTGCTCGTCAACGGCACCGCAGTGTCGGGTTGCCTCTATTTTGCCGCGTTCGCCGACGGTGCGGAGCTCACGACCGTGGAGGGCCTTGCGAAGAACGGCGAGCTGCATCCCATCCAGCGCGCGTTCGTCGAGAAGAGCGGGTTCCAGTGCGGCTTCTGCACGCCGGGGTTCATCCTGATGACCAAGGAGCTCCTCAGCCGGCATCCGCAGCCGACCGAGGACGAGATCCGGCACTACCTGTCCGGGAATCTCTGCAGGTGTGCGGCCTATCCCGACATCATCGCGGCGGTGAAGCGCGCCGCCGAGCTGATGCGAGCGTAGGTCATTTGGACATGAGCCGCTTGCTTCGACCCGGTGCGTCGCGAAGCCCACGCTGCCGATTGCGATGAAGAAGGCCTCACCGGCTTCCATCGCTTTCACATACACGTCCGAAGGCAGCCCTTCCGCCCACGCCGTGGCCTTCCGCCCGCGACCTGACGGAGAATGCGACAGGACATCACTCCGAGGAGCGACGGATGAGCGATAGCATCAAGTACGTCCTGGACGAGAGCCGCATCCCGCGGCAATGGTACAACCTGGCGGCCGACCTGCCAGAGCCGCTCCCGCCGGTGCTGCACCCCGGAACGCTGCAGCCCATCGGCCCCGCGGACCTCGCGCCGCTGTTCCCCATGGCGCTCATCCTGCAGGAAGTGACCACCGAGCGCGAGGTGGAGATCCCGGGCCCCGTGCGCGACGTCTACCGGCAGTGGCGGCCCACGCCGCTCTACCGCGCGCGGCGGCTGGAGCGGGCGCTCCAGACCCCGGCGCGCATCTACTACAAGTACGAGGGCGTGAGCCCCGCGGGCAGCCACAAGCCCAACACCGCCGTCGCGCAGGCCTTCTACAACAAGGAAGCCGGCGTCCGGCGGCTGGCCACCGAAACCGGCGCGGGCCAGTGGGGATCGTCGCTCGCGTTTGCCGGCGCGCTGTTCGGCCTCGACGTCACCGTCTTCATGGTGAAGGTTTCCTACGACCAGAAGCCGTATCGACGGGCGCTGATGGAAACCTACGGCGCGCGCTGCATCCCCAGCCCCTCGACGGAGACCGAGTCGGGCCGCCGCATCCTGGCCGCGTCACCCGACAGCAACGGCAGCCTGGGCATCGCGATCTCCGAGGCCGTGGAAGTGGCGGCCTCTCGCGACGATACGAAGTACTCGCTCGGCTCGGTGCTGAACCACGTGCTGCTGCACCAGACCGTGATCGGCCAGGAGGCCATCGCACAGCTCGAGATGGCCGGTGACTACCCCGACATCGTCGTAGGCTGCACGGGCGGCGGCTCGAACTTCGCCGGCATCGCGTTTCCGTTCCTGGGCGCGCAACTCCGCGGCGGCCGCGCCGCGCGCTTCGTCGCCGTGGAGCCCGCCGCGTGCCCCAGCCTCACCCGCGGGCGCTATGCCTACGACTTCGGCGACACCGGGCACCTGACGCCGCTCGTGAAGATGCACACGCTCGGCTCCACGTTCATCCCGCCGGGCTTCCACGCCGGGGGCCTGCGCTACCACGGCATGGCGCCGCTCGTCTCGCACGCGCACCAGCTCGGGCTCATCGAGGCGCGGGCCTACCCGCAGACCGCGTGCTTCGAGGCGGGCGTCTTCTTCGCGCGCCACGAGGGCATCGTCCCCGCCCCGGAGGCCAACCACGCGGTGAAGGGCGCCATCGACGAGGCGGTGCGCTGCCGCGAGGAGGGCGCGAGCCGCGCGATTCTCTTCAATCTGTGCGGGCACGGCCACTTCGACATGCAGGCGTACATGGACTTCACGGCGGGGCGGATCACCGACCAGGCCTACGACGAGGGCGAGCTGGCCATGGCGCTGGCAGGGTTGCCGCAGGTGTAGGAAAACTCTCGGACACGACCCGCGGCGCCGGGATTGTCAGCCGCGATGTGTTCCCAGATTTCATTGGCCGACATCAGGGACACCATTCCCAGCCGTCACCCTTCGAGGTTCTCGCTTCCTGGTTCGCGTTCACCTTCAGGGTACGCCGTCTGAGGCCGTCGCGGGATGACACAAACCTGACACATCTCTGACGCCGGCCGGGACGCCCGCAACTAAGATACGACTTGTGCTTCACCCAGCGCACTCTGTGCTCGGCGCGCTCGTGGCCACGACCATCGTGGTCACGGTGGCGTTGTGTTGGGCCGGATGGCGGCTGCTGGATCAGCAGCACGCGATTGATGATCAGCGCGCGCGGGAGCAGCTCGAAAGCAGCGCCGACGCGATCGCGGCGGGAATCCAAGGCAAGGTGGCGGACGCGGGTGAACGGCTGAGCGGATGGCTCTCGAATCCCGCATCGTTACCTCCGACAATCGACGGTGCTGTCGTCTTGACGATTGGCCCCGGAGAGGTGCTCGTGGCGCCACCGGACGGACTCCCGTTCGTGCCCGTCGCCGGAAGCCCTTCACCCCCAGCCGATGTGTTCTCCGCAATCGAAGCGATGGAGTTCGGCGCGAATCAACTTGCCTCGGCCGCCGAGCGATATCGCATTCTTAGCCGCCATCGCGACGTGCAGGTCCGTGCGAGCGCATTGCTCCGACTCGGCCGAGTCTTGCGCAAGTCGCGGGACTTCGCGGCCGCACGGGCGGCGTATCAGGAGCTGTCCGCATTGGGTGCCGTGGGCACCGACGATCTCCCTGCGGAGCTGCTGGGCCTCGATGGCCAGCGTGCAGCGCTGGTCGCCCTTGGAGATCATGAAGGCGAGCGGCGCATCGCCGCCCAACTGTTGCGCGGGCTGGACAGCGGGCGATGGCGCATCACCCGAGGGACCGCGGAGTTTTATCGCGATGAGGTCAGCGCCACCAGTCGGCCGGATTCGTGGCGGCTGGCGGACGCCTTGAGCGACGTCTGGGGCGAACGAGATGGCGGCTCGTTGCCAACCCGGGGCCAGCGCGTGTTCACGGGGGATGACCGGAGTGTGCTGGTGTTTTGGCGATCCAACGGGAACCGTTGCGCCCTTCTGGCGGCATTCGCGCAGAGTTTTTTCACCTCGCCGGCCTCGGGAGCAGTCGCCTGGCAACTGTCGGATCCGCAAGGCCAAGTCATCCGTGGTGACCTCGCCCCACCCGCGAGCTCGGTGGCGCGCATCGTCGGCAGTTCGGGTTCGGAGTATCCTTGGACACTCCACGTGTGGGCGGCCTCGCAGTCTGCCGCGAGCGCGCGAAGCAGTCGAACGATTCTGCTCGCGATGATGGCCGCCATGCTGCTGTTCGTGTGGGGCGCCGCGTACTTCATGGCGCGCGCGATCCGCCGTGAGGCGGAGGTAGCGGGCCTGCAGTCGGATTTCGTCGCGGCGGTCTCGCACGAATTCCGCACGCCGCTGACAACCATCCGACAGATGGCGGAAATGCTCGAAATGGACCGCCTCCCGACCGAGGAGCGGCGCCGGACATATTACCGGGTCCTGATCGGAGAGGCTGCCCGGCTGCAGCGTTTGGTCGAGACACTGCTCAACTTCGGGAGGATGGACGCGGGTGCCGAGCGCTATCAATTCGTCGAGGTCGATGTGTGGGCGCTGGTGCGCGAGGTCGTCGGCGAGATCGAGCCGCAGGCGCGCGATGCCGGCAAACGCATCGAAGTAGGCAGCCCGGACCCCGGGCTTGCTGTGCGCGCCGACGCGAGCGCCCTGGCCCTTGCGCTGCGGAACCTGATCGACAACGCGATCAAATACTCGCTCGCGGACTCGACGGTATCGGTTCACTGCCGCAGCGAGAACGGTCGCGCGGCGATTTCGGTGGCCGATCGCGGCGTAGGCATTCCGCCATCCGAGCAGCAGGCGATCTTCCGGAAGTTCGTGCGCGGCCGGAGGGCGATTGACGCACATATCAAAGGCACCGGCGTCGGACTCGCAATGGTGCAGCAGATCGTCCTCGCGCACGGCGGTGAGATCCGGCTCGACAGCGAGACCGGCAAAGGCAGCACATTCACCATTCTGCTACCGGCCGTCGGCCGCGAAGAGGCGGTCTCGTCGCGATCAGCGGTGAGCGTTGACGGTTGAGAGCCGAGACGTGAGCGTCGAGACGGATCGCATTCTCATCGTCGAAGACGAGCCCAGCATCGCGCTGGCGCTCGAAGACGACCTGTCCCTTGAAGGCTACCAAGTCGAGGTCGTCGCGGACGGGCTCGCGGCTGTGAAGCGAGCGCGCGAGGAAGCCTTCGACGCCATCCTCCTCGACGTGATGCTGCCCGGCAAAGACGGGTTCGAAGTGTGCCGCGAGCTCCGCCGCAGCGGCGTGCGGACGCCGATCCTGATGCTCACGGCTCGCACCCAAGAAGCCGAGAAGGTGCTCGGTCTCGAAGCAGGCGCAGATGACTACGTCACCAAGCCATTCGGCGTACGCGAGCTGCGGGCCCGGATCGCGGCGCTCTTGCGCCGCAGCCAGGCCGATTCGGCGCCGCCGGTCGTCCACATCGGTGACGCCGAAGTGGACTTCGCGCGCGGGGAGATCAGGCGCGGCGACGAAGCCACCACATTGACGCCCCTCGAGTTTCGTCTGCTGCAGGCATTCATCCGCGCCCGCGGACGCATCCTCACGCGCGAGCAGTTGATTAACGAAGCATGGGGCCCCAACACGTTTGTGTCGGACCGGGTCGTCGACAATCACATCGGCAGCCTGCGCAAGAAGCTCGAACCGGATGCTGCGGAACCTCGGTACCTGCGCAACGTGCGAGGTCTTGGGTACAGATTTGACACGTGACATCTGACGCAAAGCTGACGATGTCCGAGCTGGTTTTCATACAGTCGCTCGGTACTCTGCACGCCAGGGAGTGACACCATGAACCGAACAACAATCATGTTCATCGCGGCGCTGCTGGTGGCTGGGTGGCAGACCGTTGGAGCGCAGCAGACCACCGCGCAAATGGAGAAGCTTCTGGCGAGCGCGGAGCACAAAGCGACCGTTGATGGCGACCTGAGGGGCGCTATCGAGGAGTACAAGAAGATCGTCGCCACCGCGGGCGCCAACCGGCTGCTTGCCGCTACGGCTCTTGTCCGCATGGCGGAGTGTTATCAGAAGCTCGGCGACGTCGAGGCGCGAACGATCTACGAGCGTGTGGTTCGTGAGTACGCGGACCAACAGAACGTTGCGGGGGAGGCACGCACGCGCCTCACGCGACTTCAGTCGCCGGCAGCATCTCAAACGAAACAGGCCACACGCCAAGTCTGGACAGGCGAGGGGGTGGACAACGGGGGCACACCATCCCCAGATGGCCGATACCTCAGCTTTACCGACTGGGACACCGGCGACCTTGCCGTTCGTGATTTGTTCACCGGTACGAGCCGCCGTCTGACCAACACGGGAGGCTGGGTCGCCTCCGGCGATTACGCGGGGCCGTCGGTGATTTCCCCGGATGGCCGACAAGTCGCCTACAACTGGTTTGTCGAGAACGAGCACAAACGCGAGATCCGCACGACCTCGATCGCGACCGGCGAGCTCGTCCGGCCAAAAGTCGCTCTTCGAACAGAGGCAGATGACTATCTCGTGCCGTTCGGCTGGGCGCCTGACGGCAAGCATCTCCTCGTCATTCGATCGTTGCCTGACCACACAAACCAGATCGCCACCATATCAATTCACGATGGATCGTCTCGGAGCATCAAGTCTCTCGACTGGCGTTATCCCGACCGGCTCAGTCTTTCCCCTGACGGCCAATACGTTGCGTACGACGCGCCGGCGGGCGATAGCGGCTCTCCGCGCGACATCTTCGTGTTGGCGACCGACGGCAGCCGTGAGACAGCAGTCGTACAGGGTCCCGCGAACGATTCGTCGCCGCTATGGTCTCCAGATGGCTCTGAATTGCTGTTCCTGAGCGATCGCACTGGAACCAATTCGTTGTGGACGATACCGATCGACAATGGGCGCCCGAAAGGTGTGGCGGCGTCGATCAAGACTGACGTCGGCTCAATCGGCCTGCTGGGCATCACGAGAAACGGAACGCTCTACTACGCTGTCCTGGGTCGCGCTCGTAGAAATGTGTACGTCGTGGAGCTCGATGCCCTGCACGCCACGAAACCGCCCGTGCTCGCCACTGAGCAGTTCATCAATGCCAACATTGGTCCTGCGTGGTCACGTGACGGCCAATTTCTTGCCTACTATTCGTTCCGCAATCCGGCGGTGCTTGTGATTCGATCCGTCAAGACCGGTGAAGAACGTACCATTCCGCTTCCAGTCAGAGTCGCAACGCCGTTCTTTGCCGGTCCGAGATGGTTTCCGGACAATCGCGCGGTCCTCATCCTTTCTCGGGACGCGCAAGGGCCAGGATTCGGATTTCATCGACTTGCGCTCGACACGGGAACG
Organism: Acidobacteriota bacterium; assembly: GCA_016184455.1. GTDB lineage: Bacteria > Acidobacteriota > Vicinamibacteria > Vicinamibacterales > UBA2999 > MELF01. The sequence continues at coordinate 15,733 of JACPCS010000085.1, forward strand.
ACCGAGCTTCTGGTGCACCTGCCTCGCCAGGTGAGCTCCTTCGATCTTTCTCCGGAGGGCCGGTCAATCTTCTATATCTTTCAGCATCCGCAGACGGGGCAGTTGATGCGATTTGACATCGACAGCCATCGCGAAATCGAACTGAAGAGAAACGAATGGTTCATTTCGCTGGCCGTATCGCCTGACGGAATGCAGCTGGCCTACTTGAAGTCTCTTCGCGCCAGCTTGGGTAATGCGCCGCCGGGAACCTCTCCGAGCGTCGTGGAGCTGATGCCGGCGGCTGGGGGCCAATCCCGCGAAGTCTTCCGCGCCGAGCCGTGGCTGGGCGGCGGACGCTACAACGCGCTGGCCTGGTCTCCAGATCAACGCTTTCTGTTGGTCGTCCGGGACGGTGGGCCGGAGCAAGGAGGGCTGTGGAAAGTCCCGGCGGCCGGAGGCGAAGCCGAGAAAGTCGGGATCTCGATATCGGCCAGAATCAAGTCGCCCGCCGTGCATCCCGACGGCAAGCGAATGATCTTCGCGGCGATCGATGCGGACGACAACGAAGTCTGGGTGCTGGAGAACTTCCTGCCCGCGCCGGGCGCGAGAAAATGATCCGAACCCTGACCGAATCGTGACCATCTGAACATCACAGCCTGACAGAGCCGCGGTACGCTGCGCCACGAATGAAGCTCTGCGTGGCCGCGTTCGCGCTCACCATTCCTCTAGGCCTGGACCTCTACGTGCCGGTCCCAGAGCAGAACCCGCTTACGGTCGACAAAATCAATCTGGGGCGACGGTTGTTCAACGACCGTCGCCTCTCGCGCGATGGCTCGATCGCGTGCGCGTCCTGCCACGACGCAGAACATGCGTTCTCGGATGGCCGCGCGATCGCCGTCGGCGTCTTCGGGCGCTCGGGCCGCCGCAATGCGCCAGCAATCGTCAATCGCGCCTATGGCCGCATCTTCTTCTGGGACGGTCGCGTGCCCACGCTCGAAGAACAGGTCCTCAAGCCGATCGAGGACCCGAACGAGATGGATCTGCCCGTCGCCGACGCTGCGAGTCGCGTCGGCCTTACGCTGAACGACCTGTCAAAGGCGCTTGCCAGCTACGTCCGTTCCATCCTGTCGGGGGATTCTCCCTACGACCGCTTCGTGAACGGTGACCGGACGTCGCTCTCGGCGGAACAGCAGGCAGGGCTGCAGATCTTTCGCGGCAAGGGCAACTGCACGGCCTGTCATGGCGGACCGAACTTCACCGACGAGCGACTGCACAACACGGGCGTCGCGTGGCGCGACGGGCACTTGAGCGACACGGGCGGCGGCAACGGCACCTTCAAGACGCCGACATTGCGTGAAGTGGCGCGCACCTCGCCATACATGCACGACGGCAGCATCCCGACGCTCGAAGAGGTTGTTGACTTCTACGATCACGGCGGCCGTTCGAATCCGAGCATCGATCCAGAAATTCACCCGCTTCATCTGTCGGTCGAAGAGAAGCAGGCGCTCGTCGCGTTCTTGAAATCGCTCTCGGGCTCATTAACCAACTGAAGGAGGATTCCACGATGAACAGTATCCGCGTGGCTTCATTCGGTTTGGTCGTCGCGTTTGTATTCGCGCCGCTTCCCGCCCAAGCCCAAGCAACAGGTCCCGGCTCCGGGCTCCCGGCGCGCATGGCGGCGCTGGAGGCGCGTGTCGCCAAGCTGGAATCAGGTCAGGTCGACGCCGCCGACCTTGTCGGCACCTATGCCCTCTACCTGTTGGGCGTCGAACTTCACGGCGGCAACCCGGCGCAAATCGGCGTGGAAACATCTGTCGCGATCTTCCCGCTTAACGCCGACGGGACCGGCTCGGGCACCGTGACGGACGGCAGGTGCGACCTGCAACAGGCTGTGCCGTGGGTCCTGACGTGCGGAGAAGAAGCCGGCTCAGGGACTTTCACATGGACCGTTGAAAACGGCACGCTCGTCATCCCCGGAGATGAGAACCTCGTTGCAACCATCGGCGCCGGGGGCCGCGCATTCATTTTCGGCGGAACGGCGCCCGGGGCCGGTTTCAGCAATCTGGGGATTGCGATTCGGCTGCCGAACCAGTAAGGAACCAGGCACGGTCGGATGAGCCGTCGCCGTCGGGGGTACCCCAGGCTGGAGTCGCGACATTGTCATCGCAGCACATCAACGACTGACCCGGCAATGGTGGAGAAGCCGGAACTCGTATAGGCTGTTCGTCTCTCAGATCGTTCGGGACGAGGCTGCTGTCGGTGCAGAAGGCGTCGTAGCCTCGTCACGCCGCACGCCTGAGCTCGTCTATTGTCCTCAGCCAAGTCGCGATCTGGTTCCAACTGGCCGGCACCAGGGACGCCACGATGTGTGGACGGGGCCCACGAGAGTCTACCGGGTTGGACCTTCTTGCAGCGTCTCCCACAGGCCGATGACCGAACACGGAAGGCGGGCGGTCGCGCGCGCTACGGCCGCGTTCGCCTCTGATCGTGGGGGACCACCACGGTAGGCCCGCACGTGGCCCGATTGCCGGTTTAGTCGGGCAGATGTGTGAGGTCGCTGACCCCGGCAATGCGTGCGGCGTCGACGGCGGACGCGGGCACGATGGCGCGTGGCGGGAACGCGGCCGGCGGGAGCGGCTTGGTCGCGTCGATGATCGACGCGGTGATCATCCGCGGCGTGCGCGTGCCGTCCTGGTGATAGTCCCACCCGACCGGCAGCAGCCCACCCGGGCCGGACCAGCGCGGGATGACGAGCAGATCCCGCGCGGCGTCGAATCGGGTGCCAATCGCCCACATCACGTCGCCGTCGTTGAACACGTTGATGTCGTCGTCGACGACGACGATCATTTTGAGGTTCTCGGGCTCGGTGTTGAGCGCCGCGAAGGCGGCCTTCTTCACCTCGGCGTCGCGCGTCTTCGTAATCGACAGATAACAGTGCATGCGGCTGTGGGCGGGCACGTTGACGGCGCGCAGACCCGGAACGATCGCCTTGACGTTCCGGTAGATGCTGCCCATGCGCGGCAGGCTCCCGAGCACGAGGTGCTCGCGGTTGGCCGAGAAGACGTCGTAGTAGATCGGGTTGCGCCGCATCGTGATCGCCTTGACGCGGATCACCGGCTTCGGACCTTCGGCCGTGTAGTGGCCGGGCCACTCGCCAAACGGTCCCTCGTGCCGCCGTTCGTGCGGAATGACTTCCCCCTCGATCACGATCTCCGCGCGCGCGGGCACCGGAACGTCGCACGTCTCGGCACGCGTCACCTCCACGGCTTCGCCGAGCAGTCCGCCCGCGGCGTCGAACTCGCCGCCGATGCCCGGCAGACGGGACACCGCGCCCATGACAACGGCGGGGTGATGCCCGATCGCAATCGCAATCGGCGCCGGCTGGCCGCGCTCCTCGTACTTTCGGTAGATATAGTTGCCGTGATGTCCGTCGATGAACCAGACGCCGAGCTCCTGCGGACCGTACACCTGATGCCGGTACAGACCGGCGTTCACCACGCCCGATTCAGGATCGCGCATGATGCCGATGCCGCTCGTGAGGTAGGGCCCGCCGTCGAGCTCGTTGTGCGTCAGAAGTGGCAGTCTGCCGAGATCGACCTGGTCGCCGGTCCACACCTGCTCCTTGACCGGGGCTGCTTCGCGCGGCACCTCGCGCACGGCGATCGGCTTCGTGATCCGCTCGCCGAACGCCGGCACCATCTCCTGCAGCGTCGTCTCGAGCGCCACCGCGAGCCGCTCGTAGGTCGCCGTGAGATTGAGGACGAGCGGAATGGAACTCCTGCCGATCTTCTCGAAATAGAGCGCCGGGTACTGGTTGTCGCGCGCGAAGCGCTCGGCAATGGCCGTCGCCCCGTAGCAGGGATCGACCGGCGCGGTCACGCGCTTCACCTCGCCCGGACGCGCAGCAATCAGATCGCGGATGAACGAACGGAGATCCTTCGGCATAAGTCTCGGTAAACCCGGAGCTCACGCGGGTTGCCATTTTTCAGCGGGGCCCGTCCCAGCCACACCGGCGCGCGGATCGTAGCTCCAGTCCCGCTGAAAAATGCGCAACCCAGGTGAGCTCCGGGTCAGGCGCCGCAATCGAGCTTCTCTTCGACGGGCATCGTGTCGGTGACGAGATCGCGGATGACCGGCCGCTTCGGCAGCGGCGCCACGGTGACACCGGCCGGCGTCAGCCGCGCCGTGCACGTGTACTCGACCCGGCCGTCGACGAGCGCCATGCACGTGTGGCAGGCGTTGGCGTTGATGCAGCTGTAGCGAATCGCCAGGCTCGAGTCGGCGTGCGCGCGAATCCACCGCAGCGCGTCGAGCACCGACATCCCCTCCTCGAACGGCACCTCGTACCGCTCGAAGCGGCCGTCCTCGGCCCCGCCGCGCCACACGCTGAGCGTCGTCACGCGCGCGGTCATGCCGTGCGGACTCCCGAGCGGACCACCGGACTCCACCGGCTCGTCAACACGCCGTGATCGAGCGCCACGCGCTGATTCTTCTCGAACGCGGGCGACATCTGCGGCGCATCGAGCCGCTGATGCGCGCCGCGGCTTTCCCTGCGCCTGAGCGCCGAGGACGCCACCGCTTCGGCGCTGCGGAGCATGGCGTTGAGCTCGTACCAGTCCTGGACGTCGAGATTGAAGACGTCGCCGGCCGCGATCGTGAGCTCGGGGAGCCGCCGCCGCAGCGCGTGGATCCGTGCGAGCGCGCGCTCGAGCCCTTCCTCCGATCGGAACGGGCCTGCGTGCTCCCACATGGCGTCCTGCAGCTCGGTAGAGACGACGCCGGGCGCGGGACCGCTGCCTTTCCGCGCGCGCAGATCCGCCAGCTCGGCACGGGCGCGCTCCGCATAGGCTGGCGACCATCCCGGATCGGCGCCGGCTGCGGTCTCGGCGGCAAAGAAGCCTGCGCGCTCGCCGAAGACGAGCGCCTCGCTGATGGCGTTGCCCGAGACCCGATTGGCGCCGCCCGGGCCGCCGACGGCCTCTCCTGCAGCAAACAGCCCCGCGACCCGCGTCTCGAGCCGCTCGTCCACGGCGATGCCACCCATGTGATAGTGCGCGGTCGGCGCCACCTCCACGGCCGTGCGCGTCAGATCGATCCCGTTGGCGAGCAGCCGATCGATCACCGGCCCGAACGCGCTGCGCACCGTCGCCTCCGGCAGATGGCGGAAGTCGAGATACACGCCGCCGTGCGGCGAGCCGCGGCCCGCTTCCACTTCCTTGAGGATGGCGTACGACGCGAGATCGCGCGGCGCGGTGTAGCGCCCCTCGTCCTGGCCGCCGTAGCGATGGATGAACTCCTCGAAGTTCCCGTTCAACAGCCGTCCGCCCAGCTTGTAGCGGAACGGATCCCACATGATCGGGTCCATGCCGACGAGCCGCGGCGCGAGGTGCGCGATCGGAAAGAACTGGACGAATTCCATATCGACCAGCTCGGCGCCTGCCTCGAGCGCCAGCCAGTACGCCTCGCCGCCCATGTTGGTCGACGCGCTGTTGCGCCGGAAGATCTTCGTCAGGCCGCCCGCCGCGAGCACGACCGCGCGCGCCGCCATCGTCACGAGCGATCCGGTCGAGAGGTCGAGCGCAACCGCACCGCGCACGCGGCCGTCCGCCACGCACACCTCGATGGCCGCGACGTTGCTCACCCGCCGCACGCGATCCGCGATCGACACCTGGTGCCGAAGCGTGGCGGCCACCGCGGGCCCGGTGCTGAGGAAGTCGACGTAGCAGCAGCGTTTGCGGCGATGGCCGGGCGCGGTCACCTGCTTGATGTGCCCGTTCTCGCGCGCCCAGCGCGTGCCCCAGCGGTCCATCTCGAGGATTCGTTCGGGCGCGCGCTCGCAAAGCATGCGCGACAGCGGCTCGTGGCAGATGCCGCGGCCCGCGTCGAGCGTGTCCTCGAGGTGCAGCGTCCAGTCGTCCGGCTCCTCGTGGGCAATCGCGGCCGCGACGGTCATCTGCGCCATGATCGTCGCGCCGCCGCGGCCGACGAGCCCTTTGTCGAGCAGCAGCACCGAGCGCCCTTCGCGCGCGACCGCCACCGCCGCGTACATTCCCGCACCACCCGCGCCGACCACCAGGACGTCCGTGGCGAGATGCGTCACGGCAGCTCCTCGTCCACCGCCGCGTCGCGCGTCTGCCACCAGGCGAGGAACTCGACGAGCCGCTCGACCATGTAGTCGTGGTACTGCCGCCCGGTCTCGGCGGTCGCCGCGCGATTCGACGAGAACTGCCCGGTCGGCGCGTGCCGCTTCTGCTCCGCTGCGGTCCACGGCTGGTCGACGGTGTCCCGCCCGCCCCCGCCGAACAGATCCGTTGTCCCGAAGGGACCGACCAATTGGTCGAAATCACACGCGGCATCCGAGAACTTCCCCGTCCGGATGGTGTGCGGAAACTTGTAGAGCACGTGCGAGATCTCGAGCTCCCCCGCGTGGTGCTCGATGGCGTGCTTGAGGCGGCCGGCAATGCCGCGCGCCAGGTACATCGGGTCGGCCACCGCCGTGCGCACGCCCGGCAGCTCGAACTCGCGGATATTGCGCGCGGCGCTCGTGAGCGCCGGCAGGTTCGTCCACTTGTGGCCGTTGATGAGCAGCATCCGCTTGAACCCGTGCCGCGCGAGCGACCGCACCATGTCGTAGACGACCTGCATGAGCGTCTCGGTGCGCAGCGAGATCGTGCCCGGGAAGCCGAGATGGTGGCTCGAATCGCCGTACCAGACGGGCGGCGCGGCGAGCACGCCCGCCTTCTTCGCCGCGTCTTCCGCCAGCGCGATGGCCACGTAGCTGTCGAGCCCGAGCGGTCCGGCCGGGCCGTGCTGTTCGGTCGTGCCGAAGGGGATCAGGATCGTGTCGCGCTCGCGGAGGTAGACTGCGACCTCCTCCCACGTCAGCTCGTTCAACCAGACCGACGGGAGAGACAGCGCCATCAGCGGGCGACGAGCGTCGCGTGGTCGCTGCCGCCCTCGGTGAGGCCGCGCGCCTTCATCCACTCGTAGGTGCGCGTGAACAGCACCGGGTCGTAGGAATCGACGTGCTTGTAGCGGACGAACGCGCGCAGCAGCTCGTGCGGCTCGAGCGCGCCCTTGGCGTGCGCCGCGATGTGGTGGGCGTACTTGTAGAAATCGGCGTTGATCAGATCGACCGCGCGGTTCTCCGCGTCGTAGTAGGCCCGGCGCTCGTCGGCCGTGAGGTCGGCCGCAATCACCTCGCCGCCGCGGTAGAAGCAGGCGGCCACCACGTGCGCGCCCTTCTTGAGCCCGAGGCTGATGAACGGCTCCATCAGCGTCGCCACACGGATCGCCCCCGTCTCGAGCGCCGCCCACCGCACCTGCGGCAGCCCGCCGGCTTCGATGTGCACGTGGTCGGCACCGACGGCGCTCTCGAGCATCTGCACCGTGCAGTAGTGCGACCCGGTCAGCCACTGGACGACCACCGGCACGTCGGCCAGGTCGCGCGGCACCTGCAGCGACTCGTCGAACGTGAGGATGGCCTGCGCGGCGACCGCGGCGCGCAGCGCGGCAATGCGGCCGCTGCGGCTGCCGCGCTCCAGCCGGTCGATGCTCGCCCACTCGCAGACGTTGTAGCTGTCGGCCTCGCCGCACTCGAACATCTGCTCCTTGAGCCGCGCCATATCGGCATAGGTGGCCGTGAACGCGACGTCCAGACCGGCGGCCTCGAACAGCCCTTCCTCGATCGCGACGATCACCGGCAGGTCGAACACCGGATTATTGGGCGCAATGCGAACGACCGGTCTGTTCGAGGGCATGGGCTGATTATGCCACCGCCCACAAGGGCGCGAACTGCGCGGCGACCACCGACTCGTACGGGACATCGCGCTGCAGGATGCCCATGCGCCGCGCGAACCGGCTCATCGCCGCGACCGTCTGGGGCGCGATCGCGGCATCGTAGTACGGGCCGTCGCGGCGCACCAGCTCCGCAATGAGCGCCGCCTCGTCGGGTGGAAACAGACGCTGCCCGACCTCGGTGGCCCGATCCGGCCGCTCCACCAGCGCCCGCTGCGCCGCCACCACGGCCCGCACGGCCGCGGCCGCCGTCTCCGGCGCACCCGCGATCAGCCGATCGCTCGCGGCGAGCGCAGGAAACGTATAGCCGTGCGCCTCCCCCGTCGTGTCTCGCCGCGCATCGAGGACCACGGTCCCGAAACCACGACGAACGGCCAGCTCCGCCGCCATCCCGTTCGCCCAGAAGCCGTCGATGGCGCCCTCCTGCAGCCGCTTCGCGGCCGCCACACCGAAATTCCGCTCGTCGGGACGACGCGGCACGGGTCCGATCCGTACCTGGTCGCGCTGAATATCGATCCCGGCGTCCTCCAGCAGCGCGCGCAGTCCCATCTCCACCCAGGACGAGGCACCGATGCTGCGACCCTTCACGGCGGCGAGATCGCCGCGCGCCCCCAGCTCGTTGCGCATGACGAGGTACCAGTACATGCCCTGCGACTGCGCGCAGAGGAGCTTCACGCCCTCCCACTCGGGAAAGGCCGAGAGCGCGGCGTGCGCCGACCCGCCGACGAAATCGATGGCGCCCTCGCGGAGCGCGCGATACGCCGCATCGATCGGAAACAGCAGCTCCAGGCCGACGTCGAGCCCTTCCGCCTTGAAGAAGCCGAGCTCCACCGCGGCCACTGCGGGAAAATACGACGGCGACACCATGTCGGGGATGGCAAGCGTCAACATGTGTGACTGAGGTCCTCCAGCGTGAGCGCGGCCGCACGGCGCTGGCTCGTCAGCATCGCCGTGCCGCGCAGGAACTGCCGCGCGCGCTCAGGGTCAGCCGCGGCCGCGCGCAGCTCGTCGAGGTGGCGGCGGCGCGTCTCGGGATCGCGCTCCTCGAGGCGCTTCTTGTTGGCAATCGTCTGCTGCTGCACGAACTCCGACGCGACGGTCCGGCGCTGCAGATCGTAGAGATCGAGGAGCGCCTCGGTCTCGCCGCCAAGCAGCACCGCCGTCAGCTTCTCCGCAAGGTTCGCGGCGTCCTGCAATCCGCCGTTCAGGCCCATGCCCCCGATCGAGTTGTTGACGTGTGCGGCGTCGCCGGCGAGGAGCACGCGGCCCGCACGAAACGTCCCCGCAATGCGCTGGTGGGTCGTGTAGAGATTGCGGTGGACGATCTCGTAGTCGCCACCCGACGGAAAGAACTTCTGCAGCCGCGCCTGGACAGCCCCGTCGCCGAGCAGCTCCTCTTCCGAGCGCTGCGGGTCGGTGGGAAACACCGTCCTCCACAGCCCCGGCGGACCGTCGGCGGCCACCTTGAAGCAGTTGCACCACTCCTCGGGGTCGGCGAGGTAATTCCGGTAGCCGTACCCGCGCGACGCCTCGAAGTCGAACGGGGTGGTGAGCACCAGGAAGCGCTCCTCCCACGTGAACCCCTCGAACGGGATCCCACACTGCTTGCGGACGATGCTGCGGCCGCCGTCGGCGCCGATGAGGTACGCACCCTCGTGCCGCCGCACGCCGTCGGGACCGCGCACCGACACGCTGACCGCGCGGTCGTTCTGCGTCACGTCGACGACCTCACGGCTCAACAGCACCTCGACGTTCGGCAGCGCGCGCAGACGATCGAGGATGAGGCGTGACGTCTTGAACTGCTCGCACTGGACGACGTACGGGTACGACGTCTCGCCGGCCAGGAGCGCGTGGTCGAATCGGGCGACGCACTCGCCCGTCGGGCGATCCCAGAACTGGACGATCGGTGCGACCAGTCCGACGCGCGTCATGTCGTCGACGAGTCCCGCCGTGCCAAGAATCTCCAGAGTCGCGGGATGCGTGGTCGCCGCGCGCGGATCCTGCTGGAGCGCCGCGTTCTCGTCGAAGAGCCGCGCGGACAGCCCCGCGCGGCCGAGCAGCAGCGCGGCGAAGAGACCGACCGGGCCGCCGCCGGCGATAAGAACTGTCGACATAGTGGCCTTGCGATACGCTATACCAGCCACGGGCTCGCCGTTGATACTCGTTGCTAGGACCGCTATGCGGCTCCCGGAGCGGAGATATCGAACGGGTCACAATTCTCGGAAGGAGCCGCATAGCGGTCCAATGCAGACCGTCGCTCAACACGACCAGACCTTCGTGCTGTCGGACGGCGCGCGGTTGTCGTACACGCTGCACGGCTTGGCCCGCCGAAGCGCGGCAGAGGCGCGCGAAGGCGGGCGCCGCCTGGTGCTGATTCATTCGCTCGCGCTCGATCGCACGATCTGGGACGACGTCGTCGCCGCGCTGCACGGTGAGGCGGACATCCTCGTCTACGACTGCCGCGGGCACGGCCGATCGGACCATCACGCTGGAACGTATACGGCGGAATCGTTCGCGCGCGATCTGGCCGAGCTCGTCGACCATGTCGAATGGCCGAACGCGACGATCGCCGGCTGCTCGATGGGCGGCTCGGTGGCGATGGCGTTCGCCGGCCTCTTCCCCGCGCGTGTCACGGCGCTCGGCCTCATCGACACCACCGCCTGGTATGGTCCCGACGCCGCGACGCAGTTTCGGCAGCGCGCCGAGGCCGCGCGCGCCAAGGGCATGGCGGGGATGATCGACTTCCAGCTCACACGGTGGTTCTCGGACGCGTTCCGCGCCGCCCGGCCCGACGTGTTGGAGCGGTTATCGGCCGCCTATGTCGCCAACGACTTCGACTGCTATGCCGCCAGCTGTGCCCTGCTGGGCGACGTCGACGTGCGCGCGCATCTGCCCGCCTTCCGCATGCCGGTCTCGGTCGTCGTCGGCGAGGAGGACTACGCCACTCCGGTCGACATGGCCAGGCAGATCCACGCGGCCATTCCGCACTCGACGCTGACGGTGCTGCCGAAGGCCCGGCATCTCACCCCGGTCGAGCGCCCCGACGCGATTGCCGAGATGCTGGGGGGACTGCTCCGGCAAAGCTGAGCCACGAAGGTCGCGAAGAACACGAACTTCCTGAAAGGAATCGTTCTTCGTGATTTTCGTGGCCTTCGTGGTTTACACTTTCCGCCAAGATTTTTCCGAGAGGAGATGCGATGGCCAGGAAGCTTTCCGTGGATCGTCGGAACTTTCTGAAGGGTGCGGCAGTGACGGGCGCCGCGGCGCTCGTGCCCGACGCGGTGACAGCCGCCGCCCAGGCCCCGCCGGCCGAGGCGGGCCAGGCGGCACGCCCGGCGGCGGCGACGGCGGCCCGGGAGGCCGACCCGGTCGTCGAAGTGGCCGGCGAAACGACCGCGCGCCCCGGCGGCGACTTCATGGTGGACGTCCTCAAGTCGCTCAACATCGAGTACGTCGCCAGCAACCCCGGCTCGAGCTTCCGCGGCATTCATGAGTCGATCATCAACTACGGCGGCAACACGATGCCGGAGTTCATCACCTGCTGCCACGAAGAGTCGTCAGTGGCGATGGCGCACGCCTACTTCAAGGTGGAAGGCAAGCCGATGGCGGTGCTGGCGCATGGAACGGTGGGCCTGCAGCACGCCGCGATGGCGATCTACAACGCCTACTGCGACCGCGTGCCGGTCTACCTCATGGCCGGCAACTCGCTCGACGCGACGATGCGCCGCCCCGGCGTCGAGTGGGCGCACAGCGTGCAGGACGCGGCGGCGATGGTGCGCGACTTCATCAAGTGGGACGACAACCCGTACTCGCTGCCGCACTTCGCCGAGTCGGCCGTCCGCGCCTACAAGATCGCGATGACGCCGCCGATGATGCCGGTGCTCATCGTCCTCGACGGCGGACTCCAGGAGGATCCGATTTCGCCCGAGGTCGCGCCGAGGCTGCGGGTGCCGAAGCTGACGCTCGCGGCGCCGCCGCAGGGTGACTCGGGGGCGGTGGCCGAGGCGGCGCGCCTGCTCGTCAACGCGCAGAATCCGGTGATTGTGGCCGACCGCCTGGCGCGCACGCCCGCGGGCATCCAGCGCCTCATCGAGCTGGCCGAGGCCCTCCAGGCGCCGGTCATCGACCAGCGCGGGCGCATGAACATTCCGTCGCGCCATCCGCTGAATCAGAGCGAGAGCGCCGGGCAGCAGATTGCCAACGCCGACGTCATCCTCGGCCTCGAGCTCACCGACTTCTGGGGCACGGTCAACGCGTTCCGCGACGCGCTGCACCGCAGCTCGCGCTCGCGCATCCGGCCGGGCACGCGCCTCATCAGCATCAACTCGGTGGATCTCTTCGCCAAGAGCAACTTCCAGGACTTCCAGCGGTATCCCGAAGTCGACGTCGCGATGGCGGCCGATGCCGAGGCGACGCTGCCGGCGCTGACCGAAGCGGTCAAGCGACTGACGACCGACGACCGGCGCCGCGCCTTCCAGGAGCGGCGCACCCGGCTGGAGGAGGCGCACGCCCGCGCCCGCCAGGCGTCGAAGGCCGAAGCGGCCCACGCGTGGGACGCGTCGCCGATCAGCACGGCGCGCATGGCGGCCGAACTGTGGAACGTGATTCGCGCCGAGGACTGGTCGCTCGTCTCCGAGAGCGGCAACACGAGCGGCTGGGCGTTCCGCCTCTGGGACTTCGAGAAGCACCATCAGCACCTGGGCGACTCGGGCGGCGCGGGCGTCGGCTACGGCGCGCCCGCCGCGGTGGGCGGTGCGCTCGCCAACAAGAAGCACGGGCGGATCTCGGTCAACATCCAGGGCGACGGCGACTTCCTCTACGCGCCCGGTGTCTGGTGGACGGCGGCGCACCACCGCATCCCCATTCTGACGGTGATGCACAACAACCGCGCGTATCACCAGGAAGTGATGCACATCCAGCGCATGGCCAACTGGCATCAGCGCGGCATCGACCGGCACCACATCGGGACGACGATCACGAACCCGAATGTCGATTTCGCCAAGATCGCTCAGGGGATGGGGGTCTACGCGGAAGGGCCGATCACGAACCCGCGGGACCTCGCGCCCGCGTTCCAGCGCGCGCTCGCCGTCGTCAAGAAGGGCGAGCCGGCGCTCGTCGACGTCGTCACGCAGCCGCGGTAAGGGCGTCATGAAGAAGCTGTTCGGTGCTGCTGTCCTGCTCCTGGCCGCCGCCGTCGCGACGGCCCAGGAGCCCAAGCCCGCCGCGCAGGCCGCGCCGGCGGGCAACGCAGAGACGGGCGCCACGCTGTGGCGCAACGTGGGCTGCTGGCAGTGCCACGGGTACGAGGCGCAGGGCGGCGCCGCCGGACCGCGGCTCTCGGGCCGCAACCTGCCCTGGACCGGTTTCTCCGCGTACGTGCGGCGGCCGGCCAACCAGATGCCGCTCTACACGGAGAAGGTGCTGCCGACGACCGACCTGGCGCACATTTACGCCTACGTGCAGTCGCGCCCGGCTCCGGCGCAGAACGTTCCGCTCTTACAGAAATAAAAAAACTCCCAACGCCCAATTCCACAACTCCCAAACGTTGGGAGTTGAGTCTTGGGAGTTGGGAGTTGAGCGCGAGGCAGCAGCGCCGCGCTGGCCTCGCGCTACTGCCGTCCCGTCATCTTCAGGAACTGCTGGTTCTCGTGGCAGATGAACTCGATCATCTCCGAGCCGTCGGCCACGATGACCTGCTCGACCCGCACGGTAAACGGCCTGGCGTACGCCTTCGGGTCGTTGATGGTGACGTCGATGTGCAGGTTCCCGAAGTTCACGCGCCGGAATCGCTCGGTCATCTGCAGCGCGTCGGTATACGGACTGCCCCGGGAGTCGAGCCACCCGTCGCCCGGGTTGCCGCCCTGCACGCCACGGAAGTTATTCGTCTCGACGACAAGCGTGTCGCCCTCCCACCGGCCGACCGAGTAGCCGTGCCAGTACGGCTGCGGCTCGCCCAGTTTCGGCAGCCGCCGGCCGTCGGTATAGATCGTCCGCAGCATGTAGTTCGATTCGTGGACGATGAGCGTCTTGTGCGGCAGCTGGATGATCTCACGCGGCTGCGGGTCGTTGTGAAACTGCCCCGGGCCCTGCGGGAGACAGAGGCCGTCTGGATTGTCGTAGCCACCCGTCCGCTTCGTGACGAGCTCGGTTGCCCATGGCAGATACGGCGGCCCCTCCTTGAAGCCCGCGCCGATGTTGCCCATGGTTGCGAGCGGCGGCTGTCCGGCTGGCGCGCTGCCCGGCTTCTCGACGCGGTTGGTGCGCATCCAGATGCCGGACAGATCCGGCTTGCCGTCGGGCGCGCGCCGCGCGGCCGCGGTGAGGTTCACCCTGCCGTCGGGACCCGTGGGCACGCCCGGCTTCGGGTGGAGCGGCCACTGCGCGGAGAGCGCGGGTGAATAGGCAGCGGCCATCGCCGCTGCCAGCAGCGTCGCCGTGAGCCGTGTCATGTCGGCCTCCCGGACTGCTTACTGCGGGGTCTGGCTGGTGCCGGCGAACAGCCGCAGCCCGGTCTTCGCGTTGGTGACGACCTGGGCGTTGGCGTTGTTCGACCCGTTCTTCGCGGCCGTCCCCTCGATGGTGACCTCGTCACCCGGCTTCAGCGAGAACCGCGTCCACCCGAGCCGCATGAGGCCGTTCGGGCTCGCCAGCTCGAATCCCCAGTTGGCGACCTTCCCGTCGGCGCCCTTGATGTCGACGTAGATCCAAGCATGCGGGTTGGTCCACTCGAGCTTGGTGACGGCGCCCGTCAGCTTGACCGGCTTGTCGGCGTCGAATTCGGCCGAAAACGCGTGATGCGCCACTACCGACCGCCCGGCCAGGAGGAGCGCGATCCCGACAACGACAACAGCGGCCTTGATCTTCATGCACACACCTCCGCGTAAATCGGCGCCAATTGTGGGGCCGAACCCCTGGTACGTCAACTCCCAACGCTCAACTCCCAACGCCCAACCTTGGGAGTTGGCGTGTTTGGGAATTGGGAGTTGCTATTGCCGGCCGGTCATCTTCAGGAACTGCTGGTTCTCGTGGCAGATGTACTCGATCAGCTCCGAGCCGTCGGCCACGATCACCTGCTCGACGCCGACGGTAAACGGCCTCGCATAGGCCTTCGGATCGTCGACCGTGAAATCGATCTGCAGATTGCCGAAATTCACCCGCCGAAAACGTTCGGTCAGCCGCAGCGCGTCGGTGAACGGGCTGCCGTTGAAATCCAGCCACCCGTCGCCGCGGAAGTTGTTCGAGTCGACGACGAGCGTGTCGCCCTCCCACCGCCCGACCGAGTAGCCGTGCCAGTACGGCTGCGGCTCGCCCTGCTTCGGCAACCGCCGGCCGTCGGTGTAAATCGTGCGAATCATGTAGTTCGATTCGTGCACGAGGATCGTCTTGTGTGGCAGCTGGATGATCTCCTTCGGCTGCGGGTCCAGGTGGAACTGCAGTGGGCCCTGCGGGAGGCACAGAGAGTCCGGGTTGTCCAGCTGGTTTTCCGCGAGGCGCTTCTTCATGAGCTGCGCGGCCCATGGCTGATAGGGCAACCCGCCCGGCATCCCGGCTCCGGCGTCGTTGAACGTCGCCAGCGGCGGCCGGCCCGGCGGCGCGCTCCCCGGCTTCTCCGTGCGCGTCGTCCGCATCCAGATGCCGGAGAGATCCGCCCTGCCCTCCGGCGTACGCGGCGCAGGTGCGGTGAGATTGACCTTACCGTCCGGTCCTTTCGGGACGCCTGGTTTCGGGTGGAGCGCCCACTGCGCAGACAGCGTGGGTGAGAACGCGGCAGTGATCGCCGCTGCCAGCAGCGTCGTGGTGAACCGTGTCATGGCTCGCCTCCGGTGTGCGTACGGCTGCCCCTGGCTCGAACGCGTGGCCGATTCTACTGCCGCCCCGTCATCTTCAGGAACTGCTGGTTCTCGTGGCAGATGAACTCCACCATTTCCCAGCCGTCGGCGACGATGACCTGTTCGACGCGCACCGTGAACGGACGCGTGTAGGCCTTCGGGTCGTCTATGGTGACGTCGATGTGGAGGTTGCCGAAGTTCACGCGCTGGAACCGTTCCGTCAACTGCAGCGCGTCGGTGAACGGGCTGCCCAACTGATCGAGCCAGCCGTCACTGGGGTGGCCCCCCTGCACGCCGCGGAAGTTATTCGACTCGACGACGAACGTGGTGCCATCCCACCGCGCGATGGAGTACCCGTGCCAGGTTGGCTGCGGCTCGCCCCGTTTCGGCAGCGGCCGGCCGTCGGTGTAAATCGTGCGGCGGCCGTAATTCGACTCATAGATGATGAGCGTACGCTGCGGCATCTGGTAGATCTGCCGGGGCTGCGGGTCGAGGTGGTACTGCAGCGGCCCCTGCGGCAGGCAGAGCGCGTCGGGATTGTCGTAGCGCTGGTTGGCGACGCGTTTGTTCGAGAGCTCCTTGGCCCACGGCTGGTAGGGCAATCCGCCGACCATGTTCACGCCGATGTTGGCGAACACCGCCAGCGGGGGACGTCCGGGCGGCGCCTCGCCCGGCTTTTCGCGGCGGGGCGAGACATCCCAGATGCCCGAGAGATCCGGCTTGCCGTCCGGCGTGCGGGGCGCGGCAGCGGTGAGGTTCACTTTGCCGTCCGGGCCTTTCGGCACCCCCGGTGGGTCGCGGCGCGGCCACTGCGCGTGCAGCGTGGCCGAGACGGCAACGGCGAGCGCCGCTGCGATGAGCGTCGTGGTGAACCGTCTCATCTCTCCTCCGGTGTGCGCGCCATTGTGAGCGGCGCGCGGAGCGCGCGTCAAGCAGCGAGCGGTCACCTGGGCAGCTGCGCCGTCCAGTTCACCAGCACCGTGATTGGCGAGAGGCCTGTTTGGTCCGTGGTGGTGATCACGAGAAACCGCTGACCGTCGAGCGTGACGGCGTACTGGTGGCCGTTGCCGATTCCTGACCGGGCCACGGCGGTGATGTCCGGTTTGAACAGTGGCATCGGCATCCCAACCTGCGGTGGCTCTCCCGACGCACCAAGCGCGACCGGTGTGGCCATGATCGTGCCGTCCGGCGCCACGTAGTACAGTTCCCGGCCGTCGCCGCGCCAGCGAACCTCGTTGCCACCCGCCGTTGAAATCTGCCACCGCCCTGTCGCGTCCGGAAAGGGCTGGACGTAGATCTCGGAACGCCCCGAGACATTCGACACGTACGCGATCCACCGTCCATCGGGCGCGAACTGCGGATGCCACTCCTCGAACGGGGTCGTGGCAATCGGAATCGGGCCCTGCCCACCTCTCGGCTCCGCCAGCGGCCACGCCCACAGATCGCGACCGGTCTTCGGATCGACGACCCGGTAGGCGAGGAACCGTCCGTCCGGCGACCAGTCCCCTGGAAATCCGCTCAGCGGCATCTCGAACAACAACTCGTCGGCGCCGACGCCGCTGGCCAGCTTCCGATAGAAGTTGAAGACACTCTTGCCGCGATTCGACGCGAATGCGATCCACCGGCCATCCGGCGACCACTCCGGCACCAGCTCACTTGCAGGGTCGAAGGTGAACCTCGTGGCGATGCTCCGTGCAAGCTCGAACAGCCAGACGTCCGCGTTTCGCTCGACAGTCCGTGTCAGGGCAAGCTGGCGACCGTCCGGCGACAGCGTCACGTTCTCCGGCTGGGCCGTGTCTGGGCTGGCGATACGCTCCAGCAGCTTTCCGGAACGATCGAACCACGCGAGCTGACGTTGCGCCGGACCCGCGCTGGTGCGAAAAGCCACCACCCCGTTGGCGCCGATGGACAGTGACTTGCCCGCACCCGATCCCGGGGGTGTCGTGACGACTTGTTGCGCCAGCTGCATCGGATCGCCCGACACCTCGAGCGTGTCGACGTCGAAGCGCTGCGCGAACAGGCTGCCCTCGCGCATGAAGAGCAGGTATCCCGCCGTCGCGTACGCCACTTCAGTGGCGTCGAAGAGGTAGCGGGTGTTGGCCGGGTCGGCTGCGTCGAGCGCAGCAAGATAGGCGCCCGGTCGCGTACCGCCGCTGGCGATGTAGATGAAGTGAGTGCCGTCGGGCAGAAATGTCGCCCTCACGTGGGTCGTCTGCTCCGGCGTGACCTTCGTGATCTCCAGAGGTTCCCCGCCGGCGGCGGCAATCCGGTAGATCTCGGATGCGGTGCCACGGTTTGTCGTGAACAGGATGGTCCCGTCACGGCTCCACGACCCGCCGGACGCGACGTTGGTCGCCAGCACCTGGGGAGCCCCACCGGCAATATCGACTCGCTTCAGCCGCGTGTCGGCCACGAACGCAAGGCTCCGGCCGTCGGGTGACCAGAACGGACTCGATGCCCCTTCGGTTCCCGGCAACGGTTGCCGCCCCGGATTGTCGAGCGACCGCCGGTACAGCACCTGCCGCCCGTCGAGCGTTGCTGTAAAGACGAGCTGCCGCCCATCGGGCGACAGCGCCAGGTCCGGCGTATCGGTATCCGGCGTCGTCAGTTCCAGGCGCAGCAATGACCGGTCGTCAGGAGCGGTGCCTCGGTTCGAGAACAGTGCCGCCACTGCGGCCCCTGCCAGCAGGACGGCGGCAGCGGCCCAGGCCAGGCGCTCGCGTGTGCTCGGTCGACCCGGGGGAACCGCCGCCGGCGCGGAAGACGGCTGCGCCTCGCTCGACGACCCGGCGAGCGCTTCGAGCGCAAATGCGAGATCGGTAGCCGATTGAAAACGCGCGGCAGGATCCTTCTCGAGGCAGCGCTCGACGATCCGGACGAGAAGTGGCGGGACACGGGAATCGCCAGCCGCGAGATCCGGTGGCTCTTTCTCCAGAATCGCGCCGAGCACTTCGACCGGCGTGGGCGCTGCAAACGCCTGGCGCCCGGTCAGCATCTCATAGAGGATGGCGCCGAACGCGAAGATGTCGGCCCGGTGGTCCACCGCCTGCCCACGCGCCTGCTCCGGGGCGATGTACCCGACCGTGCCCAGGAGTATCCCTGGTGCGGTTCCGGATGTCGTGGTGTCTCCGGTGGGGGGCGGTGCCGCCTGCGTCAGCTTGGCGACACCGAAATCCAGGATCTTCAGCCGGCCGTCGGTCGTGATGAACAGGTTCTCGGGCTTCAGGTCGCGATGCGTGATCTGCCGTGCGTGGGCGGCGGCGAGGCCGCGCGCGCACTGCGTGGCGTAGTCGAGTGCCCGGCGCATACCGAGACCGCCGCGTTCACCCCTCTGTTCTGCAGCAGTGTGTGCAGCAACGCCGCCCGATCCACTGCTCCCGTGCGACCCTGTGGCCGCTTTTCCCAGGCGCTCCCGCAACGTTCCGCCCTCGAGCAGCTCCATGACGATGAACGGCACCCCGTCGTGGAGTCCGATGTCGTGGACGGCAACGATATTTGGATGATTGAGCGCAGCGGCCGCGCGTGCCTCCTGCGCGAAGCGCCGCAGTCGCTCGGGATCGGCGCTCGCGGAGGCCGGCAGCACCTTGACTGCGACGTCGCGCTCGAGGCGCGTGTCGCGCGCGCGGTAGACCTCGCCCATGCCGCCTGCGCCGAGCGCGCTCAGAATCTCGTACGGGCCGAGTCGGGTGCCAGCCGCCAGTGTCATGGGGGGCGCGGATTGATCATACGTGGTGGCGCAACCCCTCTACGCATGCGACTGCGCGACGAGTCCCGCCTGAATGCCCGCCACGAACGCGTCGACGTTCTTGCGCGCGATCCGGTCGAGCAGTCCCTG
>JACPCS010000086.1 GCA_016184455.1 Acidobacteriota bacterium
AGAACACGACGACGGAACACCCAACACGGCCTGCACCCGACTGGCGCGGGTGCGATCATGCGCGCCAGCGGGTGAGGCCTGACGTTGGGCAGACCAACCGACGTCGAATCGAAGAAGGAGATCGGATGATCGAGATTATCGAATTCCGAAGGGGACCTCTGGCTCTTGGCGAACAACGTCGCCTTGTATTGGGTGGTGACGGCCCATTCGCTGTTTCGACGAGCTGCTTCGTAGAGGATCCCCCTCCACCCGGGTTCCGTCCGTGTGCGCACTGTTTCACAACTAAAGCAGATGTCAGGGAAGTCGTGCTGGTCGAAGCAGACGCGAGATTCTGGTCACGCCGGAAGGGGGCGATTCACCTGACGATCACCGACGCGGTGGGCGAGGAGTTGAAACTGGAGTTGGCCGTCATTTCCGACAGCGACAACACGTCAAGGGTCGCCGTGGCGGGCGCGTAGACTTTTCAGGAGGTCACAATGACGACCACGATGGACCCGCCGCAATCGTTGATAGAGAAGGAAATCGATACACTCTATCAGCAGGCTCGGCGCGGTGAAACACGTGGCAAGCGAGCTGCAGGCATCCGTCGCTTCGCGGCGTACTTCCTCAAGATCGTCGCGGCCGGAGGAAGCTTGTTCGTCGCCACAGGATATGCGCCTGACTGGAATCAATTCGTCGGGGTCGCCATCTTGATAGCCGTCCTAATGGACAGCGTGTCTTCCAATCACAAGAGGCTCCTGTCGGAAGTTCAGGCGGGTTATGCGTACGAGTTTCTGCGAGAAGGTGTAAGCAGAGAGTTTAACCGCTCCCTCGATCCGCTGCTCAGACGTCGTCAGCGAGCAGCCACAAGCGGAGAGGCACCACAACAGATCGAAAAGGAGATTGAAGACCTCCAGCAAGCCACGCACAAGCGCCTCGCGGATGGTGTTCGACAGATCCGAGAGAGCCTGGCTGCCGCGGACCTCAAGGCGCTCGAAACTCTGGTGCTCGACAATGAGCGTGCCGCCGCACAACAACGTGGCCAATAGCACTCGCTTTCATCATGGGCTGCCCAACAGCGCGCTGGAACCGACGGCGCGGAATTGATGGAGGCGCGCCGCGGCTCAGCGCGAATCGTTAGCCGGACAAACCAACAATTCCGATCCCGATCACTACAGAGACGACTCGGATGTGGCCGGTACGCGCCACAGAGCCCGACGATATATCTGATGTGTCTTGGCCGGTCTTGTCGGGAGCTCGAACTCCTGAGAACATGGGCCTCGGTACATCTGCATGCCGAGGGTCGCTGGCATCTCAGGGCCGTACTGGTTCTTCTTCTACAGCTTCGACTGTGGCGAGCCGATCCACGTGCATGTCCGGCGCGAGGACGCCGAGGCCAAGTTCTGGCTCCAGCCTGTAGCGCTGGCCTGGAATCGAAGGTTTTCGCCCCGAGAACTCAACGAGATTCGACGGATAATTGTCCACAAGGAATCGACGATCATCGAGGCTTGGCATGAGCACTGCGGTCAGCACGGAAACTAGAATCGCCCGTCTCGAAGTGTCGGACGAAACGATCACTGCCCACTTGGTAGACGGTCGGGCTATCAGTGTGCCGCTCGCGTGGTCCTGGCGATTGTCCGACGCCACGCCGGAGCAACGGGCGAACTGGCAGCTCATCGGTGATGGGCATGGGGTTCATTGGCCGGATGTCGACGAAGACATCAGCGCCGAAGGAATGCTGAACGGCACTCCGGCTCCGCGGCCCGCACGCCGGGCTCGGGCACCCAAGTCCACGAAGCCGGCTAACAGGCGCATGCAGCCGACGCGCGGCAAGCGAAAGGCGACCGCGCGCGGCTGATGCGCAGTCGTTGCCAGACCGAACAAGGACGAGAATTGGGATCGCTCGCCATCGGGCGGTTCGCGGCGTTCCGGTGTCCAATGAAGCGGCTGGCCGCTTTGACCGCTTGGGCTCAGGCTGGACTATTCTTTGGTGAGTGGCCGATTACCGGTTCACCGAATACTTCGAGAAAAAGGTGCTGGTAAAACGGCCATACTTGACCAAGGAGCTTTGCATTCGGGTTGTCGAGGTGCCGATCCGCTTTGAGCGACAAGAAACCAACCGCTTTCGGTTCTGGCGCGCCATTCCCGAGCTTGAAGGCAAGTTTCTCCGGGTCATCACACTCGAGGACAAGGTCACGATCCACAACGCGTTCTTAGACAGGCGGTTCAAGCCATGAAGGTTAATTATTTCCCCGACACGGATTCGCTGTACATCGACCTGTCAGAACGGCCCAGTGCCGAGAGCCGGGAAATCTCCGAGGGAGTGGTCTTGGACTACGACGCGTCTGGCAATTTGGTCGGCATCGACATCGACAACGCCAGTGCCAAGGTGGAGCTTCACCGGTTTGTGGTCAGCAAGATCCCGGCATCAGTTGAAACAATCGCTGGCTAACATCGGCTTGGAGCCGTCGCGCCCGCTGTCCAACGCGATCATGTCGCTGCGGCGCGCGGCTCAAGCCGCACGTCAGATGCCGCTGGATCCCGAACCCACACGGGCCCGCTTCGTACACAAAGTGCAGGCGTCGGTTCGGCGCGCGCAGCGCGCGTACCACCTTGTCCAACGGCTCGAGGTCGCTCGCGATCACCCCATAGTGGCGGACTTCGCCGTCCCGATGGCCCTCGGCGATCGAGACGTCAATCGTTTCTTTGTGGACATCCAGCCCTACGAACATGCTACGGTTCCCCATGACCGACCTCCTCGTGTGTGGCCCGGTGCGAAGCGTCAGACACTCCGCATAATCCACGACGTGACGAGGGGCAGGTCAACTCGATTTGCTGCGCGGTCTCAGCCACAGTGGACGATTTGCCCGCCGCCGAGCAGGCCCCCCGCCAATTGCGGGGCCTGCGCAGGCGGCCGTCGCATGAGCGCCGCGCAGAAGCTGTGACAGCCATTCTGTCTAGCCGGATGAATACTTCGATGAACGATCTCGAAATCAATCGAACGCCGCCTGCATTCAACGCCATCCTGACGGAAACCAACACTCTCGGTTTCAACATGGTCTCGGAACCGAAGGTGGGAGCGTTTCTGGCCGTTTTGGCGGCGTCGAAGCCGGGCGGAAGGCTCCTTGAACTCGGAACCGGAACCGGGCACGGCACCGCTTGGATGCTGTCCGGCATGGATTCGAAGTCCAGGCTGGACAGTGTCGATACCGATGCGAGCGTGATTGCAGTGGCCCAACGTCATCTCGGCGCCGATCGTCGAGTCATCTTCCACATCGTTGATGGAGCGGAATTCATTCAGCGAGCACCAAAGGGCGAATTCGATTTGATTTACGCGGACGCCTGGCCCGGAAAATTCACGCATCTGGACGAGGCTCTCGCACTGCTTCGTCCCGGCGGGATCTATTTCATCGACGACTTGCTGCCCCAACCTAACTGGCCGGAAGGACACGCGCCGAAGGTTCCTGTTTTGATCGAGAATCTCGAGCGCCGCAGCGAATTCGCTTCTGTCAAACTCGGTTGGGCGTCAGGATTGATGCTCGTGGTTCGCAAGACGGCCGGCTAGACGTTGGCGCTCAGCCGCGCCGGCTGCGGCGCGCGAGCGACGCGGGCGGCGTCGGGTGCAGCGCTGGTTAGCCAGGGCTTCTGGGCCAAATACGCAGGCGCGATTCATCCAGTACCCACAAGCGTCCCTGGATGGGCTCGGTTGTCAGCAAGCCGCCCAACGTCACCGCAACCTGGCGGACGCGTGGCAGTGTCTGTTCGCGCAAACGAATCACAACGATTCCCGCCGTCGCGCCAGGTGGATGTTGAATCACGTTGGTGAAACCGCGATCGAACGAAACCAAGACGCGGCCTTCGCCCGCTGCCGTCCTGAGCAACTGATCATCGGGAACACCGGCCAGTTGCTCGTCACGAGCGAACACCACCTCGTGGCCCGCGTCTCGGAGAATCGTTCCAACCGAGTCAGGAACGTTCTCATCGAGCTTGACCGTCGGCACGACTACGCCGCTGGAATCGGAACGATCGTGTCGCGCGCTAGTTCAGCCGCGTACGCCAGAGCCGCCGGAATCGCCTCCCGCGGAAGCGTCGGATAGTCCGCGTGAAGCTCCTCGGCAGACACGCCGGCCGCAAGGTTCTCCAGCACGACAGCCACAGGGATTCGTGTGTTCCGAAATCTCGGCCAGCCGTGCAGAGTGTCGGAAGTCGCGACGATGTAATCTTGCCAGCGCATTGATGCCTCGATAAGAGTCTACGCGTTCACGCACGGAACCCGCCACTGGCCAACCCGCGCTGGAGCCGTCGCGCCGCTGTTTCGGGGTGGACTACGAACTGGTCTGGGACGTTGTTCGGCCCCGCATTCCGGAGCTGCGCCGCCAGATCGCGGTGATGCTCGATGCATGAGCGCGGTAGTCCGACCTCAGTCCGACCTACGCTCAGAACATCGCAACAGGATTGACCGGCGACCCGGTGGCGTTGGGCAGCGCCAGCGGGTTGACCATCAGCAGGAAATCCCAGCGCTTGCGGGCGGCGGCCGCCTCGCCGAGCGCCTCCAGGTCGGCGCGGTCGAGCACGTGGATCCCCAGGATCGCCTGCACGAAGTTGTGGACCGCGTTTCTAGGCAGGTCGCCCGGGAGCTGCGGCGAATACCCGGCCGTTTCCCAGACGAGCAGCGCAATGTCGCGCTGCTTCAGCCACGGCAGCACTGAGTTGTCGAGCCCCGCGGCGCCGTCGTCGGGACCCAGTCTGGCCCTGCGTCCGTAGCGCCCCCACCGGAGCACCAGCGCGTCGCCGGGTCCAACCCGGACCCCCGCCTTCTTTTCCCACGCCTCCAGGTCCTCGACGAAGATGCGGTCGCCCGGCGCGAGATACGGGACGCCCTTCAGCCGCGCCACGTCGTACAGCACGCCGCGCGTGACGATCCCGCCCTTCATCGGCAGCACGGAGTTCTTCCAGGCTCCCCCGGCCGTGGTGACCAGGGTCGAGGTGTCGTACCCGTTCCACATCCTTCCGCCGAAGAAGGTATGCGCGAGTGAATCGATGTGCGTCGAGGCCGCGCCGTGAATGCACGGAAACGCCACGCGATCGGTGGCGCCCGTCTGCGTGGCGGAGGTCATGGCCCACTCGGCCGGGCACGGAACATCGCTCGCCTTGTCCGTGAAGACGTTCGCCGACAGCGAGACGGTCACGCCCTCCCTCGCCAGCGCCATCGCCGCCCGGCGCTTCGCGGGCGTGATCAGGTTGAGCGTACCGAGCTCGTCGTCTGTGCCCCAGCGGCCCCAGTTCGACAGCTCCTTCTGCCAGGCTTCGTACCGCGCCTCGCTCACCAGCGGACGAGATGCCGACGACGACGAGGACTGTGAGGGCACCTCGATCCCGAGCGCCGCGAGCCGCGCCCGTCCGCACTCGATCATGATGTCCATCCAGCGCGAGAAGCGCTCGGGCCCGTAGAGATACGGGGTCGGTCCGCTCGGGTTCTTCCGGATCGCTTCCAGGAACGTCAGATCCTCCTGCACGCCGTTGGCGTGCATGTTGAGCGACGCCTCGACCTTCATCGGTTTGGCGAACTCGGTGAAGACGCGCTCGAACTGCAGCAGCGACTCGGGCGTCGGCATCTGCGTCGCGGCGAGCACGATCACCGTGTGCGGCGCGCCCCGGAGCTTCACCGGCACGATCACGCCCATCGTGCCAGGCGTATGGCCGGGAATGTGGACGAGCGTCAGCGTCGTGTCGCCGAGCGTCAGCTTCTGCCCGTGGTACGCGTCGATGTCGGGCACCGCCAGCGGGCGGTCGAGCCGCTGCGCCGGCAGCACGATCTTCGCGTCGATCGGGTTCATCACGACCTTGGCGCCGTACGTCTTCTGCAGGTAGAGCGCCCCGCCCGTGTGATCCGACTGCCCGGGATGGCCGTGGCCGACGACGATGTACGTGATCTGCGCGGGATCGAGGCCGACCTTCTTCATGCCCGCGACGATCACATCGCGCGCCTCGTCCGTGCTGTTCATCGTGTCGAGCAGGATGATGCCGTCGCTCGTCGTGATCGCCCAGACGTTCTGCGACGTCATCCCGATCCAGTACATGTTGTCGAAGACGCGCGTCGGCTCGACGACGACGTTCGGCATCGGCGGGAGCCCCGCCCGCTGGCGCGCCACCGCCATCCGCAGCGGGCCGGTCGCGGTGCAGAACATCTTCGCCTGCGGGACGAGATCCGTGCCGGCCATCTTCATCGCCGCCGCGACCCGCTTCTGCGTCTCGGCGTTGCCCGACCACTGCTGCTCGGTGGGCACGCCCGCGTCGCCTGGGCCGGCACCGCGGCCGCCGCGCTGCGCGGACAGCGTCACGGCTGCCACGCAAGCCAAGACGAGAGTTCCGGCACCTCGACTGACCATCGATCCTCCAACATGGCGGGTCTGCCGCGCGCGACTTCTCCCGCGCGGCGAGACCCGCCCTACGTCCTACCGGCTACCGGCTACCAGCTACCGGCTCCTGGTCATCGTGATCGCCTCGAGCGCGGCCATGTCGCTCGGCAAATCCGCCGCCCCGCCCGGCATGCGATTCACCTGCAGGATGTAGGCGATGATGTCCGCGGTTTCCTGCGGCATGAGTCCGCCCGGATTGCTCTGCGGCATCGTCTTCTGCGTCCGCTCGAACAGTTCGGCCATCGGCTTGTCGTTCCAGCGCAGCAGGAAGTCCTCCCCCTTCAGGGCCGGCGCGAGGTCGCCGCCCTGCAGCCCCTCGTTGTGACACTCCGCGCAGTGGGTGATGTACACCTGCTTGCCGCGCCCGGCCTGCGCGTCGCTGTAGACGCCGTCCCACACCGTCTTCGTCTGACCCGCGACGGCGACCACCGCCGTGAGCGCCAATCCCAACGCTGCGACCAGTTTCATTCCTGCCGTGCCTCCAACGTGTTCATGAACGCCGCCAGATGCGACTTCCAGATCGCCGCCCTGAAGTACGTGTAGTGCCCGTGCGTGTCCGGCCCGGCCGGGATCAGCACGAACGTCGCGTGCGGAATCTTCGCGACCGCCGGTTCGACCACGCGGAGCTCCGGCGGGTTGATGGCGTCGTCTGCGAAATTGATCGCGAGCAGCGGCGCGCGGATCTTCCCCAGCTCGGGCGACGGATCGTAATCCATCGACGCTTCGACGACGTAAAGCTGGTCCATTGGATCGTTGCGGCGTGCGTCCTCCACCATCTTCCGGTACAGCGCGTCGGCGGCCTCGCGCGTCGGCGCCATTTCCTGCAGGCGCACGACGCTCTCGGTCATCAGCTGCGCCAGGGGCAGCGTGTACATGTACGCGTCCGGCGCGTTCTTGATCGCCTCGATCCGGATGCGGCGGGCCAGCCAGTTACGCCCGCTCATCGCCGTCGGCTGGCTGGCGAGCGGTACGAGACCGTCCATGAAGTCGGGATACATCTCGCCCCACAGCCAGGTGTGCATGCCGCCCATCGACGTGCCGATCACCAGCCGGAGATGGCGGATGCCGAGGCCATCGGTCAGGAGCCGGTACTGCGCCTCCACCATGTCGCGGTAGCGGTACTGCGGAAACGTGTCGCGCAGGCCGTTGCTCGGCTTGCTCGAGCGGCCCGCGCCAATGCCGTCGGGGATGACCAGGAAGTACCGATTCGCATCGAGCGGCTGGCCGGCGCCGAACAGCTCGCCCGCGAGCGTCGCCTGCAGCCATGACGCGCTCGTTCCGCCGGTGCCGTGCAGGAGCAGCACGCCGTTGGTGATCGCGCCCGCGGCGTTCCGCTGCGCCGTCCCGATCGTGAGGTAGTGGAGCCGCAGCTCGGCGAGCGTCTCGCCGCTCGCGAAGCGGAAATTCCTCATGACGAAGTCGGCCTCGCGCTGATTCGGCCAGGTGGTCTCCACCCCACCGCGCACAGTCCGCGCGGTGGGGGCCCCGGTCTGTGCGAACGAGGGCGTGGCGAACGCGAGCGTGAACGCGACAACCGCAAGAAGCCGCATGGAGGCCTCCATGGCGGCTTCCATCATATAGCGCCCCGTCCCTCGACTACGCTCGGGACGCCCTGAGCATTGTCGAAGGGCGGCGGGTCTGCCTCGCATGGACCGACGGCTCGGCCCAGACCCGCCCTACTCTGTCAGGAATTCTGTGAAGTTCTCGCGGGTGATGCGGATGTCGCGCACCTCGCCAGCCCCGCCGAGCGTGCGGCCGGGTCGGCCGTTGATCGAATAGGTCAATGCGCCGGCGTCGCCCACGCGGAGCGTCATCTCCCCGCTGGCCTCGACGGACCGGCGCGCCCCGGCGTCGACCATCTCGTAGAGCACGCGCGTGCCATCGGCCGTGGCTTCGATCCAGGTGGGCGCGGTGGGCTGGATCTCGAGCCGCAGGGGCTCCGGCTCGGGCGCCACGGTCTGGGTCGCCGGCACCGTCTGCTCGACCGCGGCGATCTCGACGTGCTGCCCGGCCGTGGCGGCCGGCGGCGGGATGACCGGTCGGGGCGTCTCGGCCGGCCGATTCATGCGCACGAAGAAAATCGCCGCCAGGGCCAACGGAATCGCCGGCCCGAGAATCGCCCACGGCGTCCGCGCGCCGGGCTCCGTCTCCCACGAGGTGTCGTGCGGCTCCGGCGGTGGCTGCGCCGGCGTCAGCCGCTCGAGCTCGAACTCCGCGACGTACTGCCGCACGACCGCCTCGGGATCGAGTCCAACCTCACGCGCGTACGCGCGCAGGTAGCCACGGGTGAGCAGCCCTGCCGGCACCTGATCGAATTGCTCGCGCTCGATCGCCGACAGCAGCGCGACCCGGATCTTCGTGCGAGCCGACAGGGCCTCGAGCGACAGGTGCGCCCGCTCGCGCGCTCGCCGCAGCTCGGTGCCAACGCTCTCTGCCATGGTGCGCGAGCCTCAGCATGCATAAATCGCACCGGCCAAATCGACCGACGGCGCCGAGTCTCGGCTGAACCGCTCAGTTTTGTTTCTGAGGCCTGGGCCTGAAGCCCGAGGCCTAGTAATACATGCCGTCTCGATCCGCGTCGCCGAGCGGCGGGCCGTAGGGCGCGCGGTCCATCCAGCTGCCGACCGCCGGGAGCGACGGCGCGACGAGCGCTGCCGCGTGCCGGACGACACGGCGTGCCGCGGAGGCGGCCTCGAGGTGCCGCAGCGCCTTCGACGAGGCCGCGCGGTTGCGTTCGGCGGCCGCGCCCCGCGCGGTCGCGAACTCCTCGACCGCCGCGCGGGCGGCCGCGGTGCCGTCGCGGAGGGCGCGATCGATGGCCCGCACGGCGACGAACGCGTCAGCGACGCCCGAGTTCAACCCGCGGGCACCGAACGGCGCGAACACGTGCGCCGCTTCGCCCGCCAGCAGGATGCGCGCCGTCGCGTCGGCGAACCGATTGGCAATCGCCTGCCGGAAGATGTAGGTCGAGACCCACGTCACGCGTCCGGCGTACTTCTCGGGCATGACGCACGCCAGCCAGTCGCGCACGCCCGCGTCCGAGCTGTACGCCTCGGGATCGTCGCCGGGATGACACTGCAGGTCGACGCGCCAGTGGCCGGCAAACGGCACGAAGAGCACGTTGCGGAATCCGACGTTCGGGTGCTCGTAGTGAAAGACGCGCTCGACCGGCAGCGGATCCGCCGGATCTTCGGCAGTGTCGACGATCACGAACGCGCTCGACGTCCGCGGGCCTTCGAGCTCGAGACCCGCCGACTCGCGCACCGCCGAGCGCGCCCCGTCGGCGCCGATCACGTACTGCGCTGTGAGCGGCGCGCCGTGCGACGGCTGCAGGCGCACACCCTCGGCACTCGGCTGCGCCGCGGTGACGTCGTAGTTCCACACGAAGTCGACACGGGCGTCGTGGCACGCGTCGAGCAGCACAGCTTCGGTCACCACCTGCGGCAGGCTCGTTGCGGCCGGCAGCATGCCCGGGGGCGCCGCGCCGTACGTGCGGCGGAAGACCTCGCGGCCGCGGAAGAACGTCCGCTTCGTGCGCCACGTGAGGCCGCGCTCGACGAGCGCCCACCCGAGGCCCGGCCGGATCCGCTCCAGCACCTCGAGCGTCACCTTGTGCAGGAAGATCGCACGACTGCCCGGCCGGATGCGATCCGCCGCGCCCGCCTCGACCACCGTCACCGGACGTCCGGTCGCGCGCACGGCCAGCGCCGCCGTCAGCCCGACCGGTCCCGCACCGACGACGACGATGTCGCGATCGATCATCCGGCCTCTATTATTCATTTGACGCTCGCGGACGAGTCGGCTACGGTGGCGTGTCTTCCCCCTCGATGCCCGTCTCCCCACCGGTCGAGACCCGCCCCGAGCCGAGCTGGATCAAGGTCATCGATCAGACGCGCTGCATCGGGTGCCATGCGTGCAGCACGGCCTGCAAGTCCGAGAACCAGGTGCCGCTCTCGGTCAACCGGACCTACGTCAAGTCGGTCGACGTCGGGCGCTATCCGCAGGCGCGGCGGTTCTTTCAGGTGACCCGCTGCAACCAGTGCGCCGATCCGCCGTGCGTGGCCGCCTGCCCCACCGGCGCCATGTTCCAGCGCCGCGACGGCATCGTCGATTTCGCCAAGACGGTCTGCATCGGCTGCAAGGCGTGCATTGCCGCCTGTCCGTACGATGCGATCTTCATCAACCCCGACGACCACGCGGCCGAGAAGTGCAACTTCTGCGCGCACCGCCTCGACCGCGGCCTCGAGCCCGCCTGCGTCGTCGTCTGCCCGACACAGGCGATCGTCGTGGGTGACCGTCACGATCCCGCCGGGCGAGCCGCGCGCATCCTGCACCGCGACCCGGTGGCCGTCCGCCGTCCCGAGAAAGACACGCGGCCGCAGCTGTTCTACAAGGGCGCGCATGCGGCCACGCTCGATCCGCTCGCGGCGACACGGCCTGCCGGCGGACTGTTCATGTGGAGCCAGCAGCCGCGCGGGCCGCAGGTCGTCGTCTCGGGTCATCCCCACGCGCACAACAGCGCTGCGGCGGCGGTACTCTCGTATGACGTGGCCCACCGCGCACCGTGGGACTGGCGCGTGAGCCTCTACACGTGGACG
The DNA here is from genome assembly GCA_016184455.1 of Acidobacteriota bacterium. Taxonomy (GTDB): domain Bacteria; phylum Acidobacteriota; class Vicinamibacteria; order Vicinamibacterales; family UBA2999; genus MELF01. The sequence continues at coordinate 10,997 of JACPCS010000086.1, forward strand.
AAGAGCATCGCGGCGGGCGCGTACCTCTCGGCCGCCGCCCTCGTCCTCGGCGGCGCACTCGATGCGGCGAGCGTCCTCTGGCAGTGGGTGGCGCCGGCAGTCGCGCTCGTGTTCATGGCGGTCACCGGCGTGATCCTCATCGCCGACCTCGAGCACCCGGAGCGGTTCTATCTGATCTTCACGCGGCCGCAGTGGCGCAGCTGGCTGGTGCGCGGGGCGTTCATCATCGGCGCGTACGGCGGCGTCCTCGTACTGCATCTCGCCCTGAACGTCCTCGACGCGCCCGAATGGCAGCGGCCTGTGGCGTGGGCCGGCGTGCCGCTTGCCGCGGCAACGGCTGTCTACACCGCGTACCTCTTTGCGCAGGCCAAGGCGCGCGATCTCTGGCAGAGCGCGCTCCTGCCGGCGCATCTGCTCGTGCAGGCGCTGATGGCCGGATCGGCGGTGCTGACGCCGCTCGCGGTCTCGGTGGCGCCCGAGTCGTTGCCGCTGCTTCTGTGGATGGTGGCCGGCAGCGCCGCCGCGCATCTGCTGCTCGTGGCCGGCGAGACGAGCGTCACGCACGGCACCGCGCACGCGCGCTTCGCGGTGGACGAAATGGTGCGCGGGCAGTTCAGGACCTCTTTCTGGCTGGGAGCGGCGGCCGTCGCCGCAGGCGTCCTCGCGCCGTGGGCCGGCGCCGCACTCGCGCTTCTGCCGCTCGTCGGGCTCATGGCCTACGAGCACGCGTACGTCCAGGCCGGTCAGGCGGTGCCGCTTGCCTAACCGCTTGCCCCCTCGCCCCCTTGCCCCCTTTCCACCCAGGGACCAGTGGGACGACTGGACCGAGCTCGACTCGCGCGCCTGGCCGGAACGCGTCGAGCGGCGCTACACGCTCGTGCCGACGACCTGCTTCAACTGCGAGTCGGCGTGCGGGCTGCTCGCCTACGTCGACAAGGAGACGCTGCAGGTCCGAAAGTTCGAGGGCAATCCGGAGCACCCGGGGTCGCGCGGCCGCAACTGTGCCAAGGGGCCCGCGACGATCAACCAGATCACCGATGCCGATCGCATCCTGTATCCGCTGAAGCGGGCCGGCCGGCGCGGCGAGGGCCAGTGGGTGCGCGTGAGCTGGGACGAGGCGCTCGAGGACATCGCGGGACGCATCCGGAAAGCGCTGCGCGAAAAGCGGCCGAACAGCGTGATGTATCACGTCGGGCGGCCGGGCGAGGACGGCTTCGCCGAACGGATCCTCGCCGCGTGGGGCATCGACGGCCACAACTCGCACACGAACATCTGTTCGTCGAGCGCGCGCGCCGGCTACGCGTACTGGATGGGCCTCGACCGTCCGAGCCCCGACCACGCGAACGCGAACGTGATTCTGCTGATCAGCGCACACCTCGAGTCGGGTCACTACTTCAACCCGCACGCGCAGCGGATCATGGACGCGAAGCAGAACGGGGCCACGGTGGTCGTCTTCGACACGCGCCTGTCGAACACGGTCAGCCACGCGGACCACTGGCTCTCGCCGTATCCCGGATCGGAAGCGGCCATCCTCCTCGCGATCGCGAACTATCTCATTCAGAACCGGTTCTACAACCGGGAGTTCGTCCGGCGCTGGTGGAACTGGGCGGAGTACATGGAGGCGGTCGAAGGCGACAGCTCGGCGAGCTTCGAGGCGTTCGAGGCGGCACTCGCGCGGCGCTACGCCGAATACACGTTCGAGCTGGCCGCGCACGAGTCGGGTGTCGATGCGGCCGCGATCGAAGCGGTGGCGCGACTCGTCGCGACCGCGGGCACGCGGCTGGCGACGCACACCTGGCGCAGCGCCGGATCGGGCAACCTCGGTGGCTGGCAGGTGGCACGCTGCCTGTTTCTGCTGAACGCGCTCACCGGCGCGATCGCGACCGAGGGGGGCACGTATCCCAACGCCTGGACCAAGTACGTGCCGCGCCCCGTTCACGTGCCGCCGCACCCGCACGTCTGGAACGACCTGACGTGGCCCGACGAGTTCCCGCTGTCGATGCACGAGATGTCCTTCCTGCTCCCGCACTTCCTGCGGGAGGGACGCGGCTCGCTCGACGTCTACTTCACGCGCGTCTACAACCCGGTGTGGACCAACCCCGACGGGTTCTCGTGGATCGAGACGCTGACGGACCAGTCGCGAATCGGCCTGCACGTCGCGCTGACGCCGACCTGGAGCGAGACGGCCTACTTCGCCGATTACGTGCTGCCGATGGGGCACGCCTCCGAGCGGCACGACACCCACTCGTACGAGACGCACGACGGCCAGTGGATCGGCTTTCGTCAACCCGTGGCGCGCGCGGCGCGCGCCCGCGCCGGCGAGGCCGTCAGCGATACACGTGAGACCAATCCCGGCGAGGTGTGGGAGGAGAACGAGTTCTGGATCGACCTGACGTGGCGCATCGATCCCGAGGGCGACCTCGGCATCCGGCATCACGTCGAGTCCGCCGCGCGCCCTGGCACCAAGCTGACGGTCGATGAGTACTACGGCCACCTCTTCGAGCGCTCCGTGCCAGGCCTGCCCGAGGCGGCGGCGAACGTGGGACTCACGCCGCTCGAGTACATGCGCCGCTACGGTGCGTTCGAGATCCGCACGCGCGTCGGACCGCGGCACGAGCAGCCGGTCCCGGCGGACGACCTGAAGGACATCGCCGAGTCGCGCTTCGGCCGCGTGTACACGGCGACACCGCGTCCGCTCGACGCGAACGTCGTCCCGGTGCCCACGCCCGACCCCGACGGCGCCGGACGCCGACCGATCGGCGTCAGAGTCGATGGACAGATCCTGCAGGGCTTCCCCACGCCGAGCGGCCGGCTCGAGTTCTACTCGACCACGCTTGCGGCCTGGGGATGGCCCGAGTACGCGATCCCCGCCTACATCCGCAGCCACGTGCACCCGTCTGCCCTCGGGCCCGGCGAGATGCCGCTCATCTCGACGTTCCGCCTGCCGATGCACATTCACACGCGCAGCGCGAATGCGAAGTGGCTCGACGAAATCGCGCACACGAACCCCCTCTGGATCCATCCGACCGACGCCGGACGGATCGGGATCGCCACCGGCGATCTCGTCCGCGTCGCCACCCGCATCGGCGTCTTCGTCGTCAAGGCGTGGGTCACCGAGGGCATCAAGCCAGGAGTCGTCGCCTGCAGCCATCACATGGGGCGATGGAAGCTGCGCGACGCGGAAGGCCAGCGGCAGTTCATGCGGACCGTGGCGCTCCAGCGAGAGGGCACCGCCTGGAGCCTGAGGATCACCGGACCGGTGCACCCGTTCGAGTCAGCCGACGCGGATACGAGCCGGATCTGGTGGGAGGATGCGGGCGTGCATCAGAACCTCACGTTCCCGGTGCAGCCGGATCCGATCTCGGGCATGCACTGCTGGCATCAGGCCACCCGCCCCGCGAGTACGCACAGCCCTGACGGCACCCGCCGGCCCTACTGGATGCTGCGGCCGCTGAAGCCGTCGCGCGAGGCGTACAAGCTCAGTCGCTCACGCTGAGGCGTGAACGGCTTTCCACGCACTTCGTCCTGGCTCTGGATCCCACGTCGTGTACGGGAGATGCGTGCCCGCGCCTTCGAGCATCTCGCGTACTTCCGGCGTGACGCCGGCGAGGCGCAGACGGATCCCGCGCCGCTCGAGGACGATAGGAAGGATTAGGCCGGTTTTCGGAAGAGGGGTGATGCGACCGCCCCCGCCCTCCCCCCTCGGCACAGACCGAACGCCGTCGCCGCACTCAAGGCCCCATCGGCAACGGGTGACGCGGACCGCACCTGAGGATCTCGTGTTCGCCAACCGCCAAGGCAAACCGATGAGCCAGTCGAAGATCCTGACTGACGTGCTGCAGCCGACGGCAGGCAAGGCTGGACTCGGACACGTGACGTGGCGTCAGTTCCGCCACGTCCATTCGTCACTCCTGAACGATCTGAAGGTGCCGGTGAAGATCGCGCAGGAGCAGCTCGGCCACGCGAGCGTCTCGACGACCCTCAACATCTACACGCACGTCGTCGACGCGTCGCATCGCGCGGCGATCGAGCAGGTGGAGCGCCAGTTGTTCCCAACTGTTCCCAATCGCCGGAAGCGGACACTCCGTCCGATTCCGTAAGAGTCACAAGACGTGCCGGTTACGATTGGAGGCGCCGTCCGGATTTGAACCGGAGATGGAGGTTTTGCAGACAGGGCCGAAGTCGTTAAGTTGTTGACTCGTCTTGCTCGATGGTCGGCCCTACTGCCCCGTTTTGCCCGGTGTTTGGGCGCTATTGTTCCCAGATTGTTCCCAAGATTTCACCGCGCCGCCGTGAGCGGCCGCACGGCGAGGACTTCGTCGGCGCGCAACGGCTCGACGGCGTCCTCCGGAACCGCGACGACACCGATCGATTCACCCAGCGCATTGAAGAGTTCCAGGACACATCCTCGCGGACCGGAGGACGGATGATCGACGAAATCGACCACTGTCGCGACGTCGCCGGCGCGAAGCCCGTGCTCTGGGAACGACGTCCGAAGCGCGACTCGATCATAGAGTTGAAGAGACATTGCCCCTCCTGGCCGTGGACGGTTTCAGCGTCACGAAATGGAACCTGCCGTCCACTGCGCGCTGCATCCAGATACACACCACCTGCAAACTGTCCGTGGGTCCCTTCAACGTTCCCTCGACCCGATAGAACGTGCCGTATTCGTTCGAGCCGTCCTCGATCGCGTCGACATCGTCAGCCAATTGTCTGATCGCCGTGCGCAGGTCGGACCAGTTCTTCAGCTCGAATCCCGCACGTCGAAGATACCCGCTCTTATCGTCCCATGGCCGCCTCGACCAGCAGGTAGTTCGTCAGCTTCGTGTCGTCGATCGTGGCGTCCGACGGAATCCGCATCGCCCTGCGGGTGAAGGATACTCGGTTCAGTCGGCCGGCCTCGTGCTAAATCACCTGGCCGGCTCGATCGTCAGGTGCAGCGGCGTGAGGCGGTCGCATGCCATGCTACCCGATTCGTTGGTCCACTTCTCGTAGGAGACGAAGAACGAATTCGCGAAGATCGGGGCCGCTGATTCGACCGTGCCACGTAAGATGGCTCGATTTGGGATCGCGGTCGGTGAACTCAAAGGAGACATCGCGAAGCGCTGTCGCATCCGATGAGAACTTGATGCCGCCATGCGCGACGGCATTTCGGAGATGCCGGACAAGCTCGGACGATAGGAAGGATTGGGCCGGTTGTCGGAAGGTTCGTTACGCGACCGCCCCCGCCCTCCCCCTCGGCACAGCGATGGTTGGCTGACAATTGGCTGACAATCGGTAGAACCTCAGAGGGCGCTTCGGCGCCCTTGTAAGCGTACAGACCCCTCCGTTGCCCAATCGAGCGTAAGATGAGCAGTATGACGAGGATCGCCGTCGAGCTGCCGGAAGATATCGCGAAGCGGCTGGAGTCCGCTTGGCGGGACCTGTCGCGTGGCGCTCTCGAAGCCGTGGCCGCCGAGGGCGACCGTGACGGCACGCTCAGCCGTGAGCAGGTCGGTCGCCTCCTTGGTTTGTCGTTCTGGGAAACGGAAGCCTTCCTGAAGGAGCGCCAGGCGTACCTCGCGTACGACGAACAGGATCTCGAGCAGGACCGCCGCGACCTCGATCGCCTCGGTCCTCGATGATCTCGGATGGAAACCCCAGGTCCGCTTGTGCAAGCGCTACCGGCGCCTCGTCGCGCGGGGCAAGCATCCCAACGTCGTCGTCACCGCCATCGCACGTGAGCTGATCGCCTTCATGTGGGCCATCGCCCGCACGATGCCCGTGCGCACGTAACAGACCAGGGGCTGAGGCGGGACGTGGACCACCGAGACGGGCGTAGCCCTCGACAACGTTAAGAGGCGACTCCGGTCGACCCTCGTGCCTCGGCCGCCTGTGCGGACCGCACGTGGAGTGGGCGGTCTGCTCGGCGGCCTCGGCGCAGCTCACGTCCCGTCACCACTCGGTGCGCTCAATACACCGATCGGGAGAGCTGCGTCCTACTTGACTCGAGAAGTCATATGAGCGTTGCGATTCGCAGGACGTGTTTTCCATACCCGACGCGATCGACCGATCAACGGTTGTGACGCGTTGTCCTGATCCGGCGTTCCATGCCCGTGTGGATTATGGGCCCGCCGGCCCCGACCAGATTTCGAGTTCCGTCACGGACCAGGACTTCTCAGCGTCCTCGCTCGTGAGCTGCAGCCTCACATAGCGAGCCTGCCGCGGCGCAAAAGACAATACGATGCGGCCGAGCCTGGCGTCTGTGACGAGCGCCTCGAACGCCTCCGCGGCCACGCCGCCTTTCCACGCCTCATCCCACTTGGCGCCGTCAACCGACGTTTCAATGAGAAGGCCTCTCGGGACGTCATCCCAGAACGCTCCAACCGCGGGCACTACCTGACCGACGGTGACCACACGACCGAGATCCGCTGTCAACTGCTGTCCCCGGCGCTGCGGTCCGCACCGCCATCGGGTCGCGCTGTCACCATCGACGACACGCCGCGCGCCGTCCGGGAGGCATGACGCCGCCGTGGACGCTATCTTGAGCCGCGCACCAAGAGTCTCGGAGGCAGGTGCCGTCCCGGACCGGGGAACCCGGTACTGGCGATACCCGTGAGCTCGGCCTACCAGCTCGACTCCGGGCAGCGACTCGATGAGCGCATCCTGCGCGGGCCAGCTCTCGTAGAGAATCACGTTCAGGTCGCCCCGCGCGAGAAACGGCGACAGCACGTCTGGCTCAGAGCGCTTCGACGCCTCGCGCAGCGACGCGTAGTGAGGAGGATCGTAACCACTATGTCCGTTGACGGAGAACCATCCGCCACTGACTGCGTCGAATTCCGCGGCGACGTCCCGTTCATTCTCTCGACCAAGCGGCAGTGTCAGCACGACCCCTCCGCGCAGCAGCTCCGGACGCGGAGCCCCAGGGAGTAAGGACGCCGCCGGGATCGTCGCCCACCCATCGACCAGCAAGCCACACGCCCCAATCGCCGCAGCGCACCACGCGACGACGGAGGGTCTGCGCGGCAGCGCTCGGGCCAGCAGCACACCAATGGCGATGCACAGGCAGAGCACGGTCATCATCCAGAAGCGGGCTGGTACTCGGAGGCCGTTGACGCCCGGCAGCAACATGAGCCATGCGTAGGGCCCTTGATCGAGTGCAGGTTTCCCGTATAACGCAGGGAACGGGCCCCACGTGAATGCCCACATCAGCGGCGCCATCAGCAGATAGAACCCTGGCACCGAAGCGGTCCGGACCGCGCGCCAGACCGCAGGAGCACACGCAATCGCAAGCACGAGGAGGACGATGCCACGCGCAAAGGGTTGCAACACCGATGAGACGGACCCACTGATGGGGCCGACGCTCAGGCGCCAAGGCCCTGTGACGGCGACGACTGCCGCAGAGGCGATCAGGACCAACCCCATCACGGCCAGTATCCCGCTGAGCGTCGTCGCCATCCGTTGTGCGCGCGAGGGCATGAACGCCCGCGGCGCCCACGCACCCAGCACCGAGACGATGCACAGCGCCAGGAGTGTCACACCCGGAAACAGCTGCCGCTCGCCGCCGCAGATGCCCACATCCAACCAACCCCAAGCAGAGAGCCGAGGTACTCCGCACGCCACGGAAGACACGTCGGCGCTAGCGTTGACGATGTTCTGGACGGTACGCGTCAACCGGTATCGCGCGTGGGCCTCCACATATCTGAGCAGGATTGGTACGAGCGGCAGCACGGCTACGAGCGTTGCAGACACGATGAGAACCGCGTCCCGCCAGCGCCGCTGCGCAATCACGAACCACACGCCCCAGAAGCCGACGAGGACGGAGAAGAACACCAGGTAATAGCCGTTCGCCGCACCCTGGAGCAGCCAGCACACGCCGAACAGCGCCAACCATTTGGTGCGCCCAGTCTGGAGGAACCCATGCAAGCCCAGCAGCGCCAGCGGTGCCCAGAACGCAGCAAGCGTCTGAATGTGTCCGATCTGTTCCGCCCGGTACGGCGCAATGAGAAACGCCAGACCTGCAAGAAAGCTTGCGATCCCGTGGCCGGTGAGCCGCCACACGAGGGCAAACATCGCCATCCCGCTCAGGATATACGTGAGCACGAACGTGAGGTTGTAGGCGACGATCGGGTCGCGTGTCATCCAGTAGAGCGGAGTCGTGATAACGCTGAGGCCCAACAAATGTTCCGAGAACGTCAGCGCGTCCGACGTCGGGTGGAAGATCGGAAACTGGTACCATGCGTCGGTCCAGGGAACGTTCCTCGCATTCCACAACAGGATAGCGGCGTTGAGCAGCGGATCGATGCGATCGCTGGCGATGGTCGTCGAGAGATCCGCGAACACCTCCCGCGTCACCAGTACTGTGGTGGCAGTGTAGAAGAGTGTGCTCATGGTGAGTGGCTTGACGACGGGGGTGAAACGGGAGCTCACGTGTGCGGAGGGGGCCACTTCCATCCAAAGGGTAAATCTCGCGGCACCCAGGATGTTGCGAAGGAACAGCCGCCACTCGCGTCCTAGACCCGCCACCGCCGCGATCGCCAGGAGCAGAATCAGCGCCTGGCGTAACCATGCTTCGCGCAGTCCAGGCACTCGGTACGCGATCCACGTCCACTCGCCGCCACGATCGGTGTCCGGTTCGACGACGTACGCCTCCCGATCGATATCGTTCGTGTCCGCAACCGCCGGATCCTCGACGAGCCGCCTGATGTTCCCACGGCTCGTGTCGAGGAGATCGTAGGCAAGGGACCCCTCCGGCAGGCGGTCGCGCCCGTTGCGCAGGAAGTATCTCGTCTCGAGCACGGCCTGTTGCTCCGCCGTGACACTGTCGCGCCACAGGACTCGTATGCGAGGCGCCGGCTCGCGGGTTGCCCAGTACGAAGCGGCGAGCAGCGCCAGGCCGGCGAGACCGGCTGCGCCGAGACGCCGCGGCAGTGTCGAAGAGATCCGCATCAGGCGCAGCGGACGGCCGCGTGGGCGGCGAGGTCGGTCAGCGCCGCTGCCGGCTTCAGGATGAGATGCGACTCGAGCACGAGCGCGTCAATCTGCGTCGTCATGAAGCAGCGATAGGCATCCTCGGGCATGCACACCATCGGCTCGTCTTTCACGTTGAAGGATGTGTTCACGATGACCGGGCAGCCGGTACGCGCCTCGAAGGCCCGGATGATGTCGTAGTAGAGCGGATTGTCGTCCTGGCGGACCGTTTGAACACGCGCTGAGTCGTCCACGTGCGTGACCGCCGGAATCGTCGATCGCGGCACCTTCAGCTTCTCGATCCCGAACAGCTTCTCGTACCCGGTCGGCACCGGCACGCGCCGCGACGCGGCGACGTCGGCGACGAGGAGCATGTACGGGCTCTCGTAATCCAGCTCGAACCAGTCCGCCACCCGCTCGCGCAGCACCGCCGGCGCAAAGGGCCGGAACGATTCGCGGAACTTGATCTTCAGGTTGAGTACCGACTGCATCACCGGTGATCGCGCGTCGGCGATGATCGACCGGCACCCGAGCGCGCGCGGGCCGAACTCCATCCGGCCCTGGAACAGGCCGATCACCTTGCCGGCGGCCATCAGTTCGGCGACGACGCCCGGCAGTTCGGCGCGCGACAGCCGTTCGCCAACGATTCCCTTTTCCCGGAGCCAGGCGGCAATCTCCTCGTCCGAGAAGCGCGGCCCGAGCAGCGCGCCCTGCATCTCGTCGGCGTACGGAGGACGGACCTGGGCCGGCTGAAGCCGGCCGCCACGTACCTCGAGGTCGTGGTATCCGGCTTTAGCCGGACCTGGCACCCAAGCTCCGCGCGTCTCCGCACTCACGCGCGGCTTGCCCAGATACCGATGCCAGAGCGCGTACGCGATGCCGAGCGCGCCGCCCGCATCACCCGCGGCCGGCTGTATCCAGATGTCGTCGAACGGCCCCTCGCGCAGCAGCCGGCCATTCCCGACGCAGTTCAGGGCGACGCCTCCGGCCAGACACAGCCGCTTCGAGCCCGTCTCGCGCTGCGCGGTCCGAGCCATCCGGAGCATCACCTCTTCGACGATGTCTTGGACGGAGCGGGCGAGATCCATCTCCCGCTGCGTCACCGGGGCATCGGGCGCACGCGCGGGCCCGCCAAACAGCCGCGCGAAGCCGTCGCCGGTCATCGTCAGGCCGTGCACGAACTCGAAGTAGTCAAGATTGAGGCGGATGCTGCCGTCTTCATGGATCTCGACGACGTGGTCGCGAATAGCCTGAACGTACTTCGGCTCGCCGTACGGGGCGAGTCCCATCACCTTGTACTCGCCCTCGTTGACCTTGAAGCCCGTGAAGTACGTGAACGCTGAATACAACAGGCCTACTGAATGCGGAAACCGCATTTCCCGGAGCATGGTGATTTCCGCCCCACGGCCGTGACCAACCGACGACGTGGTCCACTCGCCGACACCGTCGATCGTCAGGATGGCCGCTTCTTCGAAAGGCGACGGATAGAAAGCAGACGCAGCGTGCGACTCGTGATGATCGCCGAACAGGATCTTCTTGTCGGTGCCGAGCTCGCGCTGAATGCCGTCGGCCATCCACAGCTTCTGCCCGAGCCAGAGCGGCATGGCCATCAAATACGAGTGAAGCCCGCGCGGCACCGACGCCAGATAGCTCTCGAGCAGCCGCTCGAACTTGACCAGCGGCTTCTCGTAGAAACCGATCGCGTCGACCTGGTCGATGGTGAGGCCGGCTTCCCTCAGACAGTACGCAACGGCGTGCGACGGAAACCGCTCATCGTGCTTGACGCGGGTGAAGCGTTCCTCCTGCGCGGCGGCGGCAATCCGTCCATCGACCAGCAGGCACGCCGCCGAGTCGTGGTAGTACGCCGAAATGCCGAGGACGCTCGACCCCATCCCCGCCATATCAGAACAGCGTGTAGATAAACGGCGCCACCGCGCTCGACTGCGCAAAGGCGAGGAGCAGGCCGAAGAGTACGAGCACCAGCACGATCGGGGCGAGCCAGTACTTCTTCTCCTGCTTCAGGAACTCCCAGAACTCACGCAGCACATCTGCCTTTGCCATGTGTCTCCCCGGCGGGTCCACAGGACCCGTCCTACGTCAGAACATGCGTTCGTAATGTTTCGGGTCGCGCCGGCGCGTCGAGTATGGGACCCAGCTCGTTTGCGGCTGCGCCGGCCGCAGCGGGTTGTGGCCGAACAGACGCATGATCAGACCGACCGGCGCCAGCACGAACGCGAAGAACAGCGTCAGCAGCACGCGCGTATTGATCCACCCGAGTGCGTGCGCGAAGCGCCACCACCAGCGGCTCGGAACGCGCAACGCCGACGGCGCGAGCCGACCCAGCACGACGAGCACCGTGCCGAGCGCGGCGAGCGTCACCCCCGCCGTCGAAGAGCCTCGCCACGCCAGCAGTGCGCCAAGGGCAACACAGGCGATTCCGACGCTCGTCCCGAACGCACGTTCAGTTGGTGCGCGACCGTGCATATGCCCTGTGAATGTACGGGCTATTCTCCTACATCGCGGCGGGGTCTTGCACCGCGGCGAAACCGCGCGTCTACAATCGCGCGGTGCGGTCGATTACAGACCTGACGCGACGTTTCGAACGTCGGCCCCTCGCCAGACGGAACTCGACCTATTACCTGTGGCGGTTTGCCGCCAACGGCGTGCGCGCCGGCCGCGCGCTGGCAATGCCCGCCACGTTCGACGAGACCCGTGCGATCGCACGCGAGCTCACGGCCCAGGGAATCGTGGTCGGCCCGAGCGACCTTTTTCTGTCGGACGCGGGGCGCAACGCGCTCGCCGAGGCGGCAGGAGTCGTTCAGGGCGTAAGTCGAAGCCAGACGGTGTGCGACATCCTGGCTGGCATCGCGGCCCATGCGGCAAAGAAGAACTTCCGCGTCGATCTGGTCAAGGGAGCGATGCGCCCCGACCATCCGCTCCTCAAAGTGGCGCTCGACGTCAAGCTGCTCGAGATCGTCGCGACGTACCTCGGCATGTGGCCCGCGCTCCATGCCGTTGGTGCCTGGTTGAATTACCCGACGGATGAACCCGCCGCATCATCACAGCTCTGGCACCACGATCCTGAGGATCTCAAAGTCATCAAGGCATTCATCTACTTGGAAGACGTGGGCGAGGACAACGGTCCGTTCACGTACGTGCCGGGGACCCATCCCTTCGGGCCGAACGTTCCGACGGCGCAGAGACACAATGGCAAGAGGCGTCTCCGCGACGACCAGTTCACCGCCGTATTCCCGCCGAGCATGTGGCGCGTCTGCACGGGCCCGGCTGGCACGATGATCCTCGCCGACACGATCGGCTACCACCGCGGCGGCAAACCGAGCACAGGTACGCGGCTGCTGGTGACGTTCACGTACACGTCCGGCACACCGATAGTGGCGCATCTGCTCCGCTTGAAGGGCGAGCCGACCTGGATCTCTTCGGCGATTCAGCGGTACGCGATCAAGCGGATCGAGCTCGCGCCGCCACAATCGGATAACGGCGCGAAGAAGCAATCGACGATGTAGCTCACTCGGACTACCGCTCGCGTGCTCCGCGGCGGAACAGCCAGCCAACGAACCCGCCTCGCCGTCGCGGTCTCGCTTCCGCTGGCTCGGACCGCGGCGACGACGGGACGACGCCGGTCGTGGCAACCGGAGCCGGAAGGGGCGAGACCGGCGTTGTGCCGGCGTCTCCCGCCGGCCGCGTCGGGTCGGTCGCCTCCTCTTGCCCAGCGGCTAAGTACGGCGACAGCTCGTACTGATGAAACGGACAGTACTCCACAGGCTCGGTGCCGCGCGTGAAATATTCGGTGTACGCCGTCGACGCGCTCGTCACATACCCGAAGGCGTCGACCGTCATCGCGGACCGGCATCCGTCGGTGGCCAGTGTGCCCGAGAGGGAACAAATCGTTGCCGTCGTCACTGTCGGCGGCTGTGTGAACGGGGTCGACTCGTGATCGGCCGTCGCGCGCGTCATGAACCGCCCCAGAGCGGCACCGCCACGGTTGCCGCGTAGCCCCGATTCCTGATCGTGCGCGGCATGTCGTCGCCGACCCAGACACCGGTCGCCAGGTACGGCGTGTCGCCGATGAACCACGCGTCGCGGTAGTCGTTGGTGGTCCCGGTCTTTCCCGCGGCAGGACGTGTGAAGCCGAAGCGCCGCGCCTGCCATCCCGTACCGCGGTCGACCACGTCCGAGAGCATCGACGTCATGAGGAACGCGGTCGCTTCGCTGACGGCGCGCTGCCCGTTCGGATGCACGGTCAGCAGCACTTCACCCTGCGCGTTCTCGACCCGCCGAACCAGGTAAGGCGTCGGACGCAGGCCTCCGTTCGCAACGACGAATACGCCGCCGTCATGGCCAGCAGCGTCACCGAGCCGAGCGCCATCGACCAGACACCCGGGATCGATTCGAGCCCGAACCGCGCGGCCGCGTGCAGCGCCGTCGGGATGCCAATCTCCTGCAACATGCGGACAGCGGCGTGGTTGCTCGAGTAGCGCAGCGCCGAGCGGATCGACATGGCGCCGCCTTTCGAAGTGTCATCGGGCACCCATGCACCCTGGAGCGTCATGATGGGCCCCTCGAGACGATAGGAACGATTAGCGGCGTTTTCGCGCGCGTGGTTGACGGAAGGCCCCTTATGCGGCCCCGGCCTTCCGCCGGCACAGCACCGTGAAACTCTGCTATGAGGTACGGACATTTCGAGCTTTTCATTTACACGCCGAGCCGCAAACGCGCTTGTACTGGGGCTAGTTCCGGATGAAGCACTCTCTACGCCGTTGCCGACCGAAGCGGTTCAAGGCAGGACGTTCGAGCCTATTTTTCTCATCGAGGCTTCTTCGGAGATGGCTGTCGCTGCTGCCAGCGATCTCGCCCGCGAATACATCCGCGCACGGCCTGAGGATCTGTCGTTTCTGCGCATACTCTGGCAGTTACACCGAGCGCGCGTCACGACCATCGAGAAGGGTGTCGAATGACCACTCTGGCCAGTGGAAGACTCGCCCTCGCCTCGGGCGGTATGACGACTCAGCCAGGTGTTCGCTTTTGGTTTCGATTTCCGTTCCGTCGGTCGAGTCGACTTATGCGCTGAGGTGTCGCAAAGATCGCGACGACTATTCCGACGTGAGCGCGCGCGAGTTCTTGGCCCGAGGACGGTGCGGGCAGAGATTTCCGACGCTGTTCGCAGAAGTTCTGCCACCCGATTCCTCGCGAATTGTCCTCGTGCAAAGTGGTCGAAATGTCACCGTGTTTTCGAGGCACCTGGGGGTGACGACCTGGAAGGACCGCGGCCGTTCGTCACCCGCTTGCAAGAACTTGCAAAACGTTCCGGGACACGCGTCCACGATCGGCTTCGGTCAGCCAGGACGGCGGACAGCCGACCCCGATTTTCTGAAGTCGGCTGCGTTGGGCTCTCGTTGAATGCTGCCTTTGCGCCGGTGGTCGTCGGCGAGTCTCCTTTCGGCTTCTCCAATCAAATCAACGGGTTCTGGTCGCTCGCCGGTGTAATCGCGACTGACTGGCTACACCTCCTCGCAACGAGCTGGCAAGAGTTTCTCCATTGGTCTGACGGATACAGAAACCGTCCAATCTTACCCGGACACTCGCCCGCTTCAGGCTTGGGCGACCGTGGTGTCCGGAGCCGTCATACAAGTTCCTTCATCGGCTGCTCGTTCGTTCGCCTTGTTTCAGTGCCAAGATCCTCGCTGGAAGGGAGAAGCATGTTGAGCGACGTGTACACGACGACGATTACAACGTCTTCGTTTAGCGGGTTCTGGGCTCTCCGTTCGGCCCGCTGAATAGTCGATCCAACCTTCTGTACTTGTACTTTTTTCTGGGATCTGGCATAACGTT
>JACPCS010000087.1 GCA_016184455.1 Acidobacteriota bacterium
AACCGGTTCGTGAAATCGACTCCGGCGGGGAGCGAGCCTCCGGCGGCGAGCAGATCCGCGATGCGGCGGTGCGCGGCGTCGCGTCCCGTCAGCAGCCGGCCGGTGAGCAGCAGCGTCTCGCCCGATTTCCAGTTGCGCACCTCGTCGCGAGTGATCGCGTCGAGATTGACGTGCCGCGCCGTCGGCGGCGGCGCCCAGTCCACCTCCGGCCAGTCGGCGAGATCGGGCAGCGGCAGCGCCGCCGACCCGCTCCCATCGAGGACGAAATGCGCATGGCGCGTCGCGGCGCAGTTGGGGATCACCGCCACCGGCAGCGACGCCGCATGGCACGGGTGGTCGAGGATCTTCACGTCGAGCACCGTGGTGAGCCCGCCAAGGCCCTGTGCGCCAATACCGAGGGCGTTGACGCGGTCGTAGATCGCGATGCGCAGCTCCTCGACGCGCGTGCGTGGCCCGCGCGCTTTCAGATCGTGCATGTCAATCGGGGCGAGGAGCGATTCTTTGGCCAGCAGCATCGCCTTCTCGGCGTCGCCGCCGACCCCGATGCCGAGGATCCCGGGCGGACACCAGCCGGCGCCCATCGCCGGTACCGCACGCACCACCCACTCGACGAGATCGTCCGATGGATTGAGCGTCGCGAACGCCGCCTTGTGCTCCGAACCGCCGCCCTTGGCCGCAAGTCTCACGCGCACGGTGTCGCCCGGGACCAGACGCGTGTGAATCACCGCCGGCGTGTTGTCGCCGGTGTTCGTCCGCGCACCCAGCGGATCGGCCACCATCGACGCGCGAAGCGGGTTGTCGGGATCGCGATAGGCGCGCCGCACGCCCTCGTGCAGCATCTCTTCGACGCCCATCGTGGCATCCCAGCGCACGTCCATCCCGACGTCCAGGAAGACGACGACGATGCCCGTGTCCTGGCAGATGGGGCGGCGGCCGTGCGCGCAGAGGCGCGAGTTGGTGAGGAGCTGGGCGATCGCGTCGCGCGCGGCCGGCGACTCCTCGCGGCGGTAGGCGTCGGCGAGCGCGCGGATGTAATCCGGCGGATGCAAGTACGAGATGTGCTGCAGCGCGTCGGCGATGCTCGTGATGAAGTCGTCCTGGCGGATCGGGCCGCGCATGCGCCTCTACTATACTTACGTGACCCGATGCGAGTGTGCCGCCGAACCGTCGTCTTGTGGCTTGTGTCCGCGCTCACGGTCGGCTGCGGCGCCGCGACGACCGAGCCGCGCCGCGTCGTCACGCTCGTGACGCATTCGAGCCCCGGCGGCGGCAGCGACGTCTTCCTGCGCGAGATGATTCCGCACCTGACCCGCGTCATCGGCGGCACCTTCATCGTCCAGAACATCCAGGGCGGGAGCGGCGCGAAAGCGATGGCGGCCGTTGCGCACGCGCGCCCGGAAGGCGCCCTGTTCTACGCGACGACGCCGACGTTCATCTATACGTCGCTCCTCAGCGATCCGTCGGCGCGCTACACGGATCTCGAGCCGGTCGTGAACCTCTTCTTCGATCCCGAGGTGCTGTACACCGCGGCCGACTCGACATTCGCGACGCTCGCCGACGTCCTGGCCCATGCGCGAACCGGCCGCGGCCGCTGGGGCGCGGCGAATCCCGCCTCGCTCGAGCGACAGGTGATGGAGCGGCTCAAGCAGGCAGCGGGCGTTTCGCCGGCCATCACGACGTTCGAGGGCGGCGGCGACATGCTCATCAACGTGCTGAACCACACGCTCGACATGGGCGTGGGCGAGCTGCAGGAGATCCGGGCGCAGCTCGATGCGGGCCGCCTGCGCCTGCTCGGGGTCGTCGGCGACGATCGGCTGCCGCAGTTCCCGGATGTCCCCACCGTCAAGGAACAGGGGATCGATCTCGCGGTCCGAAAATTCCGGGGTCTCGCGGGGCCGAAAGGCCTGCCGGCCGACGTGATCGCCGCATGGGAAGCGGCAATCCCGAAGCTGCTCGACGACCCTGCGTACCGCAAGCTCTACACCGACAACAGCCTGCAGCCCGGCTTCATGCCGCACGCCGAGTACGTCACGTTCATGCGCGAGTTCGGCGCCGAGACCGAGGCGTTCCTGAAGCAGTCCGGCGTCATTCAGTGAACCGGGATCTCGCCTTCGGCCTGCTGGGGGCGGCACTCGCCGCCGGCTACTACCGGCTGGCTGCCTCGATTCCGCAGAGCGCGCTTGCCGATGGAGTCGGTCCACGGGGGCTGCCGATCGCGTACGCCGTGGTCCTGCTCGGACTGTCACTCATCCTGATCGGGCGCTCCGTTCGAACCAGGAACCGGGAACCCCGAACGCGGAACGCGGAACCCGGAAGTCAGCACCCGGCCGTCCGCGTCGTCGGCATGCTGGCCATCGGCGCGGCGTACATCGCGCTGGTGCCCTGGCTCGGGTACGTCGTGACTGTGGCGGGGTTGCTGCTGGCCGTCACGTGGTATCTGAGCGGCGTCGTCACCCGCACGATCGTCCTCGTCGCAGCATCCGGCGCAGTCGTCTTCTGGCTGCTCTTCGTGCGGCTGCTCGGCATCCCGCATCCGCCAGGGTTCTGGGCGCGGCTCTTCTGACGCGATGGATCCTGCCACCCTCCTCGCGATCGTGCCGGCGGCGTTCGGCGGCGTCATCTGGGGCATCGTGGGCGGCGCGCTGCCCGGCATCTCCCCGTCGATCACGATGGCACTGCTGCTGCCGCTGACCTACGGGATGGACCCAACCGCGGCGATCGTGATGCTCGCCGGCACCTACGTCGGCGCGGAGTACGGCGGCTCGATTCCAGCGATCCTCATCCGCACGCCCGGCACGAACGCGGCGGCCGCCACCGTCGTCGACGGCTACGCGATGAAGGAGCAGGGGCGCGCCGGCGAAGCGCTGGGCATTTCGCTCTACTCGGGGTTCATTGGTGGCCTCTTCGGTCTGGGCGTGGTCGTGCTGCTGGCGGAGCCGCTTTCGACCGTGGCGCTCGCGTTCACGCCGCAGGCCTATTTCGCGCTCGGCGTGCTCGGCCTCAGCGTGATCGCGTCGCTCGCGCGCGAGTCGCTCCTCAAAGGGCTCATGGCGGGCGTGCTCGGCCTGATGATTGCGACCATCGGCACCGATCCGGTGACCGGGCTGAACCGATTCACGTTCGGCAGCGCCGAGCTGCTCTCCGGCATTCCGCCGCTGCTCGTCATGGTGGGCCTGTTCGCCGTCGGCGAGCTGCTCGCGCAGAGCGGCGAAACGGGGTGGGGGCAGACGGTGGCGGAGCGGGCGCGCATCCGTTTTCCGGGACCGGCGGTCTGGAGGCGCATCGCGCTGCCGCAGGCGATCGGCTCGGTAATCGGGGCGTTCGAGGGGATGATGCCGGGCGGCGGCGGCGCGGTGTCGTCGTTCCTCGCGTACAACGAGGCGCGCCGCTGGTCGCGCCGCAAGGACGAGTTCGGCCGCGGCTCACCGGAGGGGATCGCGGCGCCGGAAGCGGCGAACAACACGGTCGCGTGCACATCGCTCGTCCCGATTCTCGGCCTCGGCATCCCGAGCTCGAACTCGTCGGCGGTGCTGCTCGGCGGCTTTCTCCTGCACGGCCTGATTCCCGGGCCCATGCTGTTCGTGTCGCATTCCGACGTCGTCACCGGCCTCTTTGCCGGGCTGCTCGCGGCCAACATCGCGATGGTGGCCGTGGGGTATGTGATGCTGGGCCCCTGCATCTGGCTGGTGAGCCGGCCGCGTCCGTATCTGATGGCATTCATCTATGCGCTCGTCGTGTCGGGGGTCTACGCGATCGAGACGAGCCTGTTTCAGGTTGCCGTGGCGCTGGCCTTCGGCGTCGTCGGCTATGCACTGCGGTATTTCGATGTCCCGCTGCTGCCGATGGTGCTGGGCGTCATCCTCGGCTTCATGGTGGAGTCGAACTACCGGCGGGCGCTCGTGCTGTCGGGCGGCGATCACCTGACGTTTCTGCAGGATCCGGTGTCCGCCGGGTTCCTGATCGTGGCCGCGCTGTTTCTGCTCGGCTCGGCCGCCCGCCACCTCTCCCGCGCCAGCAGGCGCCTGCACGAGGGGGCGGCGGTGTGACGACGGTTGCCGAGACGCTCGCCGCATGGGTCGCGTCGGTCGAGCGTGACACTCTGCCGGACGACGCGGTCGAGACGGCGCGAAAGCTCTTTCTGGACGTGGCGGGCCTCTGCATCGCCGCCCGGCGCGAACCGTACGTGGCGGCGTCGCTTGCCGCGGTCGACGGGGGCGTCTGCACCGCGGTCGGCCATGCCGGATCGTTCGACGCGTTCGGCGCCGCGCTCGTCAACGGCACGGCCGCCCACGGCGAGGACTTCGACGACACCTTCGAGGGTGGACCGGTGCACTCGGGCGCCGTCATCGTGCCGGCGGTCATGGCTCTGTGCGAGCGCGAAGGGCTCGGCGGCGATCGCCTGCTCGTCGGGGTCGTCACCGGTGTGGAGCTGCTGTGCCGGCTCAGCCTGGTGGCGCCGATGGCGACGCACAACGCCGGCTTCCACCCGACGGCGATCTTCGGCGCCGTGGCGGCCGCGGGCGCGGCCGGTGCCGCGCTCGGTC
Organism: Acidobacteriota bacterium; assembly: GCA_016184455.1. Lineage (GTDB taxonomy): Bacteria > Acidobacteriota > Vicinamibacteria > Vicinamibacterales > UBA2999 > MELF01. The sequence goes on from JACPCS010000087.1 coordinate 4,545, forward strand.
TGCCGCCGGCGGCGATCGCATCGGCGCTCGGCATCGCGGGAAGCATGGCGTCCGGGATCATCGAGTACCTCAGCGAGGGCACCTGGACGAAGCGGATGCACGCCGGCTGGGCGGCGCAGTCCGGGATTCGCGCGGCGCTGATGGCGCGCGGCGGCTTCGTTGGCCCGCGAACGGTGCTCGAGGGCCCGAACGGCCTCTATCGCGCGTTCGCGCCGTCGCGGGCGCCCGATTTTTCCCCGCTGGTCGGCGATCTCGGCCACAGGTGGGTGGTGCCGAAGGTGGCGTTCAAGCCGTATCCGTGCGGCACGATGGTGCAGCCGTTCATCGACTGCGCGCTGAAGCTGCGCGCCGACGGCGTGCAGGCTGACGATGTGCGCGACATCGTGTGCGACGTGGCGCAGGGAACCGTCCCGCGCCTCTGGGAGCCGCTCGCCTCGAAGCATCGGCCGCCGACTTCGTACGCCGCCAAGTTCAGCACGCCCTTCTGCATGGCGGTGGGATTCACGGACGGCCGCGTCGGCCTGGCGCAGTTCAGCGAGCATCGCATTCACGACGCGGCGGTACTCGCGCTGGCCTCGAAGATCCGCTACGCGATCAATCCGGCTGACGAGTACCCGCGCACGTTCACGGGTCATCTGCGTGCCGTGCTGCGCGACGGCCGCGCGCGCGAGTACCGGCAGCCGTGCCTGCGCGGCGGCGCGGAAGCACCGCTGCCGCTCGGCGAGCTCGAGTCGAAGTTCATGGACAACGCGCGGTACGGTGGATGGACTGCCGCGCAGGCGGAGCGTCTGCACGCCGCGCCGCAGAGGCTTTTCACGCAGCCGACGCTTCACGCGCTGAAGGAGTTCAGGGAATGAGCGTCGAGCGGGAACTGGCCGGGGCCGTGGCCCTGGTGACCGGCAGCGCGCGCAACATCGGCCGCGCGATCGCGATTGCGCTCGCCGACGCCGGAGCCGCGGTGATGGTCACCGGCCGGCAGGCGCTCGCCGACGCCGAGGCGGTCGCGGCCGAGATCGACCGCGCGGGCGGACGCGCCGCGGCGATGACGGCCGACGTCGGCGACCCGGCCGCGGCGGCGGCCCTCGTCGCCGCGACCGTCGATCGGCTCGGCCGTCTCGACATCCTCGTGAACAACGCGAGCGTGCGGCGCGAGGTCGACTTTACCGATCTCGACTACGCCGAGTGGCGCGCCGTGCTGGCCTCGACGCTCGATGCCGCATACCTCTGCAGCCGCGCGGCGCTGCCGCACCTGACCGCATCTGGCCGCGGCGCCATCGTCAACATCGGGGGCCTCTCGTCGCACACCGGCGCGCCGCGCCGCGCGCACGTCATTGCCGCAAAAGCGGGGCTGGTCGGGTTGACGCGCGCGCTCGCGCACGAGCTGGCGCCTCGCGGGGTCACCGTGAACTGCGTCGCACCCGGCCTCGTCGACACGGCCCGGACCGGTCCAGAACCGGCGCATCACCAGAAGTTGTCCTCCCCGATGGGACGCAAAGGGCGGCCGGAGGAGATTGCGGCGCTCGTCCGCTTTCTGTGCGGCCCGGACGCGCGCTACATCACCGGACAGACCATCCACGCCAGCGGCGGGCTCTATATGGGCTGAAGCCGCCCGTATACAGCTGGATGGCGTACCTCGCGGCCGACGGGTTCGACGTCTTCTCGATGGATCTGACCGGCTACGGACGATCGACCCGGCCCGCCCCAATGGACGATCCCTGCAACCTGTCGCGCGAGCAGCAAGCCGGGCTCGTGCCGGCGCTGCTGGCTGCGCCGTGCGCGCCCAGTCACCTCACCACGCTGACGACGATGGCCACCGACTGGGATGAGATTGCGGTTGTGGTCGACTACATCCGCGCGCGGCGGCGCGTCGAGCGCGTGGCACTGGTCGCCTGGTCGCGCGGCGGACCGCGCGTGGGGGGCTACGCGGTGCGCCATCCGTCCGCCGTGTCGCGGCTCGTACTCCTGGCGCCCGGCTACGATCGATCGGTGTCGGCGGCTGCCGCCGAAGCGCCGCCGGCGTCCGGGGCCGCGATGAACACGCAGTCTCGGCGGGAGTTCATCGCGAACTGGGACCGGCAGGTCGGCTGCCCGGATCAGTACGAGGCGGCGGTGGCCGACGCCATCTGGACCGAGATGCTGCGGTCGGATCCCGTCGGCGCGACCTGGGGGCCCGGCGTGCGGCGGGCGCCGAACTCCACTGGCACCTGGACGCCGGCCATGGTCAGGACGCTCGCTGTCCCGACGCTCATGGTCAGCGGCGTGCACGATCGGCAGGTGCTGCCCGAGCGCGTGCGGCAGATGTACGAGGACGTCGGCTCCCGCGAGAAGCTGTTCGTCGACCTCGCCTGTTCCTCGCACAACGCGATGTGGGAGAAGAACCACGCGCTCCTCTTCGAGGCCTCGCGGACGTGGCTCACGAGCGGCACCGTCAACGGCGTGAAGCAGGGGATGATTCGCCTCGGGTATGCCGCGTCGGCGGGAACGCCGACCAACTGACAGGCGGGCGCGGCCGCGGCTCGGGCCGGCTATTCGTGCCGGCCCATGGCCGACGCGTGCTTCGTGTCGCGCATGGTCACGTACACGAGGAGCGAGGTCGCAATCACGGCCGTCAGGTAGTAGTAGAACCACCGCTGATGGCCGATCGACTGAAACCACAGCGCGATCGACTCGGCCGTGCCCCCGAAGATCGACACGGTCACCGCGTACGGCAGGCCGACGCCCGTGGCGCGGACGCTCGTCGGAAACAGCTCCGCCTTGACGACGGCGTTGATCGACGTGTAGCCGGCGACGATCGTCCAGGCGCCGGCAATGAGCACGAACGCCGTGAATCCGCTTCGTGTCGCCTCCAGCGTGTCGAGCAGCGGGATCGTGCACACCGTGCCCATCACCCCGAACCAGATGAGCAGCGCCTTGCGGCCGATCCGGTCGGAGATCGCGCCGTAGGTGGGCTGCAGGCACAGCGCGAAGATCAGCGAACCCGCCGTGACCATCGTCGTCTGGATGTCGTTGAGGCCGACCGACAGGCGAAGGAACTTCTGCATGTAGGTCGTGTACGTGTAGAAGGCCGTCGTGCCGCCCATTGTGAGGCCGACGACGAGGAGCACTTCGCGGGGGTATTTCACGAGCGCCCGCACGGAGCTCGTGCGGCGGGTCACGGCCCTGGACGCGACGAAATCATCGGTCTCGTGCAGGTTGCGCCGCATGACCAGCGCGATCACCGCCAGCAGCGCGCCGATCACGAATGGAATCCGCCAGCCCCACGCGCGCAGCTGGTCGGGGGTCAGGAACAGCTGCTGCAGGAGGAGCAGGACGAGGATCGCGCACAACTGGCCGCCGATGAGCGTGACGTACTGAAAGCTGGAATAGAACCCGCGATGGTCGCGGTCGGCGACCTCGCTGAGATAGGTGGCGCTGGCGCCGTACTCGCCTCCGAGGCTCAGTCCCTGAATCGTGCGCGCGAGACCGAGCAGGACGGGCGCGGCGACGCCGATCGACCCGTAGGTCGGCGTCACCGCGATCATCAGCGAGCCGAAGCACATGAGCAGCACCGACAGCATCAGCGACGTGCGCCGTCCGTAGTGATCGGCGAGATGGCCGAACAGCCAGCCGCCGATCGGCCGCACGACGAACCCGAGCGCGAAGAGGAGCGCGGCGTTCAGCTGCTGGACGACCGGGTCGGTGCCGGGGAAGAACGACCCGGCGAAGTAGAGCGCGAAGGCCGCATACGCGTAGAAGTCGTACCACTCCACCAGGTTGCCGACCGAGCCGATGAAGATGGCCTTGATGCGCCGACGCATGTCGGCGCGGTCGACGCGGTCGTCTCGGGGCAGGACGGCGGTTGTGGTCTGCATCACAGCGGCGAGCCGGGCGCTCGAGGGCGCGCCCGAAGACAAAGAAGGGGAAGCCCGCGGCTTCCCCGTGGTTACAGCAGTCGGATGGAACCCGCGACTAGAAGTCGGACGGAGCGGGCGCGTTGTTGCCGTCCCAGTCCTTGACCGAGCCGTCCGACGCCTTCAGGAACCCGAGCAGGCAGCCGCGCGAGCCGTCGCGCAGCGGGTGGCACCGCACCTTGATCGTGTCACCCGGCTTGACGTACTCGCGGGTCACGCCGATGCGCTCGAGCCCGTTGCGCCCGGTGGCCTCGAGCGCCCAGATCTGCGGCTGTCCGTTCGCGTCCTTCATTTCCATGTACACCCACGAATGCGGCACGACCAGGTGGACTTCCTTCACCACGCCGCTCATGTCCGAAAACGTGTCCATGTAGTTGCCGTGGGAATGGTGCGCGGACACCGGGAACGCAAAGACGACCGCACACAGGGCCGCAACACTCAATCTGAACCGCATCATCAGCCTCCTGAGCCCCCCGTACACGCACCGACCGCACGCCGGGGACCCGCCAAACAAAGCGTCCCCAATATTAGCCAAGAACGGCCGGGCGACAAAGCGGCGATCCGGCACGCCCGGGCGGCGCCGCCGGAATGGGTATATATAATGTGCCCGTTTTTCGAGGGGAACCTACCACAAGGAGTCTGATATGAAATGCGGACGATTTGTCGGGTTGACCATCCTCGCCCTGCTGCTCTTCCCGCCGCTGGCCGCCGCGCAGGAGGCGACGCTCAACGGCACCGTACGCGACAACACCGGCGCCGTGCTCCCCGGTGTCACCGTCACCGCGACGCACGAGGCCGCCGGTAGCACGTTCGTCGGCGTCACCGACCAGAACGGCGTCTATCGCATTTCGCTCCGCACCGGCGTCTACCGCGTGACCGCGGAGCTTGCCGGCTTCACCACCGTCGTCCGCCCCGGCATCGAGCTGCTGCTCGGCCGCGAGGTGACGCTCCATCTCGACATGTCCGTCTCCGGCGTGCAGGAGACCGTCACGGTCACCGGCGAAGCGCCGCTCATCGAGGTCACCTCGTCGGCCGTGAGCGGCAACATCGATCCGCGCCAGATGCAGGAGCTGCCGGTGAACGGCCGGAACTGGATGGACTTGAGCCTGCTCGCGCCTGGGAGCCGCTCGAACGCGGCGTCCGAGGTCCCACAGGATCGTCAGGGCTTCTTCCAGGTGAACATGGACGGCCAGCAGATCACGCAGTTGATCTGCTGTTCGCAGCAGCAGCCGCGCTACAGCCGCGATGCGATCGCGGAGTTCGAGCTCATCACCAACCGCTTCGACGCCACGCAGGGGCGCTCGCAGGGCATGGTGGTCAACGCGATCACCAAGTCGGGCACGAACACGCCGGCCGGGACGTTCTCGGGCTACTTCCGTGACGACAGACTCAACGCCGAGGACTTCATCCAGCAGCGCGTGCTGCCGTACTCCGATCAGCAGCTGAGCGGCACGTTCGGCGGTCCCATCCGGCGGGATCGGATTCATTTCTTCGGCAACTACGAGTACGAGCGCGAGCCGCGGACCGTGACGTTCACCAGCCCGTACCCGAGCTTCAACATCGATCTGCCGGGCACGCGCACGCAGCACACCGGCGGCGTGCGGGGCGACGCGCAGTTCACGCCGCAGTCGCACCTGACGCTGCGGTACTCGAAGTACTACCAGCTGCTGCCGAGGCAGAACACCGGCGGCGCCGCGCTGCATCCCTCGTCCTCGCAGAGTATCCGGCGCGAGAGCGACCAGGTGTGGCTGACGCAGGCGTGGGTGCTGAACGACCGGAGCCTGAACCAGCTCAAGGGCGGGTTCTCGAACTTCCACTGGGCGCTGCTGCCCGACACCAAGTGGGCAGGGGGGCCGTTCCCGAACGCCAAGGGGATGGACGGCGGCTCGGTGAACGTTTCTTTCACCGGCTACACGATTGGCACTCCCACCAACTCCCCGCAGGATATCTTCGAGCGGATTTTCTCGATCCGTGACGATTTCACGCTGTCCTACACAGCGCTGGGTCGGCACGACCTGAAGACCGGCGGTGAGTACCTGAACTGGTATGGCAACTGGCTGCACTGGTGCAATCGCTGCACCGGCGCGTATATCAGCAACTCACGCCCGCCGGCGAACGTCGAGCAACTGTTCCCCGTCTACAACGACGCCTCCACCTGGAACCTGGCGCCGCTGTCGCCGCTCATCATCCGCTACGAGGAGTCGTTCGGCGACCACAGCATGACCCGCCGGCGCGATGTCTTCGCGTTCTGGCTCCAGGACGACTGGTCCGCGACGAGCCGCCTGACGCTGAACCTTGGCGTCCGGTACGACCTGGATCTCGGCGTCCTTGGCGAGGATATCGAGTTCCGTCCGTTCCTGTCGGGCAACCGTCCGCACGACATCAACAACATCGCCCCGCGGCTCGGCTTCGCGTACCAGTTGAACGATCGGACGGTCGTGCGCGGCGGCTACGGACTGTTCTACACGCAGCTCGAGAGCGATGCCGCCCACCAGTCGGAGTTGTGGACGAGAACCACGATCCCGGCCATCCCGAATGACGGACGGCCCGACTTCGCGGTCAACCCGTTCAACGGGCCGAAGCCGACCTACGACCAGATCCTGGCGAACTCCTGCGACAAGACCAACAACCGGCCGGGGTGCTTCCGGCGATCCGTCACGATCGAGATCCCGGGACCGAGTGAGGAGGGGATGGAGACGCTGCACGAGGTCGGCTGGAGCCACCAGGCGTCGATCGGGCTGCAGCGGCAGTTCGGCGGCACGATGGCGATCGAGGCCAACTACGTCTTCACCGGCGGACGGAACGAAGAGGTCGCGCGCAACATGAATCTCTCCTACAACGCCGCGACGCTCGCGAACAACCCCTCCACCAACCGGGCGCTGCTGCCGTTCCCGGAGTGGGGCACGGTGCTCGGCGAGTTCATGCTCGGCCGCACCAACTACCATGGCCTCGAGATGAACGTCACCAAGCGGATGAGCAACCGCTGGCAGGCCAACGCCACCTACTCGTTGTCGGGCTTCTCCGATTCGCCGGGTGAGCCCGTGTTCGTGCAGCCGGACGGCCGCGGGGGTGTGATGTGGAGCCCACTGGCCTTCAGGGTGGTGCCGGATCTGGGCGACGACTACTCGTTCGCAGTGACCGACCAGCGCCACCGGGCCACCTTCAATGGCATCTGGGACGTCGGCTACGGCGTCCAATTGAGCGGCCTCTACTTCTTCGGTTCCGGCGAGCGCTTCGCGACCAACTGGGGCGGCGACCTGCGCAACCTCGGGACGACTGCGAACCAGGGCAACTGGGGCACAGGGCGGCTGCGTCCCGACGGCGCGATCGTGCCGCGCAACAGCCTGGTGGGCGACCCGATCCACCGCGTCGACGTGCGGCTCCAGAAGCGGTTCCGGATCGCCGGACGTGTGACGGCCGACGGGATGGCGGAAGTATTCAACATCTTCAACCACGCGAACTACGGGTCGTATACGACCGCGGTGAGCAACGCAAACTTCGGGCGGCCGTCGTTCAACGCGAACGTCGCCTATCAGCCGCGCATCGTCCAGCTCGGCTTCCGGCTCGCGTTCTGAACACTCGAGGGGTCAGGGGTCAGGATTCAGGGGTCAGGCGTGACCCCTGAATCGTCCCTGATTCCTCCTGCTTCCTGACCCCTGGCCCCTGACCCCTATTTCTTTGTCGGGTCATTCTTCGGGTCCACGTACGTCGTCGCCGTCGGCCCGACGCCCGTGATCTGCAGGACCACCTGTTCCTTCGTCATCGCGAAGTGCGGTACGTTCGGCGGCTCGGCATACAGGCTTCCCGGACCAAGCGCCTGGAGCGCCGCCTCGTTGAACGTCTCACCGTAGCCGAAGTACCACGTGCCCTTGACGACCGTCGCGATCCGATCGTCGCGGTGCGAGTGTGCCTGGATACGGACGTTCGGTGCCACGCGCAGCATCAGCGTGTAGAGACCTGGCCTGGTCGGATCGCCCTTCACGACGACCGTCTCGATACCGCCCGCGCCCGACGTGCCGGCGCCCCCCGCCTGCGCGGCCGGCCACGGCACCTCCTCGGGTCGCATCGTCATTCGCCCCCCTTGCGCACCTACGGTGACGACGATGACGGCCGCGATCGCCGCTGTCACCGCGATGCGGCGAAGTGGAGTGAATCGGAAAGTTGTCATCGCTGTGCCTCGGTCGCATAGAATACCCGACCACGAACGACCAACCACCAACCACCAACCATGAACCATCGCATCGCCGTGATCCCGGGCGACGGGATCGGCAAGGAAGTCGTGCCCGAAGGGATGCGCGTGCTCGAGGCGGCGGGCCGCCGCTTCGGCTTCGGCTTCGACTGGACGAGGTTCGATTGGAGCTGCGAGCGCTATGCGAAGACCGGCAGCATGATGCCGGAGGACGGCCTCGATCGGCTCCGGACCTTCGACGCCATCTTTCTCGGCGCGGTCGGGTTTCCGGGCGTGGCCGATCACGTGTCGCTCTGGGGGCTGCTGATCCCGATCCGTCGCGGGTTCCGGCAGTACATCAACCTCAGGCCGGTGCGGCTGCTCGCCGGCGCGCGGTCGCCGCTCGCCGGCCGCACGCCGGCCGACATCGACATGGTGATCGTCCGCGAGAACAACGAGGGGGAGTACTCGGAGATCGGCGGCCGGCTGTACCGCGGCACGCCCGAGGAGACCGCCGTGCAGGTGGCGATGTTCACGCGAAAAGGGTGCGACGGCGTGATGCGCTACGCGTTCGAACTGGCGCGCAGGCGCCCGCGGAAGCATCTGACCTCCGCGACCAAGTCGAACGGCATCATCCACAGCATGCCGTATTGGGATGAGCGCTTTGCCGCGATCTCGAAGGAGTACGCCGACATCCGGACGGCGCAGTACCACATCGACATTTTGACCGCCCACTTCGTCCAGCACCCCGACTGGTTCGACGTCGTCGTCGCCTCGAACCTGTTCGGCGACATCCTCTCGGACCTCGGTCCGGCGATCGCCGGGTCGATCGGTCTCGCGCCCGGAGCCAACATCAACCCGGAGAAGGAGTACCCGTCGATGTTCGAGCCGGTGCACGGCTCGGCGCCCGATATCGCCGGGAAGGGGATCGCCAATCCGATCGCCCAGATCTGGACCGGCGCCATGATGCTCGACCATCTCGGACACGAGGACGCGGGCCGCGCGGTCGTCGCGGCGATCGAGCAGGTGGTGAAGGAAGGGAAGACGACGACGCGGGATCTCGGCGGGTCTGCGTCGACGAACGAGGTCGGCCAGGCGATCGCGGCGCTGTTGTAAATGGGGTCGGAGGTCATTTTTCGAGGACACTCGCGCCCAAATGCCGTCACTGGCGAGTGTCCTCGAAAAATGACCACTGAGGAGGATGTTCATGAAACTGGGTGCGTGGCGATGGTTCACCATCGTAGCCGCCCTCCTGGCGCTGCCCGTGACAGGCTTCGCGCAGGAGGCGGTGATTACCGGTACCGTGACCGACTCGACCGGCGGCGTGCTGCCCGGCGTGACGGTGACGGCCGTGCACGAAGCCACAGGGAATACGTTCGTGGCGGTTACTGATGAACGCGGCATTTATCGCATACCTGCTCGTGTCGGCGGCTACCGCCTCACGGCGGAGCTGTCCGGGTTTACCACCGTCCTGCGCAGCGGCATCACGCTGCTCGTGGGCCAGACGGCCAACGTCCCGCTTCAGATGACCGTCAGCGGCGTGGCGGAGACGGTGACGGTGACCAGCGAAGCCCCGCTGCTCGACGTCACCACATCCGACCTCGGCACCAACGTCGATCCGCAGCAGATGTCGGAGCTGCCGGTACAGGGGCGCGACTGGATGACGCTGGCGCTGCTGGCGGCGGGCAACCGCACCAATGACATGGGTGGCGTCCCCGTGCAGGACTCGCGCGAGGACAACCCGGAATTCCAGACGAACATGGACGGCCAGCAGGTGACGGCGCAGCTCGGCCCCGGCGGACAGCCGCGGTTCAGCCGCGACGCGATTGGCGAGTTCCAGTTCATCGCCAATCGGTTCGACGCGACGCAGGGCCGGTCGACCGGCGTACAGGTGAACGCGATCACGCGGTCCGGGACCAACCAGTACGCCGGCCTGTTCTCGGGCTACTTCCGCGACTCCGACTGGAACGCGGCCGATCCCGTGCTCAAGCGCGTGGTCCCTGGCTCGGAGCAGCAGTGGAGCATGGCGGCGGGCGGCCCCATCTTGCGCGACCGGTTCCATTTCTTCGCGCACTACGAGTACGACCGTGAACCGCGGACGAGCATCGCCAATACGCCGTTTCCGGCGTTCAACATTGCGCGCGAAGGGCAGAACACGGCGAAGCTCGGCACCACACGGCTCGACTATCAGCTGTCGCCCGAGAACCGGGTGATGTTCAAGGCCAACATGTCGACGTACAACAATTTCCTGACGCCTGAGCTGGGGAGCGACCACCCGGCCGGCTCGGGCAGCGAGGACAACAAGACAACCGGCCTGCTGCTGCAGCACACCTCGGTGCTGAGCAGCCGTGCGCTCAACGAGGTCAAGGTGGGCTACGCCGGCTATGGCTTCGAGAACAAGAACAGCACCACCTGGTCGAATCACCCGTTGGCGTCGCGCGGGATCACCAACGGCCACCCCCGCATTCAGTTGACGGGCTTCAACGTCGCCGGCAACACGAACTGGCCGCGCTACTGGACGCAGGACGTCTACAACGTCCGCGACGACTTCACGTTCTCGTACGAGGCGCGAGGCCGCCATGACCTGAAGGCCGGCGGCGAGTACCTGTGGGACAAGAAGGTGGCGGCCAACTGCTCGTTCTGCATGGGGCGAATCGACGCCCGCGGTGGACCGCTGCCGGCAAACATCGAACAGATCCTGCCGGTCTGGAACAACGCCGACACCTGGAACCTGAACGCGCTGGCCTCGATTACGCGTCGGTACCGTGTCGGCATCTCAGACAACTTCCCGGTGCGGTTCGACCAGCCGAAGTACGCGGCCTGGGTCCAGGACGACTGGCGCATCACCGACCGGCTGACGCTGAACCTCGGCCTCCGCTATGACCTCATCTGGAACGCCACCAACCAGGAGACGGTGTCGGAGCCGTGGATTCTTCCCGGACGGTCGCAGGATGGGAACAACGTCCAGCCGCGGCTCGGGTTTGCCTACCAGTGGAACGATCGCACCGTGCTGCGCGGCGGCGCCGGCCTGTACTACCCCGACATCATCGCCGGCAACTTCACGCATTCGACGCGCATCAACACGACGACGTTCCTCGAGCCGTCCAACGATCGCCGGCCGGACTTTCCGTCGAACCCGTTCAACGGGCCGTACCCGACGTATCAGCAGGCGCTGCAGCAGACCTGCAACGTGAACAACCGGCCCGGGTGCATCCTCCGCGCCGCCGAAGAACTGGCGCCGCCCGAGGGGCTGGACGGCCTGACCAGCACGTGGCAGGCCTCCATCGGTGTGCAGCGGCAGATCGCCGGCAACGCCGTGTTCGAGGCGGACTACGTCTACAAGCACGACGGCAATCAGAAGGTGATTCACCCCAACGTCAACGTGACCTACGATCAGACGACCGGCGCGAACCGGCCGTTCGGAACGGCCGCCAACCGGCCCATACCGACGTGGGGGCAGGTCGGCTTCTACGCGTACCACGGCTGGGCCAACTACCACGCGCTGCAGACGTCGGTCACCAAACGCTTCAGCGACGACTGGCAAGCGTCGGCCAGCTACACGCTGTCGGGCTACTGGAACGGCGATCCGCCGCCGCTCGCGATGATCGGCGGAGTCGTGCAGGAAGTGCCGTTCCGGGTGGCTGGCGACCTGGGCGGCGAGTACACGCTCGGGGTCACCGACCAGCGCCACCGGCTCACGTTCAACGGTCTGTGGCAGGTCGGGTACGGCTTCCAGGTGAGCGGTATCTACTTCTTCGGCTCGGGCGAGCGCGACGACACCTTCTGGGGCCAGGATCTCCGCGACCTCGGCGGCGGCAGCCAGCGCCTGCGGCCGAACGGGACGATCGTCCCGCGCGCCAACTTCGTCGGCGACCCGATCCACCGCGTCGACCTCCGGCTGTCGCAGCGCGTCCCGCTCGGTGGCCGCGTGCGGGCGGACGGCCTGCTGGAGGTGTTCAACCTGTTCGATCGCGCGAACTACGGGACCTACGTGCTCGACGAGGCGAACCGTCAGTTCGGCCGGCCGCAGCGCAACGCGAACATCGCGTACTCGCCGCGCGCGCTGCAGCTCGGTTTCCGGCTGCAGTTCTGAACCTAGCCGGTAGCCGGTAGTTGGTAGGCGGTAGCAGGAACCAGGAACCGAGAACCTGCCACCCACTACCGGCCACCAGCTACCGGCTATTTTTTCGGGAACAGACTCTTCGGAATCTTCGCGGCGACGAGCTGCACCTGGTCCACGGCTTCCGCCACCTGGAAGTCGGCCGCCAGGCTCGCGAGTGAAAACGCCTTTGCGGGCGTGAGCCCCTTCTCGGCCACGAGAAACGACACGGTTTCGAGCACCGCGGTCCGCATGGCGCGATCGAGATCGAGATCAATCCCCATCAGGATGTAGTGCGTCGGCGTCTCCGCGCGCGGAAGCGCGATCGATTTTCCCTTGTGCACCCGGAAGCGGAAGAGGCCCGTGAGCGACTGCTCCAGCGCGTTGCCGCTCACCTCGCCGTTCCCCTGTACGCCGTGCGGATCGCCGACGTAGAACAGCGCGCCCCGGTGAAACACCGGCAGATACAGCGTGCTGCCAGCGGTCAGATCCTTTAGGTCCATGTTGCCGCCGTACGGTCCCGGCGGCGTGGAGCTCTGCACGCCGGCGATCGTCACGCCGGGTTCGCCGACGGCGGGCGCGCGCGGTGCGACCGCCATGATCCCCATGAAGGGGGCGAGCGGCACGTGGATGTCGTCGGCGAGAATCGCGACGTCGCGGCCGTTCACGCGGCTGGTGCGAATCACGTGGCGCGTGCCGGCGGGAATATCGAGCGTCCGATCGCCCGGACGCGTGCCGGGATAATCGGGCCCGAGCACGCCGCTCGCCGGGCCTGTGGTGTTGACGCCCCACGGGACGCGCGGCGTCAGCTCGAGAATCTGCACTTCCAGCATGTCGCCCGGCTCGGCGCCGGCGATCGCGATCGGGCCGGTCAGGATGTGGGCGCCGCCGCGCCCCTCACGGGGCCGTCCCGCGCGCGACGCCCAGAAGTCGCGGACGTCCTGCAGGATCTCGTTCGGACGCACACCGTACGGGCCAAGGAGCGTCTCCGGCGGCTCGGCCTGCGTGGCGCCGTGGTGAGAGAGTGTGTCAATGCGGACCGTCTGGCCCGGCTGCACGGTGGCGACCGGCGGCCGATCGATGGGAATCCAGCCCCAGACGACGGTCTCGGGACGTGATGGGACGACGTGATCGGCGCCGCGGGTCTGCAGGGCGGAGACCGCCGTCGAGGCGGCCGCCACCGCGAACAGCACGAGCGCGTGTCGGGCGCGGCCTGTCATTGCCGGGTGCCTACGGGCCGACGTACTGGAAGTACCCCGCCGCAGCGTATTTCCCCGAGTGGTCGTAATGCACCTGATCGTGCGTGACGACGAACCGTGAGGAGCCGAGAAGCGCCGCTTCCTTCACGATGAGCCCTTCGGGCATCACGATGCGCGGGTGGACGGTTTCCTTGGTGACGGGATTGCGGATGAACTCGGTGGCGAGATCCACCATGCCATCCACCCACACGCGCGCCAGCGGCCCGGAATCGTCGGTGTCGAAGCGCGCGTACCGCGGACCGTGCAGCTCGCTGAGCGTCTTGCGGAAGATCGCCCAGGGGCCGCCCGCGTCCCCTTCGAGCAGCGTGCGGAGCGCCGATCGCTCGGCCTCGGTGGCACGCTCGTCGATCAGGTACACGGCGACGCCGTCGCCTTCGTGAATCGCTTTCGGCCAGTCGGCGTACAAGCCCGCCCAGAGGCCGTCGAGCTTCGTGTCGCCGTAGACGCCCTGCTCGATCTGCCAGGTCCAGCCGCCCTCGCAGTCGCCGCGCGTCGGCCGCCCGTTCACGTTGCACGGGCAGCCGTAGTCGCAGTTGCACGCGATGAGCACCTGGCCCTTCATCCGCCATGTGGTCTGCGCCATACGTCCCTCAGCCTGTAGGTGGTAGCCGGTAGCCGGTAGCCGGTAGCAGGTTCCGGATTCGTGGTTCTTGGTTCTTGCTACCGGCTACCAGCTACCGGCTACCAGCTAGTTCGTCTGGTTCGGCGAGAACCGCGCGATGATCTGTCCCGCCTCCTCCATCGTCGTCACCCGCCCGTGGATCGGCACCACCTGCTCGACGTCGAGCTTGAGGCGCTGCACCGTCTCGTACCAGTGAATCAGGTTGGGCAGCGCGTGTGGCGGCGACGTCAGCGGTGCCGCCGGCGGTGAGAACGAATCGGCCTCGACGAGGATCTTCTCCTTCGGCAGATAGACCATCAGCATCGTCGGGTTGTGCATGTTGCCGGGGTAGTGATAGATGGCGAGCGTCTTCGAGCCGTCGGTCATCAGCCGGTACCCCAGCACGCCCTCGAACGCCGGCGTGCGGCCCGACGTGGCGAGCCGGTCGGGAACGATCGTCCGCGGCGCCGTCCAGAGCGACTGGAAGTACGGGATGTTGTCGCGATGCGTGACGACCGTGGCGCCCTCCGCCGCGTACGCGCGCAGGCCGCCGATGTGATCGAAGTGGGAATGCGTGTTGATCACGTACCGGATCGGCTTGTTCGGGATGACCGTGCGGACGGCCGCCATCACCTCGACCGAGTGCGCCTCCGTCTCCGGCGCCTCCACGACGACGACGTGATCGCGGAACTCGACGGCGACGCTCTGCGCGTACGCCGGAATGAGCCACACGCCCTCGGCGAGCCGCTCGGGCGTGCCGACGGCCGGCTGCGGCTTGGCGGTCCGGATGTTCGTCGGCACCTCGATCGCGACCGGTGCATTCGGCCGCACGTCGGTGACCATCACGTCGAGCAGCGGATAGCCGCCCTCGCGCTGGACGATGCGCGCGGGGAACTTGATGCCGTTGAAGTCGCGATAGTCGCTGAACGCGGCCTCGATCGTCGTGTCGCCGAGTACCACGTGGCCGAACCATCCCTCGATGCGCTCGACGAGGTGCTGATCGTTGAGCGTCCCCTCGTAGCGCGCCGCGGGCGTGGTGAACGACACGATGGTCTTGCGGGCGCCGCGGATCGTCTCTGCCTTCACGGTGGCGTTATGGGCCAGCGCGGCCTTGATGAAGCCCTGCGGCGTGAGCGTGATCTGCTCGAGGCGCCCGTCCGCCGTCGGGCGGCGGTCGTCGCGGATGCGCGGCGCCACGGCGTTGCCGCCGACCACGTCCCACGCAAATTGCCCGCTGGCGACCCAGATCTGGCGCTGTTCGCCGAAGAGCGGCTGGAAGCCGCCCCCGAGCGGCGGGCTCTCGAGCTGCGCGCGCCGGCGGTCGTCGCGCACGGCGGGCGCGGCAAAGTCGATCGCCATCGTGTAGCCGGGCACGTTGAAGCGCGGCCAGGAGGACGTGCCGTGGTACGCCTGGCCGAAGACGTAGTCGTACCCCCAGCCGGAGAACTCGAGCGTCTTGAGATTCGCGGCGCCGAGCGCCTTGGCGGCGGCATCGAGCGTGGCGCGCGCATCCTGCGCGCGCCCTCCGACCGACAAGGCCGTCGCGAGCGCCAGAACGACAACAAATGTCTTCTTCATGATGGCCTCTGTCGTACGTGGTGTCCGGCTCGAACCGGACCCTTATTTCGACCCGACATACGCGACGATCGCGATGATGTCGTCCTCGGTCAGCTTGGCGACCACCGGCTGCATGATCGCGCTTTCACGCGTGCCCGCCTGGAAGTCGTAGAGCTGCCGGGCCAAGTAGCTCGCCTGTCGGTCCGCAATGGGCGGCGTGCCGCCGACACCCTGGAGAGCGGCGCCGTGGCAGGCGGTGCACTGCACGGTCGTGCCCCCGCCCGTGGTGACCAGCTGCTCGCCGCGCGCGACGCTGCCGACCGGCACGTAGGCGACCATGCCCGAGCGCGGTGCGCGGGCGCGCTCGGTGAAATCAGGATTCTCGGGCACTTCGAGGATCCGCTTGCCGAGCGGCTCTTTCTCGTTGCCCGGCTGGGGCAGGAAGAGGCCGTTCATCCCCGGCTTGGCCTTCGGCACCATGTCGGTCTCGACGACCTTGATCCAGGGCCGCCACGTGATCGACGAGAAGTACTCGGCGGCGGCCTGCATCTCCGCCTCGGTCAGGTGCCGGGCGATCTGAATCATCTCGTTGGTGTTCGCCTTGCGCGGATCGGCGCTGCGGCGTGTGCCGTCCCTGAACTGCTGAAGCTGCTGAAGGATGTACTCCGCCGGCAGCCCGGCGACGGGTGCGTTCTCCGGTTTCCCCTGGCCGTTCGGGTAGTGGCACAGGCTGCAGGCGCGCAGCGTGTCGCGCTCGCGGCCGTGCGCCACGATCTCCGGCATCGCCGGATGGTCGCCCGGATACCAATCCGACGGGCCGTAGTCGAAATGGATATCGTACTCGGCGAAGGTGCGCTCGGTATCGGGCAGCTTGTGCATCACGTCCTTCGGCCGCGGCGCGCCGAGCCGCGCGCAGTCGAGCGGCTTCGAGTCCTTCGCGCACGGAGGCGCTGCCGGCTCGGTCCCGGGCCCGGTGAATCCGTACGCCCACGGGGGCGGTCCGCCGGCCACCTGGCCGCTCACGACCGCGGCCGATACACAGAGCAACGCGAGCGTCAGTACACGAACGTGCGTCTTCATGGCGCCTCCGGCCGTCCTTTTTACCACGATTACGCCGAGATAAAATCGCGTGCGTGAAAACCATCACCGTGGCGGCCGTGCTCGTGCTGTGCAGCGCGGCGGTCGGCGCTCAAACGACGTACACGCCTCCGCGCACCCCCTTCGGCCACCCGGATCTCCAGGGGATCTGGCAGGTCATGAATACCGCCGCCTGGGATATCCAGGACCATGGTGCGTCGCTCGGCGTGCCGGCGGGTCGCGGCGTGGTCGAGGGACACGAGATCCCGTATCAGCCCTGGGCGCTCGAGCGGAAACAGCAGAACGACGCCAGCCGCGCGACGCTCGATCCGGATCGCCGGTGTCTGCTGTCGGGCGTGCCCCGGATCACCTACATGCCGCACCCGTTCCAGATCGTGCAGCAGGAAGACAAGATCAACATTCTGTACGAGTACAACCACACGCTGCGCCACATCTACATGAACGGCAATCCGCATCCGGAAGGGCCGATCGAGTGGTGGATGGGCGACTCCCGCGGCCGCTGGGAAGGCAACACGCTCGTCGTCGACACGATCCACTTCACGCCGGAGACCTGGTTCGACCAGGCGGGCAACTTCCACAGCGAGCAGCTGCACGTCGTGGAGCGGTTCACGCGCACCGCTCCGGATCACATGCTGTACGAGGTCACGATCGAGGACCCGAAGGTGTTCACCCGGCCGTGGAAGATGAGCATGCCGCTGTACCGGCGGGTCGACGCCGACGCCGAGATCCTGGAGTACGAGTGCTACGCGTATCTCCTCGAGGAAACCTGGCCTAATAAGTGAAAGCATTCTGAGGCCCGAGGCCTGCGGCCCTGGGCCTGTTTGTGAGGTGTTGTCGTGCGAATACGGTTCATGGCGCGGTTGATCCCGCTCATGCTTGTCAGCGGTGCCCTGGCACCGATCGCCCTCGCGGGACAGGCGACCTACTCGAAGGAGACGCGGAAGGAGCCCGGCGCCCGGTCGTGGCTGGCGCGCAAGGCCGCGCTCCCGCCGTTTCAGCCGCCGCGGCTCCCCGACGGCACGCCCAATCTGCAGGGACGCTGGGGCGGCAGCTACAGCGGCGACGACATCGAGGAGACGGAGTTCGTCGACGACACGACGCCGCCGGCCGAGAGCCGCGTCTCGGATCCGCCGGACGGCCGCATTCCGTACCAGCCGTGGGCGCTCGCCGCGCGCAACCGCCACCGCGCCACCCTCGCCCGCGGATGGCCGGGCGAGACGGGCGAGCGCCTCTACATGGACCCGCAGACCTTCTGTCTGAAGAACGTCCCGCGCTACGCGCAACGCGGCTTCGAGCTCGTGCAGACGCCCGGCTATGTGGTCCAGATGCTGAACTGGGGACACTACCACCGCCGCATTCCGCTCGACCGACGGCCGCGGCCCTCAGAACGGGCGAAGTTCTGGATGGGCATTCCGCGCGGCCGCTGGGACGGCGACACGCTCGTCGTCGAGTCGACGAACTTCAACGGCAAGATGTGGCTCGACAGCGTCGGAAATTTCTTCAGCGAGGACGCGCGCGTCATCGAGCGGTTCCGGCTCGCCGACATCAACACGCTCGACTACGAGGTGACGATCGAGGATCCGTCGACGTTCACGCGGGCGTGGAAGATCAATGCGCCGCTGCGGCGCGTCGGCACCGGCGGCGCCTGCGCCGAGTGCGGCGCGAATCAGGCCAACGCGGATCCGTACGCGATCGAATCGTGGGAGCATGCGTGCCACGAAGGCAACGGCCGCCACATCGAGGCGGCCCGGCAGCTCGGCTTCAAGTGGTACCCGGGTGCGAAGGCGCCCGGGCGCTGAGGATTCGTGCTCTTCGTGGACTTCGTGGTTGATTAGTTCGATCCCGCTCCCGCGAGATCGATCACGTCGTGCAGCTGCGTGTGGACCTCCATCTTCGGGTCCTGTCCCGCGCCGGCTGCCGCCGTCGTGATCATCCCGCTCACCAGATGGAACCGGCTGCCGACGACGGCGCCCGCCACGCCGTGGCGGGGCATCGGCATCGGCGGCAGCTTCGTCCAGTTGTTCGCCGCCGCATCGTAGACTTCCACCGCGCGGAAGGCGCCCGCCAGCTCCGGCGTCGACACCTCGCCGCCGGCGACGTAGATCTTCCCGTTGTACGTGCCCCAGCCGCCGCCGCTCCGCGCGGTCGGCATCTTGGCCTTGAGCCCCGACCACATGTTGGTCGCCGGGTCGTACTCCTCGACGATGTCGGTGTTGGTAGATACGGTGATGAAGGCGTGCGCGGTACGACCGCCGATCACGTAGATCTTGCCGTTGACGACGCCGGCGAACGCGTGATTGCGGCCGAGCGCCATCGGCGCGCGGCTCTGCCAGGTATTCGAGACCGGATCGTAGACCTCATTGGTCGTGAGCACGCGTGCGGGGCCGTTGCCGTTGATGGCCGGTTCCTTCGACCCCTCGACCGTCGTCGCGCCGCCGATGAGGTACATCTTGCCGCCGACTTCGGCCACGACCGCGGATCCGCGCTTCATCGGGAGCGGCGCGAGCGCCTTCCACGTATCGGCCACCGGGTCGTACTCCCACGCGTTGTCGACCGGCTCCCAGCCGCCGCCGGTAGACGGTGCGACGAAGCCGCCGAAGACGTAGATCTTCCCCTGATAGCCGACCATCGCCTGGTGGTGTACGGGGCGGGCCATCGGCTTCTTCTTGGTCCAGCGGTCGGTCGCGGGGTCGTACTCGAAGGCGGCGCCGCGCGCCTTGCCCGCGCCGAAGCCGCCGAGCACGTACAGCTTGCCGCTGACCGACACGCCATACAGTTCCTCATCGGGCTCCGGGAACGGCGCAAGCCGCGTCCAGCGCGCCTGCGTGAACGCCGTCGACACGAGCAGTAAGAGAACGACGGACGCCGTGGCGCACACGGCATACATTCGGCGGATCATGCGCGACCTCCTGCGGTGGGCGAGCATTACACGGATGGTGTGTCCGGTCAACACGCGGGGCCCCCGCCGCGCGGTTATTGCGCGGTGGGGTGCGAGCACGGGATATAATCGCGCACCTTTTTCCCGCCTTCGAGGAGGATCTCATGCGTCCATTCGTCCGGCCACTGGTGCTGGTGGCACTCATGGCGCTCGCGGCCGCGCCCGCGGCGGCGCAGACGACCAATGCCGTGCTCTCCGGCGTGGTCAGCGATGCGCAGGGCGGCGTCCTGCCCGGCGTGACCGTCACCGTTCGCAACACCGAAACGGGCTTCACCCGCACGGTCGTCACCGAAGGCGACGGCCGCTATCGGCTGGCCGGCCTCGCGCCCGGCCGCTACGACCTGCGCGTCGAGCTGCAGGGATTCGGACCTGTCGCGGTCAGCGACATCACGCTGACGACCGGCGGCGAAGTCGTGCGCGACGTGACGATGCAGGTGCAGGGCGTGCAGGAGTCGGTCCAGGTCAGCGCCGAGGCGCCGGTCGTCGAGACGACGCGGAGCGACGTCTCGGGCGTGGTCACGCAGGAGCAGATGCAGATGCTGCCGCTCGAGTCGCGGCAGCCGATCGGGCTTGCCCTGCTGCTGCCAGGGACGAGCCAGGACGCGGTCCGGCCGCGCAAGTTCAACGCCAACATCGGCGCCGGCGCGTTCACCATGGGGAGCGCGCTGCTGGTGGACGGCGTCTGGAACAAGGAAGGGAACACCGGCGAGCCGCGGCAGGACTTTCCGCAGGCGGCCATCCGCGAGTTCCGCGTCCTCGTGAGCCAGGCGCCGGCCGAGTACGGCTGGACGGCCGGCGGCGCGGTCAGCTTCGCGACCAAGAGCGGCACGAACCTGTGGACCGGCGAGGTGTTCGAGTTCCTTCGTAACAAGAGCCTGAACACGCTGAACATGTTCGAAGAGGCGGCCGGCATCTCGAAGCCCGACTTCGACCGCCACCAGTTCGGCGGTGCGCTGGGCGGCCCAATCATTCGCGACCGGCTCCATTTCTTCGTTGCGGCCGAGCGCACCGACACCACGCCGTACGCGACCGTCACGACCGGCCGCCCGGACCTGTATCGGGCGGTCGAGGGGACGTTCGCGATTCCCGAGTACAGCAACATGGTCTTCACGCGCGGCGACGTGCAGATCAACCAGGGGCAGACGGCCTTCGCCCGCTACGCGTGGCAGGACTCCGACTTCACGTGCGAGGGCTGCGGTGGCACCCAGGCGTTCTTCTCGGGCAACGGCATCCAGCAGAAGCGCTATTCGCTCGTGGCGGGGCACACGTGGGTGATCTCGTCGCGTGTGTTCAACGAGATGCGCGGGCAGGTCACGAACTACCATTTCCGCCAGCACCCTCCGGGCGTGCGGCCGCTCGAGAACCTGTTCGACAACTCGCCGGCGCGGACCGCGCCGCTCACGCAGGTGTACGTCTTCCCAAGTCTCACCTGGGGGACCAATGGGAACTACTACACCACGCAGTACGCACGCGAGCTCCGCAACGACCTGTCGATCGTCGCGGGCGCGCATACGTGGAAGTTCGGCGGGGCGTTCCTGCACCTGACGATCATGGGCGACCTCCGCGACAACATCGGCACCTGGACGTTCACCAACGACCAGGTGTTCGACCCGGACAACCCGACGATCATGCGGAACCTGACGGGAGCGCGCCTCTTCACGGCGGCGCTCGGCCAGTTCCCGCGTTACGTGCCGAACCAGATGTGGAACGGCTACATCCAGGACGAGTGGCGCGTGCGGCCGAACCTGACCTTGAACCTCGGGCTCCGCTACGACCTGCAGCACAAGGCGTTCAACGAGGAGCTCGACCTCGACGACCGGTCGGTCTTCCCGACCACCGGCACGGATCGGCAGATTCCGTACGTCGACTTCTCGAGGCGCGGCGATACGAACAACGTCGGACCTCGGCTCGGCCTCGCGTGGGACCTGAACGAGGGGCGGTCGGTCGTGCGAGCGGGCTACGGCATCTACTACAACCCGATGAACTTGCTCGTCACGACGGTCGAGCGGACCAATTTCCGCCAGGCGAGCATCACGATCGCCAATCCGGCCTATCCCGATCCGTACCGGGGCCAGGACCCGCTGGCCTTCGTCTCGACGGCGCCCCAGAACATCTCGATTCTGGCCAACGATCTCGAGAACGTGGAATCGCACGCGACGACCGCCGGCTTCTCCCAGGAACTGACCGCACACCTGGCGATTCACGCCGACATCGTCTACAACCGGATGAGCAAAGTGCCGCAGGCGATCGACATCAACCCGCGCGCCAACGGCACGTCGGGGCCGCGGCCGCTCAACCAGTTCGCCCGCATCGAGGAGACGCGCTCGAACGGCGAGATCGACTACAAGGCGCTGATGCTGAAGCTCGATCGACGGTTCGACAACCGGTTCCTCTACACGGTGTCGTACACGCTGGCGAAGTCGGACGGCAACGTCCCCTCGGGTGGCATCAACTCGCGCGTCACGCAGTCGGAAGCGCCCCAGCTCGACGAGGGGCCGGCGGTCAACGACCGCCGCCACGCGCTCGTGGCGAGCGGTTCGGTCCTGCTGCCCTCCGAGGTCAGCCTGGGCGCCGTCTGGCAGCTCCGGTCCGTGATGCCGTTCAGCGCGACGGCGGGCGTCGACCTCAACGGCGACGGCGTGAACACCGACTACGTGCCCGGGACGACCCGCAACCTCGGCAATCGGGACAACGGGCGAATGCTGCAGGCCGTGAACCAGTGGCGCGCCTCGCGAGGTCTCGGCGCGATCCCCGAGTCGCAAATCGACGCCAACGACTACAAGGCGATTGACCTCCGCGTCAGCAAGGCGTTCACGCTCGGCGGCATGCGGCGGCTGGAGCTCATCGGCCAGGTGTTCAACCTGTTCGGCCGCGACAATCTGGCCGCCGCGTGGGTCACCAACGCGCTGTCGAACCAGTTCGGCCGCATCCGCCAGGCGTTCAACCGCCAGCAGGGCGAGGTCGCCGTCCGCTTCGTCTGGTAGTCCGTTGACGCCGGCCAGCCGATTCGTCGTGCTCGTGGCGCTCGCGCTCTGGGGTGCGGGCGCCGCGTCCCAGGATGCGTCGAACGTCCTCACTGAGGTTGCGCGCGCGCTCGGCGCCGCGGATCTGAAGACGGTGCAGTATTCGGGCGCGGGCTTCGCCTACGCGTTCCAGCAGAGCTACCGCCCCGACGCCCCATACCCGAAGTTTCACGCCGCCTACTCGCGCGCGATCGATTTCGAGCGCGGCCTCTCGCGTGAGGAGACCGTGCGCACGCAGTTCGAGAACCCGCCCCGCGGCGGCGGCGGCCAGCCCTTGTACCGCGAGGCGCGCGCGGCCGCAGTCTCTGGTGAGGCGTCTCCATGGGGCGGCGGCGCCGTGGCGCTGACCCCGCACGGGTTCATCAAGGCCGCCATGAGCGCGAGTCCGATGGCCGCGTCGCGCCAGCTCGGCGGCCGGTCGATGACGGTCGTGTCGTTTACGGCGAGGAACCGCTACCGCGTGGAGGCCTACGTCAACGCCGAGCGCCTGATCGAGCGGATCGACACCTGGACGGCGAATCCGATTCTCGGCGACATGCCGATCGAGACGACGTTCGCGGAGTACCGTGCGTTCGGCGGCGTGCAGTTTCCCACCCGGATCGTGCAGCGGCAGGGCGGGTTTCCGACGCTCGAGATCACGGTCACGGATGTGCGGCCGAACGCGGCGGTGACACTCGCGCCGCCCGCGGCTGGCGGCCTCTCTCAGGCGCGCGCCGAAGGGCGCCGGATTGCCGACGGCGTCTGGTACCTCGCCGGCACGCCCGAACCGAACAGCCAGCTCATCGAGTTCCGCGACTTCACGGTGCTCATCGAGTCGTCTGTTACGGAAGGCCGGGCGCTCGCCAACCGTGCCGAGGCGCGGCGCCTCGTGCCGAACAAGCCGGTGCGCTACCACGTCAACAGCCATCACCACGGCGATCACGCGGCGGGCCTGCGCGCCTTCGTCGCCGAAGGTGTCACCATCGTGACGCACGAGATGAACCGGCGCTTCTACGAGCAGGTCGTGCTGGGGAACCCGCACACGATCGCGCCCGACGCGCTGGCGAAGGCGCCCCGGGCGGCGAACTTCATCTGGGTGGACGACACGCACGTGGTGAGCGACGGGACGCGGACGCTGGAGATCTATCACGTGCCGAACGGACACGCCGCGAACCTGCTGATGGGGTTCGTGCCGCAGGAGAAGCTGCTCATCATCACCGACATCTTCAACGACTTCGGCGAGCCGCGCCCGAACGATCCGCCGCCCGGACTGGTCAGCCCGTACTACGCCGCGCTCGGCGAGCGCGTGCGGCAGCTGAAGCTCGACGTCGAGCGGATTGCGCCATCGCACGGCACGGGTGCGGTGCCGGCCGAGATGTTATGGAAGGCGCTGCAGGGAAAGGTGCAGGCGCCGCAGGTCAGTAGGCAGTAGGCAGTAGGCAGTCATCCTGTGTACGTAGGCCGGGTCTCGCGGCGCCGTCATGCCTCGCGCCGCAGACCCGGCGTCAGGAGGAAGGTCATGTCGTCGTCAGCCATCACACGTGCTCTCGTCGCGCTGGCCGTGGCGCCGCTTGCGCTGTCGGTCGCTGGTGCGCAGGCCCCGGAAGGGAAATGGGTCACGCTCGCGCCGTACCCGCAGCCGACGCAGGAAATCGGCAGCGCGATCGTCAACGGCAGGCTGTACATCCTTGGCGGCTACGGCGACAACGCGCCCAACGGCCTGGCCGGCTGGTTCAACGAGTACGATCCGGCGACCGATCGCTGGACGAAGAAGCCCGACATCCCGATGCCCGTGCACCACCAGGCGATGGTCGGCTACAACGGCAAGGTCTACGTGTTCGGCGGCGGCATCATGCCGACGCCCGGCGGCGGCAACTGGTACCCGACCAACCGCTCCTGGGAGTACACGCCGGAGACGAACACGTGGCGCGAGATCGCCGCGATGCCCACGCGGCGCGGCGGCGGCTTCGCGACCGAGCTCGGCGGCAAGATTCATGTGATTGGCGGCGCCGGCTATCACCCCGGGCAGAAGGAAGACGTCTCGATCAGCGCGACCGTGCCGCATCGATCGCTGGCGACGCACGAGGTCTACGATCCGAAGACCAACAGCTGGGAGACGCGCGCGCCGATGAACGTCCCGCGCAATCACCTGGCGGGCGCGGCGGTCAACGGCAAGATCTATGCGATTGGCGGGCGGGTCGGCTGGTCGTTCGTCGGGTCGAGCGCCGTCGATGCGGTCGAGGAGTACGATCCGGCCACCGATCGATGGCGGATCCGCTCGCGCATGCTCTTCCCCCGCAGCGGCATGGCCTACGGCACCGACGGCCGGCTGATCTACACGGTCGGCGGTGAGTACCTCGATACCGAGATGGTCGGCGTCTTCCGCAACTTCGAGGCGTACGACCCGGCGCGCGATCGCTGGTACTCGCTTCCGGCGATGCCGACCGCCCGCCATGGGTTTGCGGGCGGCGTCATCGGGAACCGTTTCCACGCGGTGAGCGGCCAGTTGCAGAGCGGGACGGGCGGCGGCGGGCCCGGATCGTCGCCGGCGCACGAGGCGTACGAGTTCGAGCGGGCGCCGGGCGCGACGGCGAGTCGGTAGGTCGCTGGGTCGCTCGGTAGCCAGGTGGAGATCAGAAACATGTCATCGCGTGTTCGGTGGATGGTTTTCATATTCGCGCTCGGCGCCGTCGTCGCCGACGCCCAGATGCAAGGACGATGGGTGCGGCTCGCGCCGCTGCCCGAGACCAATGAGGAGTGGGACAGCGCCGTCGTCAATGGCAAGCTGTATCTCTTCGGCGGTAATCCCGTGGCGGTTGGCGGCAAGCAGGGCGCGCCTCCGGGACTCGTGCTCGAGTACGACTCGGCGGCCGACCGCTGGACGAAGAAGAAGAACATGCCCCAGCCGGCGCACCATAACGCGGTCGTCGGCTACAACGGCAAGATCTACGTGTTCGGCGGCGCCGTGCAGCGGAAGCCGGGCGGTCCGACGCAGTACCCCATCGACAACTCGTGGGAGTACGACCCGGTGCCCGACTCATGGCGCGCGCTCGCGCCCATGCCGCTCGGCCGGATGGCGGCGGCCGCGGCGGAGTGGCAGGGGAAGATTTACGTGATCGGCGGCGCCGGCCCGTGGCCGGGCCTCGAGAACGAGCCGCTCGGCGGCGAATCGCCGCACCGGATCGTCGACGCCAACCACATGTACGATCCCGCGACCAATACGTGGCAGCCGAGGCAGACGCTGCCGACGCCGCGCACGCACATGTTCGTGGGCGCCGTGAACGGCAGGATCTACGTCATCGGCGGCCGCGTGGGCAGCATGCAGGTGGTCACCGGCAGCACGACCGACCTGGTCGAGGAGTACGACATCGCGGCGGACCGCTGGGGCGCCGTGAAGCTGCGGATGCCGACGCCGCGCGACGGCGGCACGGTGGGTGTCTATCAGGGGCGCATCTACGTCGCCGGCGGACAGAGCATCACCGCAATCAACAATTCCGTCTCGCGCGCGCTCGAAGCGTACGATCCGGCCACCAATACGTGGGCGTCGCTCCCGACCATGCAGCTTGCGCGGCACGGCCAGGGAGGTGGCGTCATCGGCAACCGGTTCCATGTCGTGGGGGGCCATATCACGGCCGCCTTCAGTGGAGGGGAGCCGCTCAATGTCCCGGTACACGACGCGTTCGAATTCGCCAGGTAGGGCGGGCCTTTGCGGCCCGCCGGTCCTCGCCGTCTGCGTATTGCTGGCGCTCGCCGCCGCCGACGTTCGCACGCAGGCGGTCGACGAGCACGGCGCGCCGATCTTCAAGGTCGACCCCTTCTGGCCGAAGCCGCTCCCGAACCGATGGAGCATGCAGCAGGTCACGGGGCTTCACGTCGATCATCTGGATCACATCTGGTTCCTCAACCGCGGGAATGCCGCCGAAGGCGACGAGATCGGCGGCGCCGGCACGCCCTCGCGCATCGAGTGCTGCGTCCGCGGGCCTGAGGTCATCGAACTGGATCAGGACGGCGCGGTCGTCAACGCGTGGGGCGGTCCCGGATATCACCCGCTGTGGCCGACGAACCTGCAGACGGTCCTTGCAGACGCGAAAGGGTTCGTGTGGGTGGCCGGCACCAGCCCGCAGGACAGCATCCTGAAGTTCACCCGTGACGGGACATTCGTCTGGGACTTCGGTCATCGGCCGCCGCCGGGCGCGGAGAAGGCGCCGGAGAACAACCAGGAGACCTCGTATCTCATCAACAAAGGGCGCTTCCAGCTCGACGAGGTCGCCAACGAGCTCTACATCATCCAGCAGAAGCGCGTGCTCGTGTACGACGCGTCCACCGGTGTATACAAGCGCGGGTGGGGCGGACACGGCATGCCGCTCAGCGAGATCACGAACGAGCGCATTCCAAGCTACACGTGGACCGGCGCGCCGCCGCCCGACGAGAAGAACTTCGTGCCCGATCTGCACTTCGTCGAGATCTCGAGGGACCGGCTCGTGTACATCGGCGAGCGCGGGCAGAACCGGATCGAGGTGTTCACCCCCGAAGGAAAGTTCGTGAAGGAGTTCTACGTCTCGCCGGGCACGCCGGGACAGCGTGTGACGGAAGGCTGCGGCGGCCTCAACAACCCGAAGCTGCCGCCGTGCGGCACCACCTACAAGCTGGCGATCTCACGCGATCCGCAGCAGAAATATCTGTATGTGGCGGACGGGACAAACAATCGCGTCTGGATTCTCGATCGCCAGA
Source organism: Acidobacteriota bacterium (assembly GCA_016184455.1). Lineage (GTDB taxonomy): Bacteria > Acidobacteriota > Vicinamibacteria > Vicinamibacterales > UBA2999 > MELF01. The sequence continues at coordinate 31,888 of JACPCS010000087.1, forward strand.
GCGGCAAGACGCTCGGATCCTTCGGCGGCAACGGCCGCTACGCCGGACAGTTCCACTGGATCAACGCGATCGGGCAGGACTCGAAGCTGAATATCTATACGGGGGAAGTCGAGCACGCGAAGCGGATCCAGAAGTTCGCGCCCGTGCCCGCAGGCTCTCGGTAAACCGAGTACGCAAGATTTGCCGCGTCAGGCCGGTTCGCAGGACGAGATTTCTGCCACGTTCGACTGCCGATCGGCCGTTTTCCTCGACAATTGGCACGGCATACCGTGTGCCTTCACCAGGGGTCATTGGAGCTGGTGCTCCGACGACGGTATCCTGAAGGAGGCGCGCGGATGGCGACGCTCGAAGAGCGGGTGGCGTATCTGGAAGGGCAGATGGCCGAACAGGCGCACACGTTCGTTGCGATTCGCGATGTGCTGAAAGCCATCGATCAGCGGATTGATGGAGTCAATCAGCGTATCGATCGCGTCGAGCAGCGCATCGATCGCGTCGAGCAGCGCATCGATCGACTGGAGCAGCGTATGGACGCACGCTTCGATGCGGTCGATCGACGTTTTCTCTGGATCATCGGGATTCAGATCACCACGTTGGTTGCCGTCGTCGGCGCCGTGCTGTCGAGGGGCTGACTCTGAGTCCGGCGGACGCCGGACACCACGTAACTGCCTACTGCCGCCCCGCCGCCTGCCGCTCGCGCTCGGCGCGCACGAAGAACAC
>JACPCS010000113.1 GCA_016184455.1 Acidobacteriota bacterium
ACGAGGCCGCGCAGGCCGTAGCAGATGGACGGAATGCCGCGATCGAACATCGGCGAGTCGGAGATCACGACGACGTCGGCGGCCAGCTGCTGTGTGTGCGTGCGCACGAACTCGTCGAGGTGGACGCTGCCGACCTCCTCCTCGCCTTCGATGAAGAACTTCATATTGACTGGCAGCGCACCCGCCTTCTTCATATACGCCTCGACCGCCTTGATGTGCATGAACACCTGGCCTTTGTCGTCGGCGGCGCCGCGCGCGTAGATCTCGCCGTCGCGCACGCTCGCCTCGAACGGCGGGGACGTCCAGAGCTCCAGCGGGTCGACGGGCTGCACGTCGTAGTGGCCGTAGAAGAGGATCGTCGGCCTGCCCGGCGCGCCGAGCCACTCGCCGTAGACCACCGGATTGCCCGGGGTCTCGGCGAGGCGCACCTCCTGGATGCCCGCGGCGCGCAACGCGTCGGCCGTCCATTCCGCGGCGCGGCGCACGTCGCCGGCGTGCTGCGGCAGCGCGCTGATGCTCGGAATCGCGAGGTACTGCTTCAGCTCGTCGACGTAGCGATCGCGGTTGACGTTGATGAAATCGATGACTTCGTTCATGGCCCAATGATAGTCCACACTTTGTGTAGGGTATGGACGTGATTGACACCACCCACCTGCCCTGCTACAACCCCTCCACTTTTATCGCGGCGCCGACACGCCATCATCCTGACGAGGAGAAGGCCAATGAGCGTATCCCTGAGAGCTCTGCTTGTCGGCGTGTTCGTTCTCGTGCTCACCAGCGCCACGTCCTGGGCGCAGCTGTCGACGGCGCAGTTGAGCGGCCGTGTCACCGACGAAAGCGGCGCGGTGCTTCCCGGCGTTACCGTCACGGCCACACAGACCGACACGGGGCTCACGCGCACCGTGGTCACCGATGCGAACGGCACCTACGTGCTGCCGAACCTGCCAACCGGTCCCTATCGTCTGGAGGCCATGCTGCAAGGCTTCCGGACGTACTCACAGACCGGTATCGTCCTGCAGGTGGCGGCGACGCCCGCCATCAACGTGGTGATGGCGATCGGCAGTCTCGAAGAGACCGTCTCGGTCGAGGCGGCCGCGCCGCTCGTTGACGTGCAGAGCGCCGGCATCGGCGATATCGTCGACAACGAGCGGATCGTCGAGCTGCCGCTGCAGGGCCGTCAGGTCACCGACCTCATCGTGCTGGCCGGCGCCGCGGTCAACAACGATACGACCACCAACCCGCGGTACACGCGCGGCGGCGTGCGGATCTCGGTCGCCGGCGGCTTGCCAATCGGCGTGGCGTATCTGCTCGACGGCGCGCCGCACAACGACCCGCAGAGCAACATGAACCTGCCGATGCCGTTTCCCGACGCGCTCCAGGAATTCCGCGTCGCCACGAGCGGCTTGTCGGCGCAGAACGGGCTTCACGGGGCCGCCTCGGTCAATGCGGTGACCAAGTCGGGGACCAACAGCTTCCACGGCAACGCCTTCGAATTCCTCCGCCATCGCGCGCTCAACGCGAAGAGCCCGTTCGCCAGGGTCGGGCCCGACGGCAAGCGCCAGGACGACGGATTGGTGCGCAACCAGTTCGGCGGCACGCTGGGCGGGCCGATCGCGCGTGACAGGCTTTTTTTCTTTGGTGCCTACCAGGGCACGATGCTTCGCCAGCGGCCTGCCGACGAGATTGCCTGGGTGCCGACGGCCCAGATGCTCGCCGGCGACTTCACGACGGTCGCGTCGCCCGCCTGCACCGGCGGCCGACAGATCAACCTCGGGGGCGGCTTCGTCGGAAACCGCATCAATCCGGCACTCTTCAGCCCCGCCGCGCTGAACCTGGTCCGGCGTCTGCCGTCCAGCACGGACCCCTGCGGCCAGATCACGTTCCAGACGACCGAGGACAGCAATGAAGGCCAGGCCGTCGGGCGGATCGATTACCAGCAGAGCTCGAACCACACCATCTTCGGCCGCTACATGGCGACGTTCTTCAGGCGCGACCCGGCCTACCAGGGCGAGGGCGACAACATCCTGAAAGCGTCCGGCGACGGCCTCAAGAATCTCGCCCACTCGCTGGCCCTTGGCGACACCGTCGTCTTCGGGCCTACCGCGGTGAACGCGATTCGCGTCGCCTTCAATCGCACGAACGTCAACCGGTTCAACAACCCGTACTTCGATCCGATCGACCTGGGTATCAAGCTGAATCCCTACATTCGGGGTCAGATGCCGATCGACGTCGAGGGCGCCTTCGAGTTTCCGGCAGGATCGACGAAAGCAGATTTCCTGAACAACTCCTACCAGGTGGCCGATGACTTCACCCTGGTTCGCGGCCGTCATCAGTTCGGTGTCGGGGGCGCTCTCTCGTACGCGACCGGCCATTACGTGTCGTCGTCCCGGGCCTCCGGCACCTGGATCTTCGACGGCAGCGCCACGGGGCTTGGGATCGCCGACCTCATGCTGGGCCGCATCACCTCCGTGGAGCACGGGCGTCAGCAGGATCTGCCGACCCACGCCTGGTACCTGGGCCTCTACGCGCAGGACACCTGGCGCGCGACCAACCGGTTGACGTTCAATCTCGGCCTGCGGTGGGAGCCTTACTTCGGCCTGAGCGCGGAAAACAATGCGGTGTACAACTTCAACTACGACAACTTCCGCCGCGGCATCAAGAGCAACGTCTTCGTGAACGCGCCCGCCGGTCTCCTCTACCCCGGCGACCAGGGTTTTCCATCCGGACAGACGGCGCTGAACAAACAGTGGACGAATTTCTCGCCGCGCGTCGGCTTCGCGTGGGACGTCACCGGTGACGGGCGCATGGCGCTGCGTGCGTCGTACGCGTTGACCTACGACTTCATGACCAGCGACTATCACCAGATCAACTCCTCGGCACCACCGTTCGGCAACCGGTCGCTCATTACCGATCCTCCGGGGCGGATGGACGACCCCTATGCTCACCTGGGCGGCGATCCGCATCCGATCGTGACGAACCGGGACACGGAGTATCCGCCCTTCGGCGCCTTCGGCACCATGGAACCCGACATCAACTCCCCTCGCGTCCAGAACTGGAACGTCACGCTCGAGCGGCAGATCGGCAGCGACTGGGGCGTCGCGGTGAGCTACCTCGGGAGCTACACGGATCGGCTCTGGGCGCAGACCGCGATCAATCCCGGCATCTTCATGGGACTCGGGCCGTGCACGATCCAAGGCGTGCGCTACAACGTGTGCTCGACCAACGCCAATCTGAATCAGCGGCGCGTGCTCTACCAGGAGAATCCAACGGAGGCTCGGTTGATCGGCGCGCTGGATCTGAACGACGACATCGGCTGGCAGGAGTACCGCGGCCTGAAACTGTCGGTGCAGCGCCGCTCGGTTCGCGGCCTGAGCCTCAACGGCAATTACACCTGGTCGCGCTGCGTCGGCACCGACACGCCGAACACGTTCAGCCAGATCAGCTCCGGGTACACGAATCCGGACGACCCCGAGTTCGACAAAGGGTACTGCGATCAGGACCGCACGCACCTGGCGAGCATCACGCTCGGGGCGGAAACGCCGGAGTTCTCCGGCACGGCGATGCGCGCGCTCGCGTCGGGCTGGCGCGCCGCAGGGATCGTCAGCATCCGGTCGGGACGGCGCATCAACATCATCAGCGGCCTTGACCGCGCGTTCACGGGGGTCAGGAACCAGCGGCCCAACAAGGTCAGCGACGATGTGTATGCCAGCCCGCGGACGCTGACGAGCTATTTCAACCGCGCCGCGTTTGCCCAGCCGGCAGCGGGGACGTACGGCAGCCTGAAGCGGAACGAGCTCACGGGGCCCAATTACTGGAGCGTGGACCTCGCCATCTCGCGGACGGTTGGCGTCATCGGCACGCGGATGCTGGCGCTGCGCCTCGAGGCGTTCAATCTGTTCAACACGTTCAACTGGGGCGACCCGGCCGCTGGTGAGAACGCCGGCGGGACCAGCGCGAACTTCAACTCGGGGACGTTCGGGCGCATCACCACGCAGGCGGGCGACCCGCGGATCATTCAGCTGGGGATCAAGTATGCATTTTAGTCCCCGTTGATGATCGTCCACACGTCGCCGCGCCGCGCCGCACGGCGTTCGTGCTCCAGCTTCTCCAGGTGCGCGATCACCGTTTCGCGGGCCACGATCGCGTCCGGATCGTGCGCGCCGTGACGAAGCGCGTCGAGAATCTGCGCCTCGCGCTCGCGGCGATGCTCGAGATACTCACGGAGGAGGCGGACGGGATCGTCGATCGCCGACCCGTGCGCCGGCAGGATGCGCGCGGGCACGAGTGCGAGCACACGCTCGAGCGACGCGAGGGACGCCGCAAGGTCACCCTGCAGGCTCGCGGGGATATAGACCGTCGTCCCCTCAATGACGAGATCGCCGCCGAACAGCGTGCGTGTCTCCGCGTGCCAGAAGCAGAGGTGATCGGGCGCATGGCCGGGCGTGTGGACCACGGTGAGGTGCTCGTCGCCCGCCTCGATGCGATCGCCGTCCGCAAGCCTCTCCCACCGCACGGGCCAGCGGCTGTCGCGCGCCGGCCAGGGCATCTTCCGGAATCGGACGCCTGGCGTCCGTGCCGCAATCGCCGAAGCGCCAGCGGCATGATCGGAATGGGCGTGGGTGACGAGCACCTGACGCAGCGCTGCGCCGCCGAGCGCCTCATCGAGCGCGGCGAGATGCGGCGTCTCGCCCACGCCCGCGTCGATGAGCGTCGGCACACGGCCGGGGATGAGCCAGGTCCAGTTGCCGGTGCCCGTCATCGGGCCGGGGTTCGCTGCGTGCAGCGCGATCGGATTCACGCGACCATGCGGCGGCGGTGGAGCGCGAACGAGAGCAGGAAGTAGTACGCGGGAAAGATGAACGACGCCCACAGAACGGGGCGCGACACGTCCGGCGCCTGCCAGAGCAGCACGAGCATCAGCACGCCCCAGACGACGCCGAGCGTCACGGTGAGCGTCCGCCACGCCGGCGTGCGCGACGGGTAGATATACCGAATCGGGACGAACACCAGTGCTGCCAGTATCAGCAGGATCGCGAGGTTCAGCAGCGGCGGCCATGCCGCGACCCACAGATAGAACACCACGATGTTCCAGTACGAGGGGAACCCCGTATAGAAATGGTCGGGCGTCTTGGCGTCATCGCGGTTGAAGCCGTAGGCGCTCGACAGCAGCATCGCCGCCGCGGCGGCCGCCGACCCCCGGTCCGGCACGAGCAGCGCGTGCCACACGAAGAACGCCGGCACGAACACGTACGTGAGATAGTCGACGATGTCGTCGAGCTTGGCGCCGTCGAAGTGCGGGAGCCGCGAGGCGACCTGCGCGCGGCGCGCCAGCATGCCGTCGGTCGCGTCGATGAGGATCGTCACCGCGAGCCAGAAGAACGCGTCGCGGTAGCGGTCGTAGAAGATGCGCGTGAGCGCGAGGAATCCGAAGAGCGCGCTGCTGGCCGTGTAGAGATGGACCAGCCACGGCGCAAAATGGGGTCGGAGGTCATTTTTAGAGGACAGTCGAGTCATTGCTGGCAGGACTGTCCTCTAAAAATGACCTCCGACCCCATTTATAGCCTCCGTACCGCCGCGGGGAAATCGCGCCAGACGGGCACGCCGCAGAAGTGCGACCCCTCGGTGCAGCGCGGCGAGATGAGACCGTTGCGAATGACGCAGGGCGGACCGATGTGGCGGCCGATTCGCGGGTGCACGGCCCGCACCTGCGCGATCTCGTCCATCGACGCGAGGTAGATCTCCTCCTGCGCGTTGAAGCAGGTCCGCAAGGTCCATTTGTGCAGCAGTGCCAGCAGCGATCCCGACTCGATGAAGCGCAGCGTCTTGGCGTTGGGGAGCACGTACAGGGCGAACTCGAGCGGCACGCCGAGCTCGAGCAGCCGGTTCTTGGCCGCCCACGCCTCGCGCATCGCACACTCGTAGACGGCGCGAACCCGGGGGTTCGCCGCAATCAGGCGCGGCATGATGTAATCGGGCTCCGAGGTGTCGGCAAACGTCATCAACGGCCGCGACGCCGGCACCATGCGGTGCCGCTGGTCCTGCGAATCGGCCGTGTGGCTGAGGCGCTTCTCGAACACGTAGGTCGCATGATGCAGCGCCCGCATCAGCGGCGAGTGGTACGACACGTTCAGCACGTCCAGGCGGTACTGGTTGAGCGCCGGGTTCATGGCGCGGTCGAGCGCCTCGTCATCGCTCATCTGCGACGGCTCGAGACCGAAGACCGACCGAACCGCCTCGGCGACGATCGGCTCGGCATTGGCCGATGCGTCGCGCAGCCGCGACCAGCGCCCGTTCAGGCGCGCGTCGAAGGCGGCTGCGAACCGGTCGCCGCTCCCCTGCGACCGCGGGAACGCCGCTTCAGGCACGTCGCCGCGATCGATCGGCGAGAGCCCCACCTTCTCGAAGAAGAGCGGATCCCACTCGCGCACCAGCCGCACCATCTCGCCGATCACCGCACGCGCCTCGTGCGGGGCGTCGCTCGTGTTCATCATCCGGTGCAGGCGGTGGAGCACGATTCCCGAGACGGTGTGCACCATCGACGTGAACGCCGCGATCGGAATCACGTACCGCGCCGTCTCGATCGCGCGCTTGTCCGCGTCGCGATCGATCTGCTTCAATCGGTCGGCGCTCGTTGTCGGCCGGACGTACCGCAGCTCCTTGAGAATCGCAAGCGCATCGTCTTTGAGGAGCGCCGAGAGCTCCGCGTAGCGGTCCCACGCGCGGACGATCGCCGCCTCGTACACGCGGAGCGCCTCGCCCGCGATCGGCGGCACGAAGGCACGAGGCTCTTTCAGCTTGACGTAGCGCTGGCTCGACTGCTCCGAGTTGTAGAAGGGATACGAGTGCAGGAAGCTCCAGACGAACTGACGTGAGACGTTCTCGAGCCCGAACTCGAAGTGCGCGTGCTGATAGACAGTGTGGTGGCCCGCGTCGAACGTCAGCGTGCCGATCGTGTCGCGCTGCGTGTCGGTGATCTCGTCGGTGCCGATGACGCGCGGCGAATAGCAGGTCCGCGCCGCCGCGATCGCGCCGTCGAAAGGCTTGGCCGGCGCACTGCGAAGGGTTACTGTGGGCGGAGCAGTCGCAAGCACGAACGACACGATTATAAGAGCCTTCGGTCGGGCTTTTTGGTTTTGGGCGATGACCAAATCAGACTTTCTCTTCCCTGAGCTTCGCGCGTACCTCGACTCCCTCGTGCCTCCGCGTCATGCCGAGCTGCAGGGCATGGAGGCTGAGGCCGCTCGGACCAACTTTCCAATCATCGGACCAGCGGCCGGCCAGTTCTGCTATTTCCTTGCGCGCCTCGCGGGCGTGCGGTCGGTGTTCGAGCTCGGCTCCGGCTTTGGATACTCCACGGCCTGGTTTGCACGGGCCGTGCGCGAGAACGGCGGGGGCGTCGTGCACCACGTGGTGTGGGATGCGGATCTCTCGGCGCGCGCCCGGACGCATCTTGCCGTGCTGGGGCTCGACAACGTCGTGCAGTTCCACGTCGGAGAGGCGGTAGCGGCGCTGCGCGACGCGTCGGGGCCGTTCGATCTGATCTTTAATGACATCGAAAAGAAGGATTACCCCGCCTCGCTGCCGGTGATCGCGGCCAGGCTGCGACCCGGCGGCCTCCTGATCGTCGACAACGTCCTCTGGCGCGGCCGCGTCCTCGATGGGGCCGACCGGAGCGCGCATACCGAAGGCGTGCGGGAGGTAACCCGGCTTGTCACCACCGACCCGGCGTGGACGGCCACGCTCGTTCCCATCCGAGACGGTCTTCTGGTGGCGCAGCGCGCCGCTGACAAGAGGGCCGCCGTTGATTGACAGCACTTCGGGCGCATGCTACAAGGCCTCACTCTTATCGCACTTGCGCGGTTTTCATCTTTCGCCGTTCGTTCCCTAAAAGAGGAGACCGCCCATGGCCCGATTCCGTCGTGTTTCGCTCGTAGCCCTGTTCGCGCTCGTGCTCACCAGCGCCACGTCCTGGGCGCAGCTGTCGACGGCGCAGTTGAGCGGCCGCGTCGCCGATGAAAGCGGCGCGGTGCTGCCGGGCGTCACCGTCACGGCCACACAGACCGACACCGGCCTCACGCGCACCGTGGTGACCGATGAGACCGGCACCTACGTGCTGCCGAACCTTCCCACCGGACCCTATCGGCTCGAGGCGATGCTGCAGGGGTTCCGCACCTACTCGCAGACCGGCATCGTCCTGCAGGTCGCGGCGACGCCCGCCATCAACGTGGTGATGGCGATCGGGCGCCTCGAGGAGACGGTGTCAGTCGAAGCGGCGGCGCCGCTGGTCGACGTGCAGAGCGCGGGGATCGGGGACGTGATCGACAACGAGCGGATCGTGGAGCTGCCGCTGCAGGGCCGCCAGGTGACCGACCTGATCGTGCTGGCCGGCGCGGCGGTCCAGACCGGCGTCGTCGGCGGCCGGAACTTCCCGGGGGGCGTCCTCATCTCGGTCGCCGGCGGCCTGCCGATCGGGGTCGGGTATCTGCTCGATGGCGCCGTGCACAACAGCCCGCAGAGCAACACGAACCTCCCGATGCCGTTTCCCGACGCCCTGCAGGAATTCCGCGTGCAGACCAGCGGACTCTCCGCCCAGAACGGGATGCACGCGGCGGCGTCGGTGAACGCCGTGACGAAGTCGGGCACGAACAGTTTCCACGGCAACGGCTTCGAGTTTCTCCGCCATCGCGCGCTGAACGCGACCAGCCCTTTCGCGAGCGTCGGTCCCGACGGCAAGCGGCAGGACGACGGTCTGCTGCGGAATCAGTTCGGCGGCACGATCGGCGGCCCGATCGCGCGCGACAGGCTCTTCTTCTTCGGCGCCTACCAGGGCACGGCCCTGCGCTACCGGCCCGCCGATCAGATTGCGTTCGTGCCCACGGCTGCAATGCTCGCCGGCGACTTCACGGCATTCGCCTCGCCTGCCTGCAACGGCGGCCGGCAGGTCAACCTCGGCGGCGGCTTCGTCGGAAACCGCATCAATCCGGCCCAGTTCAGCCCGGCCGCGCTGCGGCTCGCCAGCAAGCTGCCGACGGCCACCGACCCGTGCGGCCAGATCACGTTCCAGACGACGGACGACAGCAATGAAGGACAGGCTGTGGGGCGCCTCGACTACCAGTGGACGAGCGACCACACCGTGTTCGGTCGGTACATGGCCACCTTGATCAAGAAGTCGCCGGCCTACGAGGGTGGGTCCGACAACGTGCTCAAGGCGGCCAACTCCGGCTTCGACAATCTCGCTCACACGTTGACGCTCGGCGACACGATGGTGTTCGGCCCCACCATGGTCAATGCCATTCGCTTCGCGTACAACCGCACGACGGTGAACCGGAACAACACGCCGTACTTCTCTCCGACCGACGTGGGTATCAAGTTGTACCCCTACCTCCCGGGTCAGATGCCAATACAGGTCCCGGGGGCCTTCGAGTTGCCGGCCGGCACGACTCCGGCGTTCTTCCGCAACAACTTCTACCAGGCGGCCGACGACTTGACGCTGGTTCGCGGCCGCCATCAGTTCGGCATCGGCGGCAACATCGCGTACTGGAACGGCCACTACCAGTCCTCGTCGCGGGCGGCCGGGATCTGGATCTTCGACGGCAGCGCCGCAGGGCTTTCCCTCGCCGATTTCCTGCTCGGCCGCGTCACGTCGGTGGAGCATGGCGCCGTGCAGGATCTGCCGATCCACAGCTATTACGTCGGCTTCTACGGGCAGGACACGTGGCGCGCGACCGACCGGCTGACGTTCAACCTCGGGCTGCGGTGGGAGCCCTACCTCGGGATCAGTGTGGACAACAAGGCTGTCTACAACTTCAACCTCGACAACTTCCGCCGGGGTATCAAGAGCAACGTCTTCGTGAACGCGCCCGCCGGTCTCCTCTACCCCGGCGATGACGGGTTTCCACCCGGACAGACGGGGCTGAACAAGCAGTGGGACAATTTCTCGCCGCGCGCCGGCGTCGCGTGGGACGTGACCGGTGACGGACGCATGGCGCTGCGCGCGTCGTACGCGTTGGCCTATGACTTCATGACGAGCGACTATCACCAGATCAACTCGTCGGCGCCGCCGTTCGGCAACCGGTCGCTCATCACCGATCCTCCGGGACGGATGGACGACCCGTACGGGGCTATTGGCGGCGATCCCCACCCGATCGTGACCGACCGCAACGTGACATATCCTGCGTTTGGGTCCTTTGGCACCATGGATCCCGCTATCACCTCGCCACGCGTGCAGACCTGGAACGTCACGTTCGAGCGGCAGATCGGCAGCAACTGGGCCGCCGCGCTGAGCTATCTCGGCACCTATTCGGACCGGCTGTGGGCGCAGACGGCGATCAACCCCGGCATCTATATGGGGCTCGGACCGTGCACCTTGCGCGACGGCAGGTCTTACGCGGTCTGCTCGACCAACGCCAACCTGAACGTCCGGCGCGTCCTCTACCAGGAGAACCCGGCGGAGGCCCGGCTGATCGGCACGCTGGATCTGAACGATGACATCGGCTGGCAGGAGTACCGCGGCCTGAAGCTGTCGGTCACGCGGCGGTCGGCGAGCGGCCTCAGCCTGAACGGCAACTACACCTGGTCGCGCTGCATGGGCACGAAAACGCCGAACACCTTCGCCCAGATCGCATCCGGGTACACGAACCCTGACGACCCCGAGTTCGACAAGGGCTACTGCGATCAGGACCGCACGCATCTGGCGAGCGTCACCCTCAGTGCGGAATCGCCTGAGGTGGGCGGCGGCATGCTGGGCACCATCGCCTCGCGCTGGCGCGCTTCCGGGATCGTGGGCATCCGGTCCGGGTACCGCATCAACATCATCACCGGCCGCGACAACGCGCTCAATGGGCAGAGGAACCAGCGGGTGAACAAGGTCAGCGATGACGTGTATGCCAAGTCGCCGACGCTGACGAGTTATTTCAATCGCGCCGCCTTCGCCCAGCCGGCCCCTGGGGCGTTCGGGAACCTGATGCGGAACGCGTTGACGGGCCCCAATTACTGGAACGTGGACCTGGCGATCTCACGCCACATTGGCCTCGTCTCGACCCAGACGCTGGAGCTCCGCCTCGAGGCGTTCAATCTGTTCAACACGTTCAACTGGGGCGTGCCCGGCACCGAGCTGACGGCCGGTGGGTGGCAGGCGAATTTCAACGCGGGGACGTTCGGCCGCATCACCACGCAGGAAGGCGCCCCGCGCATCATTCAGCTCGGCGTCAAGTACGCGTTCTAACGCACACGCTTGTGGGGCGAGCCGTTGAGGCTCGCCCCGCGCGAACCCGATGGGTTCGCGCCACACCTGCCAGCAATCCTCTGGTAGTATCTACGGCCACAAATTCGTCGGCGTCTACTGGCCTCCCGGAAAGGAGAACCGTCCATGAGACCGTTCCGGCTCCCGCTGGTTGGCGTTCTTGCGCTGTTCCTGACCGTCCCTTCGGCCTGGGCTCAGCTCTCCACCGCACAATTGAGCGGCCGCGTCACCGATGAAAGCGGCGGCGTGCTTCCCGGCGTCACGGTCACCGCCACGCAAACCGACACGGGGCTGACGCGCACCGTCGTCACCGATGAGAACGGCGCGTACGTGCTGCCGAACCTGCCGACCGGCCCCTATCGCCTCGAGGCGATGCTCCAGGGGTTCCGCAGCTACGTGCAGACGGGCATCGTTCTGCAGGTGGCAGCCACGCCGGAGATCAATGTGGCGCTGGCGATCGGCAGTCTCGAGGAAACGGTATCCGTCGAGGCTGCAGCGCCGCTGGTCGACGTGCAGAGCGCCGGCATCAGCGACGTCGTGGACAACGAGCGGATCCTCGAGCTGCCGCTGCAGGGGCGTCAGGTGACCGATCTCATCGTGCTGGCCGGGGCGGCGGTCCAGTCGGGCACCCCCAGCGCTCGAACCTTCCCGGGCGGTGTGACGATCTCGGTCGCCGGTGGCCTGCCCATCGGGGTCGGATATCTGCTCGACGGCGCGTCACATAACAGCGGGCAGAGCAACACGAACCTGCCGCTGCCGTTCCCCGACGCGCTGCAGGAGTTCCGTGTCGCGACGAGCGGCCTGACGGCCCAGAACGGGATGCACGCGGCGGCGTCGGTCAACGCCGTCACGAAATCGGGCACCAACACCCTCCACGGCAATGCGTTCGAGTTCCTGCGCGACCGGCGGCTCAACGCGAGGAGCCCGTTTGCCGCCATTGGCCCGGACGGCAAACGCCAGGACGACGGCCTGCTGCGCAATCAGTTCGGCGGCACGGTCGGCGGGCCGATCGCGCGCGACCGGCTCTTCTTCTTCGGCGGCTATCAGGGGACGGCGCTGCGCTTCCAGCCGGCCAACCAGATTGCCTGGGTGCCCACGCCCGCCATGCTCGCCGGCGACTTCACGACGTTCGCCTCGGCGGCGTGCAACGGCGGCAGACAAGTGACGCTGCGCGCGCCGTTCGTCGGTAACCGCGTCGATCCATTCCAGTTCAGCCCTGCCGCGCTGAACCTCGCCAGGCGGCTGCCGGCCACGACCGACCCCTGCGGCCAGATCACCTACCAGACCGGCGACGACAGCAACGAGGGCCAGGCCATCGGGCGGATCGACTTCCAGTGGAGCGCCGACCATACGGTGTTCGGCCGCTACATGAACGTGTTCATCAAGAAGACGCCGCCCTACAAGGGCGAGGGCGACAACGTGCTCAAAGCGATCCCGCTACCGGGTTCCGTCCCCGGCCTCGACAACATGGCCCACATGCTGACGCTCGGCGACACGATGGTCTTCGGGCCCACCGTCGTGAACTCGGTCCGCGTGGCGTACAACAAGACGACGCTGCGGCGGTACAACACGCCGTACTTCGATCCGGCCGACCTCGGCATCAAGATGTATCCGTACATTCGAGGTCAGATGCCGATCAACGTGACGGGCGCCTTCAACTTTCCGGCCGGCGCGACAAAGGCGACGTACCTGAACGACTCCTACAATGTGGTCGACGACTTCACGCTCGTGCGCGGCCGCCATCAGTTCGGCATCGGCGGTAATGTCAGGTACTGGAAGGGCCATGTACTGTCCTCGTCGCGCGCGGCCGGCACCTGGATCGTCGACGGCAGCGCCACGGGCCTCGGCCTCGCCGACCTGCTGCTCGGCCGCGTCACGTCGGTGGAGCATGGTGCGCAGCAGGATCTGCCGGTGCACAGCTGGTACATGGGGCTCTACGCGCAGGATACGTGGCGCGCGACCAACCGGCTGACATTCAACCTTGGCGTGCGGTGGGAACCCTACTTCGGTACGAGCGTCGACAACAACGCCGTCTATATCTTCGATCTCGAGCGTTTCCGCCGCGGCATCAAGAGCAACGTGTTCGTCAACGCGCCCGCCGGTCTCATGTACCCCGGCGATGATGGTTTCCCGCCGGGACGGACCGGCCTCGACAAGCACTGGGGAGACGTCTCGCCGCGGGTGGGGGTTGCGTGGGACGTCACCGGCGACGGCCGCATGGCGGTGCGCGCGTCGTACGCCCTGGCATACGACTTCATGGCGGGCGACTATCACCAGATCAACTCGGCGGCGCCGCCGTTCGGCAACCGGTCGCTCATCACCGATCCTCCGGGGCGCATGGACGATCCGTACGGGCACGTGGGCGGCGATCCGCATCCCATCGTCACGAATCGCGACACGGCGTATCCCGCGTTTGGCGCCTTCGGCACGATGAACCCCGACATCAACTCCCCGCGCGTGCAGAACTGGAACGTCACGTTCGAGCGGCAGCTCGGCACGGCCTGGGGCGTCGCGGTCAGCTACCTCGGGAACTACTCGGATCGGCTGTGGTCGCAGACGGCCCTCAACCCTGGCCTGTTCATGGGGCTCGGCCCCTGCACGTTGCGCGACGGCCGGTCCTACCCGGTCTGCTCGACCAACGCCAACCTGAACGTGCGCCGCGCGCTGTACCAGGAAAATCCGCAGGAGGCGCGGCTCATCGGCGCGGTCGATCTCAACGACGACGTCGGGTATCAGGAGTACCACGGACTGAAGCTGTCGGCGCAGCGGCGCGCAGCGAGCGGGATCAGCCTGAACGCCAACTACACGTTGTCGCGCTGCATCGGCACGGACACACCGAACACGTGGAACCAGATCAGCTCCGGTTACACGAACCCGTACGACCCCACGTTCGACGAAGGCTACTGCGATCAGGATCGCAGGCACCTTGCGACGCTGACCGCCGGGTACGAGGTGACCGACGTCGGCAGCGGCGTGATGGGCGCGCTGGCCTCGCGCTGGCGCGTCACCGGCATTCTCAACGCGCGGTCCGGCAACCGTATCAACGTCACCACCGGGATCGACAACGCGTTCACCGGGCAGCGGGACCAGCGGCCGAACAGGATCAGCAACGACGTCTATCCGAAGGAGCGGACGCTGAGGAACTATCTCAATCGCGCCGCGTTCGCCCAGCCGGAGCCTGGGACGTACGGCAACCAGAAGCGGAACGCCCTCGTGGGGCCCCATTTCTGGAGTGTGGATCTGGCGGTGTCGCGCCAGATCACCGTCGCCGGCATGCAGGCGCTGGAGCTCCGCCTCGAGGCGTTCAATCTGTTCAACACGTTCAACTGGGGCGACCCCGGCACGGACCAGGCGGCCGGCGGGACGATCGCCAATATCAACTCGGGCCAGTTCGGCCGCATCACCACGCAGGCCGGCACGCCGCGGATCATCCAGCTGGGGATCAAGTATGCGTTTTAGTACGTGCGTCGCCGTGGCGCTGCTCCTGGCATCGGGGCGCGCCACGGCGCACCACTCCTTCGCCAGTGAGTTCGACGAGAACTATCTCGAGTATCAAGTCACGATCGAGGATCCCAAGGTGCTGACCAGGCCCTGGACCTCCGGCTGGCGCAAGTTCTCGCTGGCGCAGGAGGATGACCACCTCCTGGAGAACTACTGTACGAACGAACAGAACGCCGACCAGTTCCGCAAGCTGGTCGACGTCGAATCGCAGAGGGCGAGGTAGCCATGTGGAGAATCGCCGCGATGGTCGTGTTGAGCGCCGCGGCCGCAGCGGCGCAGCAGGCGGCGCCGCGGCCGCCGGCGAGCGTCCCGGCACCCGCCATTCCTGGTGTGATCGCACCGGGCACGATGATCGAGCTGGTGAACGGCGACTTCCGCCGGACCGAGGGTCCGGTTGGAGCGCCCGACGGCAGCCTCCTCTTCACCGGAGCAAATGAGATCATCCGGATTGACGACGCCGGGCAGGCGTCGACGTTCGTCAAGCCGTCGAACGACGCGAACGGCCTCGGCTTCGATGCGAAAGGCCGCCTGATTGCCGTCCAGCGGGGCGCGGGGAATGAAAAGGTCGGCGTCCTCCATCCGCCAGGCGGCGCGACGCTCGCGGACCGCTTCGACGGCAAGCCCTTCAACCGCCTCAACGACCTCGTCGTGTCTCCGAAAGGCGCTCTCTATTTCACCGACGTCGACGGAGTCTACTATCTGGCCGCGGCCGGCGGGCGTGTGACGCGGGTCATCGACGACATTCCGAACCCGAACGGCGTCATCCTGAGCCCGGACGAAAAGACCCTGTACGCGAACGACAAGGATGGTGAATATCTGCTCGCGTACGACGTGACCGCGGACGGCACGCTGCGCAACCGCCGCAACTTCGCGAAGTACAAGAGCGTCAGGATCGCCGGCCACAAGGATCCGCTCATCGCCGAGGACAACGGTGCCGACGGCATCGCCATCGACAACGACGGCCGCCTCTACGTGCCCACGAATGTCGGCGTCGAGATCTTCAGCCCGCGCGGCGAGCTTCTCGGCGTGCTGCCGGTCGTGTGGGGCGGGGAGATCTTCCGCCTGCGCAAGCCGCAGAACGTGGCGTTTGCCGGCCCCGACCGGCGTACGCTCTACATCGTCGGCGCGGGCGCCGTGTTCAAGGTCCGCACGCTCGCGCCGGGCATCACCACCCGCGCCAAGTAGGTGGCGTGGCCGACGCGTCTCCGTACCAGGTTCTCGCCGACACGGCCGAAGACCACATCTTCGTCATCGACCGCGACGACCGCGTCGAATACGTCAATCCCGCGGCGGCCCGGCAGCTCGGCGCGGTCCCCGAGCGGCTGATCGGCCGCCGGCGCACCGAGCTGTTCCCGCCCGACGTCGCGGCGCGCCAGGGCCAGAATCTCGCGAAGGTCTTTGCCAGCGGCCACCCGCTCTACGCGGAAGGCCGGACCATGTACGGCGAGCGGGAGGTGTGGCTGAGCACGTGGCTCACCCCGCTGCGCACCGCCGAAGGAGTGGTGACCGCGGTGCTCGGCGTCTCGCGCGACATGACCGAGCGCAAGCGCCTCGAAGACGAGCTGCGTACGGCCGATCAGCGCCAGCGGGTCGTCTGGTCGAACGTCCCGGTGATCGTCTGGACGGCGGACCCGGCCGGCGCCCTCACCTTCTGCGCCGGGCTCGGCCTCCAGCCGCTCGGGCTCACGGCGGAGGACGCGATCGGCCGCACGTTCGATCAGCTCGACGCGCCGCCGTTTCGACTGCTGCACGACGCCGTCGCGCGTGCGCTGGCGGGCGAAAGCGTCAACCGGAAAGTGGCCGCGCAGGAGCGGACGTTCGAGACGTGGTCCGTCCCGCTCCGGAGCGAGCGGGACGACGTGACCGGCGCCACCGGCTGCATGGTCGACATCACCGAGCGCCTGCGGCTCGAGGCGGAGCTGGCCAACGCACAGCGGCTGGAAGCGCTGGGGCGGCTCGCAGCCGGGATTGCGCACGACTTCAACAACAACCTGACGGCGATTCTCGGTTACGTGGAGCTGATCGCCGATCGCGCTGATCACGAGCCATCGATTGCCCAGCACCTGACCGAAGTCCGCCGCGCGGCCGAGCGCTCCACCGATCTGGTGCGGCGTCTCCTCGCGTTCGGCCGCCGGCAGGTGCTGCGGACGAGCAACGTCGACCTCAATGCCGTGGTGAGCGCCGTGCGGCCAACGCTCGAGCGCGTACTCGGCGCGCGCGTCCGGATGGATGTGCGGGCGGCGCCCAGCCTGCCGGCCGTGTCGGCAGACGCCGGCGAGCTCGAGCAGGTCATCATGAATCTCGCGCTGAACGCTCGCGACGCGATGCCCGACGGCGGCACGCTCACGCTGGAGACCGCCGACGTGACGGTCGCGCCGGGTCTGCGCGCGGCGGTGCCGCCGGGGCGGTACGCGCTGCTGCGGGTGCGCGATTCAGGCATCGGCATGCCGCCGCACGTACGGGAGCACGCGTTCGACCCGTTCTTCACCACCAAACCCCAGGGGCAGGGCACCGGTCTCGGCCTGTCGGCGGTGTACGGGATCGTCAGGCAGCTCGACGGCGCCATCGCGATCGAGAGCGCAGTGGGACGCGGCACCTCGTTCGACGTGTACTTCCCGGCGATCCTCGAACCGCCGGTCGAGCAGGCACCCGCCGTCACGTCCGCCGTGGAACCGTCGCGGGTGGGCGCCATTCTCCTCGTCGAAGACGAAGAGACCGTGAGGCGGTTCGCCCGCATCGCGCTCGAGCGACACGGGTTCCGCGTCATCGAAGCGGCGACGCCGCTGGAGGCGCTCGCCCGCGGCCGCAGCGACGCGTCGATTGCGCTGCTGCTCACCGACGTCGTCATGCCGCGGATGAACGGCCGCGAGCTGGCCGTGCACCTGCGCCAGGCGCGGCCCGGCCTGCAGGTGCTGTTCATGTCCGGCTACCCCTCGAGCCTCGTGATGCCCGACGGCACGATTGATTCGTCGGTGAACCTGCTGTCAAAGCCGTTCACGACCGCGCAGCTCGTCGCCGCCGTGCGGTCTGCGATCTCGGCCCAGGCGTAGAAGGAGAAGAAGATGTCGATGACGCGGTTCGTCTCGTTCGCGCCGGCGGCGCTTGCGGCCGCAGCATGCCTTGGGATCCCGCAGGCCGCCTCGGCCGACCTGCTGGAGCTGACGAAGCACGTGGCGGGCACGACGGTTCACTACAAGGTCGTGCTGCCACACGGATACGACGCAGGCAGGGCGTATCCGGCGATCCTCGCGCTCGGCGGCGGTCCGCAGACGATGAACACCGTCGACCGGACGCTCACGCGCAACTTCCGCGCCGAAGCGGAACAGCGAGGCTACATCGTGGTGGCACCGGCCGCGCCGGACGGGCAGCTGTTCTTCGACGGCGGCGAGCGGGTGATTCCCGACTTCCTGAAGATGGTGCTGGCCGACTACAGGGTCCAGGATGGCAAATTCCACATCGCCGGTCCGTCGAACGGCGGCATCGCCGCGCTTCACGTCGCGGCCGCCTATCCGCAGTATTTCCTCTCCGTGACCGCATTCCCCGGATACATGTGGCGGCCGAATCCGGCGAAGCTGCAGGCCATCTCGAACCTGTGCGTGTTCATGTACGTCGGCGAGTTCGACCATTACATGTGGCACGGCGAGATGCAGCGCGAAGCAGAATTCCTCCGCTCGAGAGGGACGCTCGCCCGCTACACCGTCGAGAAAGGCCAGCCGCACGGGATCGAGACGCTCGCAGGCGCCGCCGCCGGCCGCCTGTTCGAGGGGTTCGAGGAAGCCAGGAAGGGATGCGTCAGTCGCGGTCCTTCGAGTGGAACCGCGAGTACTCCTCCAGGTAGGTGAGCGACTGCATCGACGTCATCCGATCGAAGAAGAGAATGCCGTCGAGATGATCCGCTTCGTGCTGCGCGACGCGTGCGGGAAAATCGCGCAGCCGCAGCTCGACGGCCCGTCCGTGGCGATCGAGCGCGTGCATCGTGACGTCGGTGGGCCGCGGCACGAGCCCGCGGATATCGGGAATGCTCAGGCAGCCCTCCCACCCTTCTTCCTTCGTGCTGGTGTTCGGCACGATCTCGGGGTTGACGACGACCGTTGCGGCCGTGGACGAGTCGGGCTCGTGCTCGAGCAGCGCGACGAACAGCCGCAGGCTCTGATGCACCTGCGGCGCCGCGAGGCCCACGCCGGTGTACTCGTGCATCGTCTCGATCAGGTCGTCGATGAGCTTCTGGACGGGCGGCGAGAGGAGCTCGGACTTCTCGAGGGGTCGGCCGCGCTGCCGGAGCACCGGGTGCCCCAAGCGCGCGACTTTCAGAATCGACATGATCGAAAATTATAGGCTCCCGTGTCGGAGTTCCGCTTCTGTCCCGTCTGCGGCGCCGCGCTCGAGTCTCGGCTGCTGAAGAACGGCGAGCCGCCGCGGCTCGTCTGCACGGCGTGCGGCTTCGTCTTCTATCTCGACCCGAAGCTCGCCGTCGGCACGATCATCCGCGTCGACGGCGGGCAGATCGTCCTCGTCAAGCGCGCGATCGATCCTGGATACGGCAAGTGGGTTTTTCCGGGCGGCTACGTCGACCGCGGCGAGGAGATTCGCGCGGCGGCGGTCCGGGAGGCGCGCGAGGAAACCGGCCTCGAGGTCCGGATCGATCGGCTGGTCAACATCTACTCGTATGCGGGACGCATCCCGGTGATCGTCGTCTATGCGGCAACGGCGATCGGCGGATGTCTCGCGTGTGACGACGAAGGGCTCGACGTGCGGCTGTTCGAGCCGGGCGCGATTCCGTGGGAGGAGCTGGCGTTCCGCAGCACGCAGGAGGCGCTGCGGGAATTTCTCAGGCTATCGTGACCTCTTGGGTGAGATAGACGTCCTGGATGGCGTTGAGGAGCGCGACGCCTTCCTCGAGGGGCCGCTGGAACGCCTTGCGGCCCGAGATGAGCCCCATGCCTCCGGCGCGCTTGTTGATGACGGCGGTCTTGACCGCCTCCTTCATGTCGCTCTCCCCCGCCGACGCACCGCCCGAGTTGATGAGCCCGGACCGCCCCATGAAGCAGTTGGCCACCTGGTAGCGGGTCATGTCGATCGGGTTCTCGGAGCTGAGGTCCGAATAGACCTTCTTGTGCGTCTTGCCGAAGTTGAGCGCATCGTACCCGCTGCGATTCGTCTCGGGCAGCTTCTGCTTGATGATGTCCGCCTCGATCGTGACGCCGAGGTGGTTGGCCTGCCCCGTCAGGTCGGCGGCGAGGTGGTAATCCGCCTCCTTCGTCTTGAACGCCGAGTTGCGCAGGTAGCACCAGAGCACGGTGAACATGCCGAGCTCGTGCGCCTGCTGGAACATCTCCGTGATCTCCTGCAACTGGCGCTTCGATTCCGCCGAGCCGAAGTAGATCGTCGCGCCGACGCCCGCGGCCCCCATGTCGAACGCCTGCTTCACGTTCGCGAACCGGATCTGGTCGTACGAGTTCGGGTAGGAGATGAACTCGTTGTGGTTGACCTTGAGGATGAACGGAATCTTGTGGGCGTAGCGGCGCGCGGCGGCCCCCAGCACGCCGAGCGTCGACGCAACCGCGTTGCAGCCGCCCTCGACCGCGAGCGTGACGATGTTTTCAGGGTCGAAGTAGGCGGGGTTCGGCGCAAACGACGCCCCTGCGGAGTGCTCGATGCCCTGATCGACCGGGAGGATCGAGACATACCCGGTGCCGGCGAGCCGGCCGGAGCTGAAGAGGCGGTGCAGGCTCGCGAGCACGCGCGGCGGCCGATCCGAAAGCGCCAACACGCGGTCGACGAAATCGGGGCCGGGCAGGTGCAGACTGTCCTTCGAGATCGTGTGGCATTCGTGGCGGAGGAGGCTGGCGTCTTCAGCGAGGATAGCTTCGATGCGGACAAGGCCGGATGCGCTGCGATCGATCTCGGTGACGGCTGCCATAATCACCTCCTGGGGCCGGCTGCCCTTCGACTTCGCTCAGGGCACCCCGAGCGCCAGTCGAGGGGTGAAGCCGGACACTACGTACCGCGAACGACCTTCGATCCTATCACCGGGAATTCGAAGTCTTCCACTACCGCCTCGCGCGCGGCGCCTTCGACGATCGCCTCCACCGGCAGCGTCGACTCGGCCGCTTCGATCTGCGCCGGCTTCGCCCGCGTCAGGGGATGACGCGGCGTGAACAGCGTGCAGCAGTCCTGATCCGGAACGATCGAAACGGGATACGTGCCGATCCGCGTCGCCTCCGCGGTAATCTCATCCTTGTCCATACCGATGAGCGGCCGGAAGACCGGCAGCGACGCCACGCCGCCGATCACGGCGAGGTTCTCCAGCGTCTGTGAGGCTACCTGGCCGACGACCTCTCCGGTGACGAGCGCCTGCGCGCCGGCGCGCCGGGCGATCCGCTCGGCGATGCGCAGCATCAGCCGCCGGTAGACCACGACGCGCATCGGCCCCGGCACGGCAAGGACGACCTGCTGCTGAATGTCGCCAAACGCCACCAGATAGAGCCGCGACCGCTGCTGCCACCGCGTCAGCAGCGCCACGAGCTCGCGCGCCTTCTCCTGCGAGGCGCGCGACAGGATCGGGTAGCTGTGGAAGTGCACGAACGTGGCGAGACAGCCCCGCTTCATCATGCGGTGCGCGGCGACCGGCGAATCGATACCGCCCGAGAGCAGGCAGACGACGCGGCCGGCGGTTCCGGTCGGCAGTCCGCCGGGCCCGCGCTCCTTGCCAAAAGAGTAGAACGCCTCGTCGGCGAGCAGCTCGATGTGGACGACGAGCTCGGCGTGCTCCAGGTCGACTGTCCACCCCCGCGCGATCTTGATCCGTCCGCCGACTTCCCGCTCCACCTGCGGTGAGGTCAGCGGAAAGCGCTTGTCGGCGCGGCGCACGGTGACGCGGAAGCTGCGGCACGTCCGCCCTTCGAGATCCCGCAGGATGGCGGCCGTCAGCGCGTCGAGATCGAGCGGCGTCCGGGCGGCGTACGAGAAATTGGCGATGCCGAACGTCCGCCGGATCCGCTCTCCCACCTGCTCGCGCGTCGCCTCGGGCCCGAGCACCACCTCGATGCGTCCCATCAGCGGCCTGACGGCGCGCACGTCGAGATCCGCCAGCGCCCGCCGCAGGTTACGCACGAGCCGGCCGAGAAACCACGGCCGGTTCTTCCCTTTGAGTGCGATCTCCTGGTAGTGGACGATGACCGACGTCATGCGGCTACCACTCGATCTCGGGCACTCCTGCGCGGCGATTGACGGCGCGCGCCATGACGAACAGCAGGTCGGACAGGCGGTTGAGGTACACGACGAGAATCGGCTCCACCGCATCGGGGCCGAGCCCGACGACGCGGCGCTCCGCACGCCGGCAGACGGTGCGTGCCAGGTGGAGCAGCGCCCCGGCCGGCGATCCGCCGGGCAGAATGAACTTCCCGAGCGGCGGCAGCCCCCCCTCGAGATCGTCGATCACCTGCTCGAGCCACTCGACGTCAGCGTCGGTGATCGCGGCCTTCGTCACCCGCCCCGCGATCCGCGATGAGGGATCGGCCAGCCGTGCGCCGAGCGCGAACAGCTCCTTCTGAATGCCTTCGAGCGCAGCCGAGATATCCGGCCCGACGCCGGCGGCCCTCACCGCGCCGAGGCACGCGTTGAGCTCATCCACCTCGCCGTACGCGTCCACGCGCGGGTCGGCCTTCGACACGCGGGTGTTGTCGAAGAGCGACGTCTCACCGCGGTCGCCGGTCTTGGTGTAGATCCGCATCCTTCGAGAGCCTCAGGATGCCCCTCGCCCATAGAGCGGGGCCCCCAACGCGCGAATTTCGCGCGTTGGGGTGCTAGTCGAGGGGCACGCATGGAATTATAGGTGCGGATGTCAGCACCTTCTCCGCCGGGACCGGCGGCCCGGCGGCGCTTCCGCCGCGCGCTCCTTGCCTGGTACACCATCCACGGCCGCGATTTGCCGTGGCGGCAGACCTCCGACCCGTACCACATCCTCGTCTCCGAGATCATGCTGCAGCAGACGCAGGTCGATCGCGTCCTGCCCAAGTACCACGAGTGGCTCGACAAGTACCCCTCGCTCGACGCGCTCGCCGCGGCGCCGGAGCACGAGGTCGCGCGCACGTGGCGCCCGCTCGGCTACAACATCCGGCCGCGGCGGCTGCACGAGATCGCGCGCGAGGCGGTTGCGCGCTACGGCGGCGAGCTGCCGTCCGACGCCGAGACGCTGCTCTCGTTCAAAGGCATCGGCGCGTACACGGCGGGCGCGATCCGCAGCTTCGCGTTCGGCCAGCGGGCCGCGATTCTCGACACGAACGTCGCGCGCGTGCTCTTCCGCGTATTCGTGGGCCGCGGCGACGCGAAGGCACATGCCATGCGCCGGCACCTCTGGGCCGTCTCCGAAGCCCTGGTTCCGCGCAAGCGGGTCTTCGACTTCAACCAGGCGCTGATGGATCTCGGCGCGCTCGTGTGCGTGCCGCGGAATCCGAAGTGCCTCGTCTGCCCGATGAAGAAGCTGTGCCGCAGCTGCTGCTCACCGACGTCGTCATGCCGCAGATGAGCGGACCCGAGCTGGCCTCTCGCCTTCTGCAGGATAATCCCGCCATGCGCGTGCTCTGCATGTCCGGTTACACGAACGACGCGCTCGCCGCACACGGCAGCCTGCTGCGGGGCGCGCCGCTGCTCCAGAAGCCGTTCACGCCGGCACAGCTCGCCGAGCGCATCCGCGCCGTGCTCGAGACGCCAGTCGGCGGGTCGTGATCGTCGTGGTTGCCGCCGTCATCGAGGACGGCCATCGCTTCCTCGTCACCCGGCGGCAGCCGGGCGTGCACCTGGCCGGCATGTGGGAGTTTCCCGGCGGCAAGATCGACCCGGACGAAAGCCACGACGCGGCGCTCAGGCGCGAGCTCGGCGAAGAGCTCGGCGTCGATGCGGCGGTCGGCGAGCTCGTCTACGAGACGACGCACGCCTATCCGGACGTCACCGTGGCGCTGTACTTCTATCGCTGCCGCCTGATCGGCGAGCCGCGGCCGCTCCTCGGCCAGGAGATGCAATGGGTCCCGCGCGCCGAACTGCCGTCGCTCGGCTTTCCACCCGCTGACGCGGAGCTCATCGATCGTCTCGTGCGATCGGACGATCGCTGACGACGGCGCCGATCGTCCCGCCCGCGGCCTCCACCATGACATGTGTCCCGGACGGCGTAAAGTCGCGATGAACGTAGCCCATCGCGATCGGCCCGAGGCTGGGGGACGATGCCGCGCTCGTCACCACGCCGATCTCGCGGCCATCGGCGAGCACTCGCGCCCCGCGCGAGGCGCTGCCGTCGAGGCGCAGGCCGACCAGCCGGCGGGCGACGCGCCCGTGCCCGCGGTGCAGCACGCGAACGATCACTTCCTGGCCCACGTAGCACCCTTTGGTGAACGAGATGGCGCGATCCTCGATGCCCGCCTCGAGCGGGATCGTGTCGGCCGTCATGTCGAAGCCGAACACGGGATACCCGGCTTCGATGCGAGCCGCCTCGATGGCCTCGGGATCCGCCGGCACCCCACCCGCCGCTGTCAGCGCCGCGCGCAAGTCTGCCTCACGCTCGGCGTCGACGTAGACGCAGAAGCCCGTCACCCCGAGCTGATCGACGCGCGCGACCCTGGCATCGGCGCCGGCGAACGACATCGCCGCATGTCGATAGTCGGGCCACTCGCCCAGCCCTGACGCGCCGCCAAGCACGCGCTCGAGGACCGCGGCGCCCGACGGCCCGTGGATCCAGACGGCGGCGAGGCGGCGCGACAGATCGGTGAGCTGCACGTCCTCGGTGAACACGTTCTGATCGAGCCGCTGCAGCAGCGCCGCCGCCAGCTCGGCCGGCACATCGAGCAGGATCCGCTTGCCGTCTTCGAAGACGTGCAAATCGGTGATCATGCGGCCCTGCGGCGTGAGCCACGCGGCATAGCAGCCGCTCTCGGACGTGAGCGACTGCACGTCGTTGGTCAGCAGGCCGTGGAGGAAGCTCGCCCGGTCCGCGCCGCCGACGGCGATGACGCGTCGGGGGGCAATGGCGCCAATCGCGGCGCCGTCCCTGAGAGCGCGATATGATTCGATCAATGCCCGATCGCTATTGTACCTGGGCGATTTGGCTGCTTCTGGCGGCGCCGCCGGCTGCTGCCGCTCAGCCCTCGACTGTCGCTCGGGGTGCCCTGAGCGAAGTCGAAGGGCAGCAGGCGCCTGCCTCGACGACCCGCGCGTACACCGTCTTCGTGAGCGGCGCCGTGGCCGGCCGCGAAGAAGTCACCGTCCTCTCGACCTCCGAAGGCATCGACATCATCGGCAAGGGCCGCCTGAGCGGCACGCAGGACATCGTCATCAATCGCGCCGAGGTGCGCTATCGACCCGACTGGACGCCACAGGTCTACGAGCTCGAAGCGACGGTGAACGGTGGCGACACGCTGCTCTACACGTCGTTCGGCGACGGCACGGCGGCGACCAAGGGCGTCGATGGTGGGCAGAAGGTGGCGCACACCGAAATGGTGCCCGCGCGCGCGGTCGTGCTCCCGAACGTGTTCTTCGGCGCCTACGAAGGCTTGACGAGACGGCTTGCGGCAGGCGCCGCGCCGCAGGACCTGCCGGTCTTCGTCGGCTTCGGCGCGCAGGGGTCGATGCGCCTGCTGGCCACCGGCGCCGAGCTGGTGCAGATTGGCACCTCGACGCTCAACGTCCGCCGATACGCGCTCGCCTATGCGGCGCCGCGCGGGGCGACGATGGTGCACGTGTACGCGGACGAAGCCGGGTCGCTGCTCCGCGTGAGCATTCCTGCGCAGCGGATCGACGTGATGCGCGACGACATCGCCGCCTCAACGTCGCGCACGGTCGTCTTCTCCAACCCGGCCGACGAATCGGCGACCGTTCCGTCGCTCGGGTTCAATCTCGGTGCGACGCTCACCTGGCCCGCCACAGGGGGCGCCACGACTGCCCCATCGACCGCGCCATCGACGCGGCTGGCCGCGGTGGTGCTGCTCGCGGGCGCCTCCGCCAACGAGCGCGATGGGCTGGTGGCCGGCGTGCCGATTCTGGGTCAGCTCGCGGGCGCGTTCGCCGACGCCGGCTACCTGGCCGTGCGATTCGACAAGCGCGGCTACGGCCAGAGCGGCGGCCGGGCCGAATCGGCAACGCTCGGCGATCAGGCCGAGGACGCACTGGCGATCGTGCGCTGGCTGTCGAACCGGCGCGACGTCGATCGCGATCGCATCGCGCTCGTCGGGCACAACGAAGGCGCGTGGGCGGCGCTGCTGGCGGCCTCGCGCGAGCGGCGCATTGCGGGCGTGGTGGCGATCGCCGCGCCGTCAACGACGGGCGCCGAGCGCAACCTCGAGCAGCAGCGACACGCGCTCGATCGGCTCGACCTGGCGCCCGCCGACCGCGTCGCACGCATCGAGCTGCAGAAGCAGATCAACTCGGCCGTGATGACGGGCAAGGGGTGGGAGAACATTCCGCCCGAGTTCCGCCAGCAGGCCGATACGCCCTGGTTCCAGAGCTTTCTCGCCTTCAATCCCGCGCGCGTGATCGAGGACGTCCGGGCGCCGATGCTGTTCGTTCACGGCGAGCTCGACGACGAGGTGCCCGTCCTGCACGTGGATCGGCTGGGCGACCTGGCGCGCAAGGAACGCCGATCGCGTTCCGTCGCCGTCGTCACGGTGCGCGGCGTGAATCATCTGCTGGTGCCGGCCGTGACCGGCGAGGTGAGCGAGTACGCTTCGCTCAAGGACCGCAACCTCGGTGCGGACGTGACCAACGCCATTCGCGAGTGGCTCGCGAAGACGTTCGGCGGCGGCCGCTGATTTCTTCTTGCGACCGTCCATCCAGAGCACCCGATGCAGCACAAGCCGGTTCGAGTTCCCGACCTGAAAGCCCGGAAGCAGCGCGGCGAGAAGATCGCGATGCTC
Organism: Acidobacteriota bacterium; assembly: GCA_016184455.1. Lineage (GTDB taxonomy): Bacteria > Acidobacteriota > Vicinamibacteria > Vicinamibacterales > UBA2999 > MELF01. Next base: position 26,644 of record JACPCS010000113.1, read on the forward strand.
ACGGCGTACGACGCGACGATGGCACGTCTGCTGGACCGGGCCGGCGTGGACGCGCTGCTCGTCGGCGACTCGGTCGGCATGGTGGTCCTCGGCTACGAAAACACCGTCCGCGTGACGCTGGACGACATCCTGCATCACACCCGCGCCGTGTCGCGCGGCGCCGAGCGCGCGCTCGTCGTGGCGGACATGCCGTTTCTGACCTACCAGGTCAGTGCAGCCGATGCGGTGCGGAACGCGGGCCGGCTCCTGCAGGAAGGCGGCGCCGCCGCGGTCAAGCTCGAAGGCGGGCGTCCGGTTGTGGACGTCGTCACGCGCCTCGTCGAGGTCGGCATCCCGGTCATGGGCCATCTGGGACTGCAGCCGCAGTCGGTGCACCAGGTCGGAGGATTCCTCCGCCAGGCGACCCGCCGGGAGGACGCAGATGCGCTCCTCGCAGATGCGCGCGCGCTCGAGGCGGCCGGTGCGTTCGCCGTCGTGCTCGAGGCCGTCCCGTCCGAGGTCGCCCGCGCGGTGACCGCCGCGCTCGAGATCCCGACCATCGGCATCGGCGCCGGGCCCGATTGCGACGGGCAGATTCTCGTCAGTTCCGACATGCTCGGCCTATTCGATGCGTTCGTGCCTCCGTTCGTCCGTCAGTACGCCCACTTGGCTGACACGATCGTCACGGCGACGGAGGCGTACGTCGAGGATGTACGGGCTGGCCGCTACCCGAAGCCGGCGGCACCAGCCGCGACAGCACGCATGACCTGACGGTCCCATGGATGTGATTGAGGCGGTCGCCGCGCTGCGCGAACGGCTGGCCGCCGCTCGACGGGCGGGCGGGGACGTCGGCTTCGTCCCGACCATGGGCGCGCTGCATGCCGGGCACGCAGCTCTCATCGAGCGTGCCCGCCGCGAGTGCGACTGCACGGTCGTGAGCATCTTCGTCAATCCGCTGCAGTTCGATCGCCCCGACGACCTCGAGCACTATCCGCGGACGCTCCCCGCCGACCTGCACATGTGCGCCACGCTCGGCGTCGACGTGGTGTTTGCGCCCGCGGCCGCCGAGATGTATCCGGCCCCGCTGTCGTGCACGATCGAGGTGGGCCGTGTTGCCAGCCACCTGTGCGGGCGATACCGCCCCGGGCATTTCAACGGGGTGGCGACGGTCGTGATGAAGCTGTTTCAGATCGTGCAGCCCGACCGGGCGTACTTTGGCGAGAAGGACGCGCAGCAGCTGGCCGTCATCAGGCGCGTCGTGCGCGACTTCAACGTGCCGGTGCGGATCGAACCGGTGCCGACCGTACGCGAGCGCGACGGCCTTGCCTTGAGCTCGAGAAACCAGCGGCTCGACCCCGAGGAACGGAAGCTCGCGCCGGCCCTGTATCGCGCCCTCTGCGAAGCGCGGCGGCTGATCGCGGAAGGTGCCGACGATCCCGAACGCGTCCGACAGGCTGCCATCGCGACCATTCCGCGCGACCAGTGCCTGCGCGTCGAGTATCTGGAACTGGTCGAGCCGGACGGGATGCAGCCTGTCGAACGCATCGAGGGCGCGGTGCTGGCGGCGTGCGCGCTGTGGGTGGGGACAACGCGGCTCATCGACAATCTCATGTGCGACTCGCCCCGGGCGCGTGTTGATTGAGAGGTCCGGCTTCAGGCGGACCTGTGAGAAAGTAGGGCCACGTCCATGAAGTCGATGCTGGCAGCGGCTGTCGCCGTCGTGATGCTCGCAGCGGCGGTCTCCGGACAATCCACCATGCGGACGAAAGGGCTCACCGAAGTCGAGGGGCTGAGGATCGGGCACTTCACGCTGAGGGAGCGGCCGACCGGCTGTACGGTCGTGCTCGTCGAAGGTGAGGGAGCTCCCGGCGGCATCTCCCAGCGCGGCTCGGCCCCGGGCACGCGCGAAACAGACCTGCTTCACCCGTTGAACATGGTCGACAAGGTGAACGCGATCGTGCTGGCGGGCGGGAGCGCCTACGGCCTCGACGCCGCGCAGGGCGTGGTGCGGTATCTCGAGGAGCGGAAGATCGGCTGGGATGTCGGCACCGCGGGCGTCGTTCCGATTGTTCCATCGGCCATCCTGATCGACCTGTGGTTTGGCGGCGATCCGAAGATTCGCCCAACTGCCGACTGCGGGTACCGCGCCGCAACGACGGCGACCGACGGCGCGGTCGCCGAGGGAAACGTCGGCGCAGGTGCCGGCGCGACCCTCGGCAAGGTCGCGGGGCGCGAGCGCTCGATGAAGGGCGGGGTCGGATCAGCGGCCATCCGCCTGCCGAACGGGCTCGTCGTCGGAGCGCTCGTGGCTGTCAACGCTATCGGTGACGTCATCGATCCGACCACCGGAGCGGTCGTCGCGGGCGTGCGCACGGCGGATGGCAAGGCTCTGGCGGACGCGCGGAAGCTGCTGCGTGACGGCAGCCTGCTGCGTGCCGTCGCGCCGCGTGCGGCGGAAAACACGACGATCGCAGTCGTCGCGACGAACGCGCGCCTCAGCAAGACCGACGTCAACAGGGTCGCGCTGATGGCCGACGATGGTCTGGCCCGAGCGATTAGCCCGGTGCACACGATCGGCGACGGCGACACTGTCTTTGCGCTCGCCACCGGGCGCTGGTCGGGCCAGGCCGACGCCAGCATCGTCGGCGCGCTCGCCGCCGACGTGCTCGCCGAGGCGGTCGTGCGCGCGGCGGTCCAGGCGACGGCGCTCGGCGGGCTGCCCGCCGCGCGGGATCTCGGCACGGTGCCGGCCCGCTTCAAGTGACGCGCTGACGATTCACCTCGCCCTCCTCATCGTCTATTCGATCGCGATCGTCGCGCTCGGCATCTGGACGGCGCGCCTCGTTCGCGGGAGCGGCGATTTCTTCGTGGCCGGCCGCCGCCTCGGCCCGGGCCTGATCTTCACGACGATGATCGCCGCGAACATCGGCGCCGGATCGACGGTCGGCGCCGCCGGGCTCGCCTACCGCGACGGTCTGAGCGCGTGGTGGTGGGTCGGATCGGCAGGCCTCGGCTCGCTCGTCTTCGCGTTCTGGGTGGCGCCGCGGCTCTGGCAGCTCGCGGCCGAGCGCAACTTCTACACGACCGGCGATTACCTGGAGTTCCGGTACGGTGCGGCGGTCCGCTCGGCGGCGGCGCTGCTCGTCGGCCTTGGCACGCTCGCGCTGCTTGCCGGGCAGCTCATCGCGGGGGCCGCCATCCTCAACGTGCTCACGGGCATTCCGCGCTGGGCGGGCGCGCTCGTCGGCGGCGGCATCATGACGATCTACTTCACGGCGGGCGGGCTGCTCGGATCCGCGCACGTGAACGTGCTGCAGCTTGCCGTGATGATGACCGGCTTCGCGTTCGCGCTCCCGATCGGGCTCGGCCGCGTCGGAGGGTTCGACGCCATCACGGGCGCGGCCGTCCCGCCGTCGTTCGGGGATGTCATGTACTCGGCCGGTCCGGGCTCGGGCTGGACGCTTTTCGTGCTCCTGGCGCCGGCGTTCATCGTCTCGCCCGGGCTCATCCAGAAGTCGTGGGGCGCGGCGAGCGAGCGCGCGGTTCGCGTCGGCATCGGCCTGAATGCCGTCGCGCTGATGCTGTTCGCGTTCGCGCCCGTGCTCCTGGGAATGGCGGCGCGCGTGGTGCTGCCGGGCATCGCCGATCCGAACGCGGTGCTGCCGACCGTGCTGCACCAGCAGCTGCCCGCCTGGCTGGGCGCGCTCGCCCTGGCCGCGATCTTCTCGACCGAGGTCGACACGTGCGACGCGATCCTCTTCATGCTGTCGACCTCCGCGTCGCAGGATGTCTACAAGCGGTTCGTGGCGCCCGAGGCGAGCGATGCGCAGCTGCTGCGCGTGGCGCGCCTGACGGCGGTGGCGGGTGGCGCGCTGGGCGTGCTGCTGGCGATCGTGCTGCAGACGGTGATTGGCGCGCTGACGATCTTCTACTCGCTCCTCGTGGTGACGCTCTTCGTGCCGATTCTCGGCGGGCTCTACGTCACCCGGGCCCGCGCCGTGGATGCACTGGCCGCCATTGCCGCCGGCGTCGCCACGCTGTTTGCCGTCCGTTTCTGGGGAAGCGGCGAGGCGCTGTGGCTCGATCCGACGCTTGCGGGTATCGTCGCTGCGGCGGCTGCGTTCGCCCTCTCGATGTACGTAGGCCGGGTCTCGCGGCGGTCATGAGCGCGCCGCCGCAGACCCGGCGCATCTGCACTAGCATTGAGATCCAGATGAACACGTATCGCATTGCCGTCATCGCCGGAGACGGCATCGGCCAGGAAGTGATCCCGGCGGGTATCGAGATCATCACGGCCGCCGCCGTGCAGCACGGCTTCCGCTGCGAGTTCACCGAGTTCCCGTGGGGGTCGGAGTTCTATCTGCGAACAGGGCGCATGCTCGACACCGATGCCGTCGACCAGCTCATGAAGTTCGACGCGATCTATCTGGGCGCGATCGGCGATCCGCGCGTGCCCGACCACGTCACGGCACGCGAGCTGATCCTGCCGCTGCGGCAGCGGCTGCGCCAGTACGTGAACCTGCGTCCGATGCGCCTGCTTCCGGGGATCACGTCACCGCTTGCGGGACGGACGGCCGCCGACATCGACATGGTCTGCGTACGCGAGAACTCCGAGGGCGAGTACTGCGGCATCGGCGGCCGGCTGCACTCGGGCACGCCCGACGAGTTGGCCCAGCAGACGGGGATCTTCACGCGCCGCGGCATCGAGCGGATCGCGCGGTACGGGTTCGCACTGGCGCGGACGCGCCCGCGGAAGCTCGTCGCCAGCGCCACCAAGTCGAACGCGCTGCAGCACGCGATGGTGATGTGGGATGAGGTGGTCGCGGAGGTGGCCGCGGAGTTTCCCGACGTGACCTGCCGCAAGTACCACGTCGACGCGATCGCGGCCCGTATGATCACCCACCCGCAGACGCTCGACGTGATTCTTGCCTCCAACCTCTTCGGCGACATCCTGACCGACATCGGATCGGCGATCTCCGGCAGCCTCGGCGTCGGGCCGAGCGGGAACATCAATCCCGACCGCACCACGCCGTCGATGTTCGAGCCGATCCACGGCTCCGCGCCCGATATCGCCGGCCAGGGCGTGGCCAATCCGATCGCCGCCATCTGGGCGGGCGCGATGATGCTGGATCACCTCGGCGAGCGCGCCGCCCACGACGCCATTCTCCGGGCGATCGAGCGCGTCATCGGCGACGAGCGCGTGAAGACGCCCGACCTGGGCGGCCGGGCGACCACGGCCGAGATGACCACGGCGGTCAGGGCTCGGCTGCAGCCTCAGGCAGCTTGAAGGTCACCGAGATGTTCATCGGCGTAGCCGACGACGACCGAGACCTTGATCGTGAGGTCGACGAGCGCGGTCATCGTCCGCCTTCCTTTCGTGCCTTCTCGATGAGCGCCGCGATACGCTCCAGTTCTTCCTCCGAGAGGCGCGCCGCCTCTCCACCGAGCAGCGCCGCCACCGCCTTTTCCGTCGACCCTTCGAAGAATGTGTCCACCAGGTGTCGCACGGCGGACCGGCGTGCGGCGCGCCGGGGCACTGCAGGCAGGTGGACGTACCGCAGCCCTTCTTCCTCGTGCCGCACGTGCCCTTTCGCCTCGAGCACGCGCAGCTGCGTTCTGACGGTCGAGTAGAGTTGGAAGTTGGGAGTTACCATGGTCCCAGCATGCGTTCCGGCGTCCGGACACCCGCGCAGGCGGGCGTCGGCGGCCGTGTGGCCGCGTTCGTCGTCGAGCGGTTTCCGTTCGCGCTCGCTCCGGTGCGCGAGGCGCTCGAGGCGTGCGGTGCCGACCGCATCCCCGATCGCGATGCGCCGCGCCTCGAATCCTTTCGCGTGGTCTTTCGGCGAGAGCTGAACCGCGCGCTCGAGCCGGTCGACCTCACGGACGTCCCGGATACGACGCCAGGCGTGGACGCGCCGCGCCGCCTGGACCACGCCCTGCGCGAGCTCGTCGACGCGTGCGACGCCTTTCTCGCGCGCGAGGCAATTGCGGCATCGCTCACCATCAAGGAGCGCGTCGAGCTGCTGCGCGGGATGATCCTCACCCGCGCGGTCGACAACCGGCTCAAGCAGTTGTTCCTTGGCACGGACGTGCGCTATCGCGACGTGCCGTTTCAGGGGAAGGGTTTCCGGTCGCTCGGGCAGGAAGCGATCTACGCGGCGGCGTTGCGCCTCCGGCGCGGCCCGGCCTGGCGCGACCCGGAGCGGGGCTGGCAAGGCGACGTCGTGGGGCCGATCATCCGCGACCTCGGCGTCGCGCTCGCGATGCGCCCGGAGCCGGCGACCGTCCGGATGGTGCTCAACGCGCAGATCGGCAAGCAGGGGCCGCCGATGGACGGCAAGGATTTCCATATCGGCGACCTCGAGTGGGGCATCCTGCCAGCGACGGCACCGCTCGCGATCAGCACGCTCTCGATCGCGGGTATGGCGATGGCGTTCGCGCATCAGCGCACAGGGCGCGTCGCCGTCTCCTTCATCGGCGAGGGCGGATCGTCACTCGGCGAGTGGCACGAGGCGATCAACCTGTGCGCGGCGCGGCGGCTCCCGGCTGTTTTTTGCGTCGAGAACAACCAGACCGCGCTCTCGACGCCGGTTGCCGAGCAATCCGCCGTTCGAGTCTTCGCCGACAAGGCGATCGGCTATGGGATTCCGGGGTTCACGATCGACGGCACCGACCCCGAGGCGATCGCCGCCGCGTTCAGCTGGGCGGCGGATCGCGCGCGCGCCGGCGGCGGCCCTGCGCTCATCGAGCTGGTGTCGATGCGCATGTGCGGCCACGCGCATCACGACGACATGCTCTACCTCGGCAAGGAACCGACGATCGCCTGGACGTACCCCGATCTGGCGCCGCAGGCGTACGCCGACCGCGATCAGTACGCCTTCTGGAAGATCAGGGATCCGATCGCCACCTACGCCCGACGGCTGGAGGACGAAGGCGTCATCTCCGCGGCCGACGTTGAGCACGCCAAGGCCGAGACCGAAGCGATGGTCGAGGCCGAAGCGCGCGCGCTCGTCGACGCGCCCTGGTCCGAACCGCAATCAGCGGCCGTGGGCGTCTTCGCCTCAGAGCCGCCGCGCGTGCGGGTAGAGCCCCTCGACCCGTCCGAGCGGCTGCGCATCGATCTGGCCCCCGCACTTCCGCCGGTCGACGCCGGCCCGCCGTACGATGCGCGCGGCAGCACGTTGCTCGACGCGGTGATGATCGGCATCCGCGACGCGCTCCAGTCGGACCCGCGGGTGTTCGTCTACGGCGAGGACGTCGGCGGCCGCTACGGCAATGCGTTCCTGATGCTGCGGCCGCTGCTGGAGGAGTTTGGCGACCGGCTGGTGAACGCGCCGCTCGCCGAGAACGGCATCCTCGGCGTCTCGGTCGGCGCGGCGCTTGCGGGTCTGCGGCCGATCGGCGAAATCCAGTTCAACGACTTCGTCGCCGCCGGTTTCAATCAGCTCGTCAACAATGCCGCCAAGATCCGGTACCGCTGGGGCGGCTCGGTGCCGATGGTCGTCCGTATGCCCTGGGGCGGACTTCGCCACGCGGGGCCGTATCACAGCCAGAATACGGAACCGTGGTTCTATCGGACGCCGGGGTTGAAGATCGTGACGCCGTCGACGCCCTCTGACGCGCGAGCGCTGCTGGCTGCCGCGATTGCCGATCCCGATCCGGTGCTCTACTACGAGCACATCGCGCTCTACAGGGACCCGCGGATCAGGCAGGTGCTGCCGCCGGAGCCGCCGGCGCCGATGCCGCTCGGGGTCGCCGCGCTCCGCAGAAGCGGCGACGACCTCGCCGTCATCTCGTACGGCGCGTACGTCCACGTGGCGCTGCGCGTGGCCGAGCGGCTCGCGGCAGACGGACTCGAGGCCAGCGTGCTCGATCTGCGCACCCTCGCGCCGCTCGACCGTGAGGCGGTCCTGACCGTGGCCCGCCACTGCGGCAAGGTGCTCATCGTCCACGAGGACTCGCGTACGGGTGGCATCGGTGAGAGCCTCGCGGCCATCATCCAGGAAGAGGCATTCGAGTCGCTCGACGCGCCCGTGCGCGTGCTCGGCGCGCTCGACACGCCGGTGCCGTACTCGCCGCCGCTCGAGGAGTACTTCCTCCCTTCGGAAGCCGAGGTGGAGCGCGCCGCGCGGCTGCTTGCCGCATACTAAATGTGCCTCGTATGTGGATCCTCCGAACCGTCGATGACAGCGCACCCGAGAAGACGTTCCGCGTGCTGCCCGGTGGCGTCCGCACGCTGGGCCGGGCCGCCCGCGCCGATTTCATCCTCGATGCGCCGCTCGTGTCGCGCGTCCACTGCCGGCTCACGGCGCTGCCGACCGGCGAGCTGGAAGTGAAGGACCTCGACAGCACGAACGGCACGTTCATCAACGGCCGGCGGATCGAGACGGCGCGTCTGGCGCCTGGCGACCGCCTCGGCGTCGGCCGCGTGGAGCTGGTGGCCCTGCATGACGCCGACTACGAGTCGTCCTTGACACCTGCATCCTGAAACTTGCCACGTTTCCTGGCGAGAACAACGCCTCAGCGCTTATCTTCGAACTGGCTCGCCGCGAACTGATCGAAGCATGGGCCACTCCTGCGATTCTTGAAGAGTACGGCTCCAGGGCACTTCGACCGGAGGGCGTATCAGACAGTCAAGGTGGTCAGGCCGAATGAATTTCTGGCTTTGCCCGAGACGGTGAGGCTCGTAAACACACTGGCGTCGTAAGGCGTCGCTCCGAGCGGCAGGTACAGCAGATGAACGATTGCTTCTTCTGCGGCCAGACTCAGAATCCCCTCACCGAGGAGCATGCCTGGCCTTAGTGATCTTCGTGATCTTCGTGTCCTTCGTGGTTAATCGTCTTCGTCCCCTTGAGAGCGAAGTACTCCAGTACGAACGGATTGGTGGTCCGCTCTCGGCCGATCGTGGTGTCCGGACCGTGGCCGGGATGCACGATCGATGCGTCGCCGAGCGGAAACAGCACCTCGATGATCGACCGCATCAGCACGCCGTAGCTGCCGCCGGGCAGGTCGGTGCGGCCGATCGAGCCCGCGAAGAGCGTGTCGCCCACGAAGAGGTGATCGTCAATCTGCAGGCACACGCCGCCCGGGCAGTGGCCCGGTGTGTGATGGGCGCGCACCTCATAGTCGCCGAACCGGAGCGGCTGCGTGTCGTAGAAGGCGTCGACTGGCGGCGGCGGTTCGATCGCGAATCCGAACATCTGTGCCTGCTGCGTGGCGCGTTCATAGAGCGGCAGGTCGTCGCGGTGCAGATACACCGGAACCTGGAAGGCCTCCTTCACTGCTCTCACTCCGGTGACGTGATCGACGTGGGCGTGCGTCAGCAGGATGTGCTGCACGCGGAGGCCTTGTGCATCGACGATGGCGATGAGCTCGCGGGCCTCGTCGCCCGGATCGATGACGATGGCCTCGCGCGTCCGCTCGCAGCCGACGACGAAGCCGTTCTTGTAAAAGGGCGCGACAGCGCGGGTCTCGAGGATCATAATGAGCGTATGGTGATCTGCGCGGTCGACGACTTGATCTTTTCCATCAAGATCAAGACCGCTGCCAGCGGCGTCGGCGCGCCGGTGTTCTTCGAGCGCAATCCTGACATGGTGCTGCCGCGCATCCGCGAGAAGCAGCCCTCGCTCGTCATCTTCGATCTCAACAGCGCGAAGATGCGGCCGCTCGACCTCATTGCTGCGCTCAAAGCCGATGCCGCGCTTCGAAGCATCAGGACGCTCGGCTACGTGTCACACGTGCAGACCGACGTGATCGCCGCCGCGCGCGCCGCCGGCATCGACGAGGTGCTGGCGCGCTCCGCCTTCTCCGATCGGCTCGGCGAGATTCTCACGTCAGCATCAGCCAGGCCAGCGTCCCCAGAACGATCAGAATAACGAGCGTCAGGACGACGGCGCGGCCCAGGTGAGCGCCGCTCTCCTCGTCGTACTCGAATTCGTCGCCCGCGCCGCCGCGCACCTCCAGAATGGCCGCGACCGTGCGCAGCTCCGCGGCAAGGGTGGCGGCGCTCTGATACCGGGAATCGGGATTCGGCGCCACGGCTTTCAGCACGACGTCGTCCAGCTCCCGCGGCACGTGTCGGTTCGACGCGCTTGGCGCCGCCGCGCCGCGGTGCAGCGGCCGTCGCGTCGTCAGCATCTCGTAGAGCAGCGCGCCCACGGAATAGATGTCAGAGCGTTCGTCGGCGTACTGTCCGCGCGCCTCTTCGGGCGATTCGTAGTCGCGCAGGCGGACGGCGCCCCCTTCGACATCGAAGCCGCCGTGAGCCGTCAGCTCGAACGCGGGGATCTTCACGTGGCCGCGCGCGGTGACCGCGATCGAGTCGGGGCTCAGGCCGCCGTGGATGAATCCGGCCGCGTGCGCGTCGGCGATCGCGTCGGCCATCTGCACCGCCAGCTCGACCGCGCGCCGCACGTTCATCGGGCGGCCCGCCATCTCGGCGCGGAGCGACTGTCCCTTCAGGAACTCGTAGACCAGATACAGGCGCCCGTCGTCCTCGCCGGCATCGAAGAGCGCAATGATGTTGGGGTGCGAGAGTGCGGCCAGCGACCGCACGCGCTCGAGCAGCGCTCCCCGCGTCTCGGCATCGCGTGCAAATTCCGACGGCAGCAGGCGCAGACTGACCGTCCGCCCCAGCCGCGTATCGCGCGCCCGATACAGCTCGCCCGGCCCCGCCGGGTCGAGCCGCTCGAGCAGGTTGTAGTGGGCGACGACGCCGAGCGGCTGCGTCATCCCTTTCTCGGTGGCTGCGAGGGCCGTATCTCCACTGCGCTCGGGAGGCTCCGCGGCGGGTGCGCGATCAGATCGACCACCACCTGCGCCACGTCGTCGGGCGACAGACGCCAGTCGTCGCTGCCCGGCCGCCGTGCGGCGAAGTCGGTGCGGACCGACCCCGGCATCACATGGGCGACGCGGATGCCGTCGTAGCGCACCTCCTGCATCAGCGCCTCGCTGAAGGCGTTGAGCGCCGCCTTCGACGCGCAGTACGCGGCCGCCTCGGGAAACGGATTCTTGCTGGCAAGGCTGCTGATGTTGATGATCCAGCCGCCGCCGCGCGCGCGCAGGTGCGGCAGGGCGGCGCGGCAGCCGTAGAAGACGCCGCTCAGATTCGTATCGATGATCCGACGCCACTCGTCGACGGACATGTCGGCCACGGTGCGAAACAGCCCGACGCCGGCGTTGTTGACGAGAATGTCCAGGCCGCCGAAGTGCCCCGCGGCACCTTCGATCGCCTGCTCGACCTCGGCATGGTGCCTGACATCCGACTGGATTGGAAGGACGGCGCCCGCCTCACCCACGCCGGCGAGATCATCGGCCGCTGCGCGAAGCCGCGCCTCGGAGGTCGCCGTGATCGCGACTCGCGCACCGCGTGCGAGCAGCGCTCGCGCGATCGACAGCCCAATTCCGCGCGATCCGCCCGTCACGACGGCGACTTTGCCCGTGAGCGTCACGTTCGCCTTTATACAATACCTAGTAGGCAGTAGGCAGTAGGCGGTCGGCAGTGACGGCAAAGTTTCTTCGTGCCGCCAGGTCGTCAACTGCTCACCGCCAACTGCCAACTGCCTACTGCCTACTCATGACCACCGTTGCAATCGTCGGCGCGGGCGAGATCGGCGGCTCGACCGCACAGGCGCTCGCCAGCTCCGATTGCATCGGACGGCTGCTGCTCATCGATCCGAATGGCGCCGCCGCCGCCGGCAAGGCGCTCGATCTGCGCCAGGCCGGCGCGATCGTCCGGTCGCACGTGCGACTCGATGGGACGGATGACGTCACGCGCGCCGCCGGCTGCGACGTCTGCGTCATCGCCGACCGGTTCGGGCGCGCGGAGCGCGCCAAAGAGATACTGGCAGGCAACCAGCCAAGGGGTCTCACGTTGCCAGCGGAGCCCTTGGCTGGTTCGGGCGGCGAATGGCGGGGCGAGGAAGGGCTGGCGCTCATCCGGCAGCTGGCGCCGTACTTCGGGCGCGCGCCGATCGTCTTGGCCGGCGCGCTGCAGACGGAGCTGCTGGCGGCCGCCGCCACCGAGCTCGGCATCGAGCGCGCACGGCTGATCGGATCGTCGCCCGAGGCGTTTGCATCTGCCGCCGCGGCGATTGTGGCGATGGTGGCACACTGCTCACCGCGCGAGGTACTGCTCACGGTGCTCGGCACGCCGCCGGCCGGCCTCGTCATTCCCTGGAGCGAAGCGTCCATCGGCGGCTACAGCCTCCAGCAGGTACTCACGCCCGTTCAGCTCAGGGACGTCGACGCGCGCGTGACCCGTTTGTGGCCGCCGGGACCGTATGCTCTCGGCGCTGCCGCGGCGCGTCTCGTCACCGCAATCCTCTGTGCGTCGCGCCGAACGCTCTCGGTCCTGACGCAACTCGGCGGCGAGTTCGGCGTGCGCAGCCGTCCCGGCTGCCTGCCGGCACGTGTCGGACCGCACGGCATCGCCGCGACGCGCGTGCCCGAGCTCACCACGCGCGAGCGCGTCCAGGTCCTGACGGCGCTCGGTGCCCAAGTCGGTGCGTAGGTTAGGATGACAGCCATGCGGCAGCGTCTCGCGTCGGTCTGTCTGCTCGTCCTTGTGGCGGCGGTCGCGCTCGCCGCCCCACCGGTCGTGCCGGACCGGGTGCTCGACCACATCCGCTTTCTGGCCGCCGACGATCTGCGCGGCCGGGCCAATGGCAGCGAGGGCCTCGAGCGCGCCGCTGAGTACATTGCACGTCAGTTCCGCGAAGCGGGGCTCGGTCCCGGCCTTCGCGGGAGCGACTGGTTCCAGCCGTTCGAGCTGAACGCCGGATTGACGGTCGGCGAGGGCAACGCGCTCTCCGTCAACACGCGCGGCCGATCGGTCCGACTGTCGCTTGGCCAGTCGTACTTGCCCCTCTCCGTGTCCCCGAGCGACACCGCGGTCGTCCTCGACAATGTGCCGGTCGTCTTCGCCGGCTACGGGATCTCGGCGCCGTCGCACAACTATGACGACTATGAGGGCGTCGACGTGGGCGGGAAGGCGGTGTTGATCTTCTCGCACGAGCCGCAGGAATCGCAGAGCGACAGCCGTCTGAACGGCGCACGGCCGCTGCAGGAGACGACCTTGTACAACAAGGCGATGGCGGCGCGAAGCCGCGGCGCACGTGCGCTCGTCGTCGTGTCGGACCCGTCGCATCGCTCAGACGACGTGAACTACCGCACGTTCACCGTGGAGGCCGACGCGGAAGACCACGGGATTCCGGTGCTGCGCGCCCGGCGCGACGAGATGGCGCCCCTCCTCCAGGCGCACGGCCTCGACGAGGTGGCCGCGGCCATCGGACGCGACCTCATGCCGCGATCGCGTGCGCTGCCGGGCACGACGATCGATTACACGCAGCGGCTGGCAGTGAGGCGGCGCACCGTCCGGAACGTGATCGGCATGCTGCCGGGCGCCAGCGACGCGAAAGACGAGCAGGCGATCGTGCTCGGCGGGCACTACGACCACGTCGGCCTCGGCGGCCGGCTCTCGAGCAGCCCCGAGCGCGTCGGCGAGATTCACAACGGCGCCGATGACAATGCGTCGGGCATCGCGGCGCTCGTCGAGATTGCGCGGGCAGCGGCCGTCGACCGCCGGCGCTTCCCGCGCACGCTGGTCTTCGTCGCCTTCGCGGGCGAGGAGCGTGGCCTGCTCGGCTCGGCGCACTACGCCGAACATCCGGTCGTGCCGCTGGCGGATACGGTGGCGATGATCAACCTCGACATGGTCGGCCGCGCCAACGGCCGGGTCGAAGTGGGCGGTTTGAGCAATGCTCCGGCATCGCTGCGTGCCGACGTCGAAGCGGCGGCCCACGCGGCCGGCCTCGACGCGCGGGCCGGGGGGCCCGGCGCCGGGCGCAGCGACGACTCGAACTTCATCGATCGACGCGTGCCGGCGCTCCACTTCTTCACCGGCTTCCACGACGACTACCACCGGCCTGGCGACGACTGGGACCGCATCGATGCCACCGGCACGGCGCGCGTGGCGACGCTCGCCCTCGAGCTGGCGGCACGCCTCGCCGCGCGCGACGATCGCCCCGAGTTCACCGGCCGGTGATCATCGCGATCCTCGCGTCCGCGGCGTTGATCCTGATCAACGCCGTTTACGTGGCCGCCGAATTCTCGGCGGTCAGCGTGCGGCGCAGCCGCGTGCAGCAGCTGGCCGATGAGGGCGACACGCTGGCTGCATGGCTGCTGCCGCTCATCGAGTCGCCGGCGGCGCTCGATCGCTACATCGCCGCCTGCCAGATCGGCATCACCCTGTCGAGCCTCGTGCTCGGCGCGTACGCACAAGCGACCTTTGCCGTCTGGTTGACGCCGCTCTTCGTGGAGCTGGGGGATCTCCAGACGCTGGCCGCGCAGTCGGTTTCGGCGGCTACGGTGCTCCTCGTGCTCACGGTCGCGCAGGTCATCTTCGCGGAGCTCGTGCCGAAGTCGCTGGCGCTGCAGTACCCCACGTACTCGGCGCTGTACACCCTGCTCCCGATGCTGCCGTCGCTCTGGGTGTACCGGCCGTTCATCACGTGGCTGAACGGCGCGGGGGCCGTCCTGCTGCGGCTCGTCGGATCGCCGGCGCGCACGCACCGGCATATCCACTCGCCTGAGGAGATCGAGCTTCTCATCGCCGAGAGCCGCGACGGTGGACTGCTGGAGCCGGACGAGCACCGGCGGCTGCAGCGCGCGCTGCGCCTCAACCTCCGCCAGGCCAAGCAGTTGATGGTGCCCCGGCGGCAGATTGCGGCACTCGACATCGAAACGCCGCTCGACCAGGCGACCTCGACCGTCGAGGAGAGTCCTTTCTCGCGTCTGCCGGTGTACCGCGGGTCGATCGACAACGTCATCGGCATGCTGCACACGAAGGATCTCGTCCGCTGGCGCGTGAGCGGCCCGCCCGACGCAACGTTGGCCTCGCTGCTGCGGCCGATTGCGAGCGTCCACGAGAGCGTGACGGTCGATCGCGTCCTGCGTCAGCTGCGGGAGCGCCGTTCGCAGCAGGCGCTCGTCGTCGACGAGTTCGGCGGCACGGCCGGCCTTCTGACGCTCGAAGACGTGCTCTCGGAGCTTCTCGGAGACGTAGGCGACGAGTTCAAGGCGGGCGAGCCCGTCGCCGAGACGCTGCCGGACGGCCGCGTGCGGCTGCCCGGCCGGATGCCGGTTGACGACGCGGCGGCGCTGCTCGACACGACGTGGGAGACCGACACGACCACGGTCGGCGGGCTGGTGACGGCCGCGCTCGGCGCGCTGCCCGCGCCAGGGGATCGCGCGATCGTCGGCGACTACGAGTTCGAGGTCGAGCGCATCTCCGAACGGGCGATCGACTCGGTGCTGGCGCGGCGGCTCTCACCCACGCCGCCGGAGGCCGACGCGTGATCGAGATTGCCTTCGCGATCGGCGTCATCCTGCTGCTGGTGCTCGCCAACGGTCTGTTCGTGACCGCGGAGTTCGCGATCGTCGGCGCGCCGCGTGCGGCGATCGAGCACCTCGCGTCGCAGGGGAACCGATTCGCGCGCCTGGTCGCACGCACGCTCGAGGATCCGCGGCGTCAGGACCGCTACATCGCCACCACCCAGGTGGGGATTTCCGTCGCCAGCCTCGGCCTCGGGATGTACGGCGAGCACGTGCTGGCCGGGTGGATCGCGGCGCGGCTGCCGTTCGAGACCACGCGCTGGATCACCGCCCACGCGGCAGCCAGCGTGGCGGCCGTCGGCCTCCTCACCTACCTGCACATCGTCGTGGGTGAGATGGTGCCGAAGGCGCTCGCGCTGCAACGCGCCGTCCCGGCGGTGCTCGCCGTCTCGCCGGTCATTCTGGGACTGCAGACCGCGCTCCTGCCGGTCATCGCCGCGCTCAACACGATCGGGAACGGACTGCTGCGGGCGTTCGGCATTCGCCGGCAGTCGGTCGCCGCGGAGCGTTATCACACGTCCGAGGAGCTGGAATACATCATCGAGGAGAGCCATGAGGGCGGCCTGCTGCGCGGGGAGGCGGGGCAGATCCTCCGCGAGCTCTTCGAGTTCGGCGATCTGACGGCCGGCGAGGTGATGGTGCCGCGGGTGCTGCTGACGGGCATCGCCGTCGGCACGCCCGCCGAGCGGCTCCGCGAGATCGTGCGGACCAACGTGTACACGCGCTACCCCGTGTACATCGGCAGCCTCGACAACATCATCGGCACCGTACACATCAAGCAGCTGCTCCGGCATCTCATTGCCAACGCACCGGTGACCGCGCACGACGCCAGGCCGCTCCCGTACGTGCCCGGCCCGATGCCGCTCGACGAGGTGCTCGCGACGATGCGCCGCTACCGCGCCCAGATGGGGGTCGTCATGGACCAGCACGGCGGCACGGCCGGCCTCGTGACCATGGAGGACCTGTTCGAGGAAGTCGTCGGCGACATCGAGGAGGGCTACGGGCTGACGGCGATCGTGCGCGAAGCCGCGGATCGCGTGCGCGCGCGCGGCACCGTGCGTCTGCAGGAGGCAGGCAGCGCGCTCGGCGTCACACTCGAGCATCCGAAGGTCACCACGATCAGCGGCCTCGTGCTGCTGCTCCTCGGGCGTCCGGCAGTGGTCGGCGACGCCGTGACGTGGCAGCACGTCCGGATCGAGGTGACGGCCGTCGCCGGACGCGGAGTCGCCGACGCCGTGGTTACGCGGGTACAGCCGCGGACGTGAGCTGCCGCTCGAATACGGCGCACAGATGGTGCGCCACGACGTCTTCGACCTCGTCGAGCGGAATCCGCCGGCCGAGCAGCCGCTCGAGCGACGTGACGCCGCGATCCGCGATCCCGCACGGGACGATCAGATTGAAGTGGTCGAGATCGGTGTTGACGTTGAAGGCGAAGCCGTGGCTCGTGATCCACCGCGACATGCGGACACCGATCGCGCCGATCTTCTGGTCTCCTACCCAGGCCCCGGTCAGACCGTCGAGGCGCCGCGCCTCGACGCCGTAGTCGACGCAGGTGCGAATCATGACCTCCTCGACGTCGCGGACGTACCGGTGCACGTCGCAGCGATCGGGACGCAGGTCGAGAATCGGATAGCCGACGATCTGGCCAGGTCCGTGGTACGTGACATCGCCGCCGCGTCCGGTCTCTGAGACGTCGACGCCCAGCTCCGCGAGCCGCCCGCTGCTCGCCACGATGTGCGACCGGCCGCCGTCGCCGCGCACGCCGAGCGTGATGACCGGCGGGTGCTCGAGCAGCAACAGCAGATCCGGTACCTGGCCCGCCCGTCGCTCCTCGACGAGCGTCTGCTGCAGCGCAAGCGCCTCGCGGTACGGGACCAGGCCGAGGCGCCGAATTTCAAGCGGCCGCATTGCCCTACACCTGGTTCGGATCGAACTGTTCGATCTGCGTCTTGACGTCGGACATGAACTGATCGGCGATGGCGCCGTCGACGAGGCGATGGTCGTAGCCGAGCGTCAGGTACGCCATCGTCCGGATCGCGATCGCGTCGTCGACGACAACCGGCCGCTTTTCGATCGTGCCGACCGCGAGGATGGCGACCTGCGGCTGATTGATGATCGGCAGCCCGAATTGCGAACCGAACTGACCGGGGTTGGTAATCGTGAAGGTGCCGCCGTGGACCTCCTCCGGTTTGAGCTGCTTGGCGCGCGCGCGATCGGCAATGTCGGCAATGGCCCGGGCAAGGCCGAGCAGGTTCTTCTCGTCCGCGTTCCTGATGACCGGCACGATGAGCCCCGACTCGAGCGCCACCGCGATGCCGACGTTCACGTCCTTCTTGTAGACGACGTTGTCGCCGTCGAGCGACGCATTGATGACGGGATGCCGCCGGATGGCGTCGATCACGGCCTTGGCGATGAACGCCATGTAGGTGAGCCGCGCGCCGAGCCGCGCGTACTCGTCTTTCTTTTCCCGCCGGAGCCGCTCCACGTGCGAGAAGTTGACGTGAAACACCGAATGCACGTGCGCGGAGGTGCGTCTGCTCAGCACCATGTGCTCGGCGATCTTCTTGCGCATCGGCGAGAGCGGCTGGATCTCCACACGGGCTTCGGGCTGCG
Organism: Acidobacteriota bacterium; assembly: GCA_016184455.1. Taxonomy (GTDB): domain Bacteria; phylum Acidobacteriota; class Vicinamibacteria; order Vicinamibacterales; family UBA2999; genus MELF01. The sequence continues at coordinate 44,629 of JACPCS010000113.1, forward strand.
GGCTGCGGGCTTCAGGCATCCTCGCAACACGATCCATGACACCGGAGGCAGGTGGCGCGATCGCTGAGGCCTGAGGCCTGGGGCCTGGGGCCTGGCCGATATGCGCGAGGATGTCGTGTTTGGTGACGCGGCCGCCGATGCCTGAGCCGGCGATCGCGGAGATGTCGACGTTGTTCTCGCGCGCGATGCGACGGACGAGCGGTGACGACTTCTGGCGCCGGAGCTCCTCGCGCGACGCGGGCGAGGGCGCCGGTGCCGGTACCGCAACGGGTCTGGGCGGCGCAGCCTTCAGCGGTGCCGCAGCCTTCGGCGGCTCCGCGCGCGGCGGCTCTTTGGCCGCCTCTTCTCCCGGCTGCGCGATCGTGCCGACGACACTGTTGACGGCAACGGTCTCGCCTTCCTTGACCTTGATCTCCGCGAGCACGCCGGCGGCCGGCGCCGGAATCTCGGCGTCCACCTTGTCGGTCGTGATCTCGAAGAGCGGCTCGTCACGCTCGACCGGATCGCCCACCTTCTTCATCCAGCGGACGATCGTGCCTTCGGCGATCGACTCCCCCATCTGGGGCATGACGACGGGTGTAGGCATGTCAGGCCTCAGGCCTCAGGCCTCAGGCCTCAGGCGCCCAAAGCCTGAAGCCCAGGGCCCAAGGCCCTTACAGATGTATCGCGGCGCCGTGCGTCGCATGCGCCGCCTCGCCGAGCGCCTCCGAAAAGGTGGGGTGGGCGTGGATGGTCCTGATGAGCTCTTCGACCGTGCATTCGAGCCCGAGCGCCAGCACGGCTTCGGCGACGAGCTCGGTGGATCGCGGACCGATCATGTGCACACCCAGGATCTCATCGTAACGCGCATCGGCCACGATCTTGACGAACCCCTCCGTCTCGCCGGCCATTTTCGCGCGACCCAGCACGCCGTAGGGACACGAGCCGACCCGCACGTCGTAACCTCGAGCGCGGGCCTCGGCCTCCGTCAGGCCGACGCTCCCGATTTCGGGGTCGCAGTAGGTGCAGTTCGGTACGTGGTCGTAGTTCAGCGGCCGCGTGTCCTGTCCGGCCAGACGCTCCGCGACGAGAATCCCTTCCGCCGACGATACGTGCGCGAGCTGCGGGTGCGCAGCGCCGTCCACCGTGATGACGTCGCCGATGGCGGCGACGTTCGGCACCGACGTACGGTACAGCGAATCTACGGTGATGTAGCCCTTCTCCATTCGAACGCCACGCTCGTCGGCGCCGAGCCCGTTCGTGAACGGGGCCCGTCCGGTGGCCACCAGGAGGATATCGGCTGAAAGAGACTGCGTCTTGCCGTCGGGCGTCCGTGCGTCGATCGTGACGCCGTCGGCTGCGGCGCTCGCGCGGCTCACGCGCGTGCCCGTCAGCACCTTGATGCCCTGTTTCCGGAACGCCTTCTCGAGCTCCGCGGAAATGGCTTCGTCCTCGAGCGGCACGAGCCGCGGGAGCAGCTCGACGATCGTCACCTCGCTGCCGAAGCGCCGGTAGATCGATGCGAACTCCACGCCCACCGCACCGCTCCCGAGGATGACGAGCGAGCGCGGCACCTCGGGCAGATGGATCGCCTCGTCGCTCGTGATGATCCGCTTGCGGTCGATCTCGATGCCGGGCACTCCGCGCGGCGTCGAACCGGTGGCAATGACGACGTCGGCCGCCTGGATCGTCTGCGTCTGACCATCGACGACGTCGACCCGGCCGCCGCCGACAAGGCGCGCAGTCCCCTTGATCCAGTCGATCTTGTTCTTCTTGAACAGGAATTCGATGCCTCTGGTGAGGCCGGCGACCACCTTGTCCTTCCGCGTGTGGACCTGTCGCATGTCGATCGACGGCGCGCCGGGGGGAATCGTCACACCCCATTCCTTCGCCGCCTGAATCACCTTGAGCGCGTGCGCATGCTCGAGGAGCGCTTTGGTGGGAATGCAGCCCCAGATGAGACACGTCCCGCCAAGCGATTTCTGCTTCTCGACGACCGCGACTGTCCTGCCCAGCTGCGCGGCGCGAATCGCGGCGACATATCCGCCGGTGCCCGCGCCAATGATCACGACGTCATAGGAGGCTGGCACGTCGACTCCGGAGTCCGAGGCCCCCTTCGCGCACGCCTGCGCGATGGGGTGGAAGCACCGTGATCAACTATACTCGCGGCGCGTATGGCCGAACGCAGAAAAACGGTGCTCGTCGTGGACGATGACGAGGGGATGCGCGACACGCTGACGGCGCTGCTCAAGCGCGACTATCGCGTGCTCCGCGCCGCCACGGGCGAGGCCGCTCTCCAGATGATGGAAAAGGAGGACGTCGAGCTGATGCTGCTCGACGTCCGCCTGCCGGGCATCAACGGCTTCGAGGTCCTCAAGATCGCGAAGGAGAACTACCCCTACGTCGAAGTCATCGTGATCTCGGTCGTCAAGGAGCTCGAGGCCGCCATCGAGGCGATGCGCTACGGCGCGTACCACTACATCTCGAAGGACTGGGACCTCGAAGGCGTCCGGACGCTCGTCGGCAATGCGAGCGAGCGGCAGGACCTCAGCCGGCACGTGATGCAGCTCCGTGCGGAAGTGGCCGAGCAGTTCGACCGCGACTTCGTCGTCGGCCCGAGCCGCGCCACCCTCGATGTCATCGACACGACGCGGAAGGTGGCGAAGCTGTCGGCCACGGTGCTGATCCTCGGCGAGAGCGGGACGGGCAAGGAGCTCCTGGCGCGGCTGATTCACCGCGAATCGGGCCGCCCGGAAGCGCCCTTCGTGGCGGTCAACCTGGCCGCGATCCCGCGCGAGCTCGTCGAGAGCACGCTGTTCGGTCACGAGAAGGGCGCCTTCACCGGTGCCATCCGCCAGCAGCTCGGCAGGTTCGAGCTCGCCGGCGGCGGCACCCTGTTCCTCGACGAGATCGGCGATCTCCGATACGAACTGCAGGCGAAGCTGCTGCGGGCGCTCCAGGAGGGGGAGATCGAGCGGGTCGGCGGCACGCACCCGATCAAGACCGATTTCCGGCTCATCACCGCCACCAACATCGATCTCGAAAAGGCCGTCAAGGAAGGGTCGTTCCGGGAGGACCTGTATTACCGGCTCAACGTCATTCCCCTGAAGATGCCGGCCCTGCGCGACCGGATCGAGGACCTGCCCGAGCTGGTCGCGTTCTTCCTCCGGCGCTATAACGCCAAGTTCCACAAGACGATCCAGGGCGTGGCCGACTCGACGCTGCGGATCCTCGGTAGCTACTGGTGGCCGGGGAACATCCGGGAGCTCGAGAACCTGGTCGAGCGGCTGGTGGCGGTCTCGGACAAGGACTGGATCACCGACGAGGACCTGCCGTACGAGCTCCACGTGGCGCAGCTCGATGCCCAGGGCCCGACGACCGAGAACCTGCTGGAACGGGCGGTGTCCACCTTCGAGCGCAACTTCATCATCCGCGCGCTCGAACGCGGCGGATGGAACGTCACCGCGACGGCGCGAACGCTCGGCATTCCGTTGAGCACGCTGAAGTTCAAGATGGACCGCCTCGAGATCCGCGAGCTCGCCCGCAAGATCCGCGGCAACTGACCTCCCGCACGTATGTAGTGTTCGCCTTCAGGCGGACCATCCACCAACACGTTGTATGGGCGGCCAAGTTCTTGGCCGTTCGTGCTATCGCCCCAATTCTCGGCAAAACGTTCCGAGTTGCCGTTCGCCGGTGCGCGTCGCAGTCAGCGTGTGGCTCTTCGCGTCAATCGATTGGCCGGATGCGTTGGCAGCGCGGATGCGAAGAGCCTGCCGAATCGGTGGTTTCTCTTCGCAATTCTTGAGACCTTCTGCACACAGAATCGCGCGCGCAGGCCGGCACATCCGTTGCTGTGTTAGGGGACAACCGCAGGGAAGACCTGCCGTGCGGTCGATCACCTCAACACGCGAGCGGAGAAGTATGCAACTGTCGCAGTTCAACGTCCAGGTCCCGGTGCCCGATCGGAATGAAGTGTTCCTGATGAACACGTTCTCCGACGCGCAGCTGATGGCGTCGGCTGACGTCGCCGGCCTGCTTGGACGGATCGCGCGCGGCGAGTCGATGTTCGGCGCGGAGGAGCGCGAGACCATCGACACCCTGCTCGAACACGGTTTCATCGTTGAAAGCCGCGCCCGCGAGCGCGCCGCCCTCGACGAGTACTTCCGGAATCTCCGCGAAGACCCCGAGCAGCTGCGCGCCACCGTGCTGACGACGCTGCAGTGCAATTTTGCGTGCGACTACTGCTTCCAGGGGGACCACGGCGACCACAACAAGTTCGCCGAGAAGATGTCGCTGGAGACGGCGGACCGCGTGGTCGCCTGGATCGCCGACCGGCTGGACGAGGTGCGCCCGGAGAAGTTCGTGCTCACGCTGTTTGGCGGCGAGCCGCTGCTGAACCTGCCGGTCGCCTACCACCTCGCGGAGCGCTGCCATGCCGAGTGCGGGCGCCGCGGGATCCGGCAGTCAATCAGCCTCATTACCAATGGGTTGCTGCTCACGCCGGACGTCGTCGATCGGCTGACGCCGTACGGGCTCAGCGGCGTGAAGATTACGCTCGACGGCGATCGCGAGACCCACAACCGCATGCGGCCGCTGCGGGGCCGGCAGGGCACCTTCGATCGCATCATCGAGAACGTGCGCCGGGTCGCCCACAAGGTGGCGATCACGATTGGCGGCAACTTCGACGCGTCGTCGGTCGACAGCTACCCCGCGCTGCTCGACTTTCTGCGCGAGCAGGAGTTCGGGGACAAGATTGCCAAGGTCAACTTCAAGCCGATCATCAAGTCGTTCGACGAGGCCGTGGCGCCCACGGGCGTCATTCCGCTCACCGCGGTGAGCGCCGACGGCAGGCCGCTGGGCGGAACGTGTATGTCGACAGCAGGGGCGGGGTCGCCGCGCGCGTCGAGCGCCTGCGATTCGTGTCACTTCGCCGACGAGAAGATGACGTTCCTGCGAAGCGAGACGCGGAAGCGGGGGTTCCCGACGCCCGACGGCGTGCACATGGGGCCGTGCGAGATCCACCGGCGCCATGCGTACACGCTCGGCCCGGACGGCTCCATTTACGCCTGCCCCGGCTTCAGCGGGTCGAAGACCGAATCGACCGGGCACATCGACGGGCGCGAGGAGGAGTGGCGGCAGGCGGCCACCGTCCGCTTCGAGCGCCTCAGCCCCAAGAAGAGTGAGTGCGGAGACTGTTCGTTTGTTCCCGTGTGCGGCGGCGGCTGTTCCGTCGCCGCGCATACCGAGCTTGGCGACATGCATCAGCCGTCGTGTCACAAGGGTGCGTTCGAGTCAGCTGTTGTCAGTCTGGCGGAGCGCACCGCGGCCGCAGCCGCCGCCTAACCACAAATCGGCCAATCACCAGAAACGGAGTAAACTCATGAAGATCAAGGTCATCAAGAAGTCGACTACCAAAGCAAAGCCGCAGAACTTCTGCCCGTGGATTTTGGAGGACTGAGGAGAACAGGACAACAGGCAAGAAGCCCTCTTTGGGCTTCGGCCCAGCTTCGGTCCGTTCAGAGACGCCGCGCCTCCCTGCGGAATTGGTGCGGCGTTATTTTTTTGGCGTTCAGTTTCGCCTGCCGCCTACCTGACGCTCCCACCAGCCGTTCGTCTCCGACGCTGACAATTGGAGTCCCGGAAAGCGTTGTCAGCGCCGCCGGCCAGGGAATCGGAGCGCTGATCGTTAATTCAACACTCGAAGGCCTCACACAGGTGAACGTGAGCGTGGACGGCCGCGCACTCCCCCGGCTGGCGGAGAGCTGGACGTGGGAAGGCGAACGGCGTCTGCGTCTGAAGCTGCGTTCGGGGGTGGTTTTCCACGACGGCACTCCACTCACGGCGTCCGTCGCCGTCGAAGCCATTCGCCGCACTATTGAAGATCCGGGATATAAGGCCCTATACCCGTCGCTAGGAGACGTCACCGCGATTTCGCCTGCGGGCGACCTGCAGCTCGTCCTCGAGCTCTCGCGACCCTCAGCATTCCTCGCGGAAGAACTGGAATTCCCACTGGCGCTCGGATCCGGGACTATCGGGACCGGACCGTTTCGGCTCGTTAAACGACAAGAATCGGAGGCGGTTCTCGAGCGCTTCGATCGCTATTACCTTGGCACCCCGAAGATTGACCAAATTGTCATCCGGCCGTTCGAGACGCTGCGGATCGCCTGGGCAAGTCTGCTTCGCGGCGACGTGGACATGGTCAATGACGTTCCGCCGGAAGCGGTCGATTTCATCCGCAACGACGACATCCAGGTGATCTGGTATCCACGCTGGTTCCAATTTCTGATCGCATTCAACTCACAGCGCCCACCGTTTACGTCACCGGCAGTCCGGCATGCGCTGAATATCGCTGTCGATCGCGAAGCTCTAATCGCGAACGTGCTGCAGGGACAGGGGAGGCCGTCCACAGGACCGTTCTGGCCCCAGCATTGGGCGTACGACAAGTCGGCGGTGCCGTATCGATTCGATCCAGGGCTCGCAGCGACGCTTCTTGACGGTGCGGGGTTACGGCTGGGTACCGCATCCGGAGGGTCGCACTTGGCGCCCGCACGCGCCCGATTCACTTGCATCCTACCGGCGGATTTCGCACTTCTTGAGCGTATCGGACTCGAAGTGCAGAAACAGCTCTTTGACATCGGGGTCGATGTGCGCTTCGAACTGCTCCCTGCCGAGGAATTCGACGCGCGTATGCGCCAGGGCCGATTCGAAGCTGCGCTTGTCGACATGATCAGCGGACCGACCCTCGCTCGTCCTCACCTCTTCTGGGCTTTTCCCAGACGTGAGGGCCTGCATGCGTTCGGATACGAGAACGCCGAGGCCAGCCGCCTATTCGAAGTTCTTCGCAGATCCACAAACGAGGCGGCGACTCGCAGTGCTCTGGGGCGTCTCCAACGCGTGATGCTTGAGGACCCGCCGGCCCTCTTTCTCGCCTGGAACCAGCGCGCAAGGGCCGTCAGCAGCCGCTTTCGCTTGCCGAGTGAATCGGAACGGGATCCTCTGTTGACGATCCGGCAGTGGACCGAAAATAGCGGTAGGCCTCCCCTCTCCACGCAGTGAAGAAGATCACCACCCGATTCGCCCTGCTGCTGGCCGCGGCCGCCGTCGTACCGCTCGTCGCGTACGGCATTCTCTCGATCGTCTCGCTGACGAGAGGGGCGCAGCAGGCGGTGATCGCCGGCAACCTGAACGTCGCGCGGCAGGTCACCGAGCAGATCGACCTGTACATCCTCGGCAGCATCAAGATCCTGAAGGCGGTGGCCGCTGACCTCGAGCGCACCGGCCTGGAGCAGTGGCAGCAGGACCGCATCCTGAAGAACTTCGTCCTCCAGTTCCGCGAGTTCAAGGAGCTGACGCTCGTCGACGAGAGCGGACGCGCGCTCGTCTCGAGCCGGCTGGCAGCGCCCACTGCGGCAGTGCCGGGATCGGAGGGCGTCACGATCGGCGGCGTCCTCATGTCCCAGTTCTCGCTGGACGACGACCTCCTGCCCACCGCCGACGTGGCGGTCCGTCTGGATCGCACCGAGGGAAGCGGCTGGCTCGTCGGGCGCCTGAATCTCGAAGAGCTCTGGCGCATGGTCGACCGGATTCGCGTCGGCACGGCCGGTTACGCACTGCTCGTGACGGACGAAGGGCAGCTGATCGCGCACGGCAACCCAGCGGCCAAGTCGCGCGTCGCGCGCGGCGACAACCTGCGCGGCCACCCGCTCGTCGCGCGGATCCAGGCGGCGGCGGCTCCGGAATCCGAGGTGACGTTCGCCGAGTACAACGACGAGCGTGGGCCGATGCTCGGCGTCGCGGCGCACATCCCGTCGCTCCGCTGGACGGTCATCGTCGAGCAGCCGCGCGCGGAGGCGTTTGCGATCCCGATCCGCCTCCAGTGGCAGCTCGGCATCGCCATCGTCGCAGCGCTGATGGTGATGCTCGCGGTTGGGTACGTCTGGGGGTATCGGTTCCTCGATCCGATTCTCGCGCTGACGCGCGGGACGCGCGCGCTTGCCGAGGGGCGGCTGAACGAACGCGTCCACGTCGCCTCCCGCGACGAGATCGGTCAGCTCGCGGTCGCCTTCAACAACATGGCCGACCGCCTGATCGAGCTCCAGGAGGACGTCCGCAAGAAAGAACGGCAGGCGCTCTTCGGCCGCGTGTCGGTGGGTCTGGTGCACGATCTCTCGCACCCGATCCAGAACATCGGCAACAGCTGCAAGCTGATTGTGAAGATGTTCGACGACTCGGAGTACCGGGA
>JACPCS010000114.1 GCA_016184455.1 Acidobacteriota bacterium
AACTTGTTAGTCGACCGCGAGCCGACGCGTATCCAGCGCTCGTGGCGTTCCTGTCCGGACGCGCAACCTGCAGCAGTGGCGCCGATTCTAACTGAGACCAGACCCGTCGTCACGGACGGTTACGCGCAAAGGCCTTCGTCAAGATCTTCCGCCCACTCGTAAATCGGCACGGTTACGCGCAGCCGCTCGCGCGTAACCATTCCGTATCAACGACAGCCTGACGCCAGATGTGCGTCGCCATCGCCCGTTTCCGGCCGTGTGGCCCCAGCAGCCCGCGGGTGGATACGCGCGAGACTCGCGCGTGTCCGCTCGCCGCATCAGGGCCGACGAGCGCACCCGCCAGCATGCACAAACGGCACGTTGGGGCGCCGCTACGCTCGACCGGCCCGCCGCGCGCTCGCGATCTCCTCGACCGCTTGCGGATTCTCGAGCGAGGACAGGTCGCCGGGGTCCTCGCGCAGATACGCGGCCCGGATGACGCGGCGCATCACCTTGGCGTTGCGCGTCTTCGGCAGTTCCCGGACGAACTCGATCGCCTCGGGACGCAGCGGCTTGCCGAGCCGGGTGGCGACCATCGCCTTCAGCTCCTCGGCCAGCCCGGGCCCCACCGTGTGCCCGGGCCGCAGCACGCAGAAGCAGACGAGCGCCTGGCCTTTGGTGGGATCGGGGACGCCGATCGCCGCCGCCTCGATCACCGCGGGGTGCTCCACGAGCACCGACTCGACCTCGGCGGGTCCGAGCCGCTTGCCCGCGATCTTGATGGTGTCGTCCGACCGCCCGACGATGTACCAGAGGCCATCGTCATCGATCGCGGCCCAGTCGCCGTGCACCCAGACGTTCGGAAAACGCGACCAGTACGTCTGCTCGTATCGCTCGGGATCGCGCCAGAAGCCCCGCGTCATGCCGATCCAGGGCGCGCGGACGACGAGCTCGCCGACCTGGTTGCGGATGGATCGACCCTGCTCGTCGACGACGTCGGCATCGATGCCGGGCGGCGGCCCGGCAAACGAGCAGGGTTTCATCGGTGTGAGCACGTTGCCGGAGACGAGCCCGCCTGAGACCTCCGTCCCGCCCGAGTAGTTGATGATCGGCACGCGCCTGCCGCCGACGATCTCGAACAGCCAGCGCCAGGACTCCGGATTCCAGGGCTCGCCGGTCGAGCCGAGGATCCGCAGTGCCGACACGTCGTGCGCGCGTACGGGCGCGTCACCGTGCCGCATCAACGCGCGGATGAGCGTCGGCGACACGCCGAGCACGGTCACGCCGTGGCGCTCGACGAGCGCCCACAGGCGATCGGGGCCCGGATAATCCAGCGCGCCGTCGTAGATCACCATCGTTCCGGCGAGGAGCGTCATGCCGAACACTTCCCACGGGCCCATCATCCAGCCCATGTCGGTGACCCAGAGCATCGTGTCGGTGTCGTGCACGTCGAGGCAATGGGCGAGATCCTGCGCGGCCTTGATCGGGAAGCCGCAGTGCGTGTGGACGGCGCCCTTGGGACGGCCGGTCGTTCCCGACGTGTAGATGATCATCAGCGGATCTTCGGCGTCGGTCCGCACGGTCTCGCATGTGCCGAGCTGCAACTCGATCAGATCCGCCCAGCGCCGATCGCGTCCCGGTGTGAGCGCCACGTCGAGGCCGAGCCGCGAGACGACCACCACATGGCGAACGGAGGGCGCGGAGGCGACCGCCTCGTCGGCGACGGCCTTCATCGGGACGATCTGCCCGCGCCGGCGCACGCCGTCGGCCGTCACGAGGAGCGTAGCCTCAGCGTCGTACACGCGCGCAGCGACGGCCTCGGCACCGTAGCCGGAGAAGAGCGGGAGGATGACGGCGCCGATCTTGACCGCGGCGAAGAAGGCGACGATCAGCTCGGGGCACATCGGCATGAAGAGCGCCACGCGATCGCCCGGTCCGACGCCGAGCGCTCCGAACGCATGGGCACAGCGGTTCACCTCCCCGTGCAGTTCGGCGTATGTCAGCACGCGGGTTGCGCCTTCCTCGCCTTCCCAGCGGACCGCCGCCTTGTCCGCGACGGGTGTGCCGATCCACTTGTCGAGACAGTTGTGGACGATGTTCAGGCGTCCGCCGACGCACCAGCGCGGCCAGGCCATGCCGCGCGAGAGATCGACGATCTGCCGGTAGGGCTCGTAGAACTCAATCCCGAGATCGTCGAGGACGGCACGCCAGAACCACTCGAGGTCCTCGACCGATCGGCGCTGCAGGTCGTCGAGTCCTTTCAGGTGATGCCGGGCGATGAAGGCGGCGAGACGGCTGCGATCGCGGTACTCGGGCGTGGGGCGCCACGCGATCTCGCCGCCAAAGTCGAAGTCGGGCATGGAGATGTCCACCAAAGACCAAAGACCAAAGACCAGAGACCAGAGACCAGAGACCAGAGACCAGAGACCAGAGACTAGTATTGACGATCATGCGGATCAGGCGCGCGGTTCTCGAGGTGATTCGCGAGCACGCGCGGCGCGACAGCCCGTACGAGTGCTGCGGGCTGCTCATCGGCACGTCCGGCGAAGTGCTCGAAGCGGTGGAAACGACGAACGTGGCGGCCGACCCGTTCCGCCGCTACGAGGTGCCACCGGTGGAGCACCTGGCGCAGATCCGGCGCTGCCGCGCCGCCGTGGCGCAGGGCGCGGCGGGTCTTGCGGTGGTCGGCGTGTACCACTCGCACCCGCGCTCCAGCCCGGAGCCGTCGCCCACCGACTGGGAGCAGGCCTTCGAGCAGTTCCTGTACGTGATTGCCGGACCCGTCGAGACGGAAACGGCCATGGAGATCCGCGGCTATCGGCTCACCGCCGGCCGCTTTGCGCGAACCGAGCTGATCGAGTCCTGAGCACCTCGTCGAGCAGCCGCTCCGCGCGTCCGAGCACCGTCGGCCATCGGTACTCCCGCTCGACATACGCGAGTCCCTGGCGGCCGAGCGTGTCGCGCTCCGCGGGTCGCTGCAGGAGATAGTCCGCCGCCTCGTCGAACTCGACGGGAAACATGTAGTAGAGCCCCCCGTTGGCGCGCGTCACCTGCCCTGCCAGCACCTTGCACCGGCCGTTGACGAGCGCGGGCACGGCGTGATTCCACGCTTCGAGCAGCACGATGCTCAGGCTCTCGTACCACGACGGCACGACCAGCGCCCGCGCGTGCGCCAGCAGCGCGTCGCGCACGTCGTCGGAGACGTACCCGAGCGCCCGGATCTGCGGGTGCGTGGGAATCTGCATCTTCGCCGGTCCGGCGAGGACGAGCGTGACGTCGGGCCGTGTGGACGCGTAGTGCTGAAACTGGTCGAGCAGCGCGTCGCACCCTTTGTTGCGATCGACACGTCCGAGATACAGAAGATAGCTGGCCGGTATCCCGAGCGCGTCGAGCGGCGCACGCGAGATCGCGCCCGGCGCAACCGGCTCCAGGCCGATGCCGGCCACGGTCGCGGGAGACGGCGGACGGTACATGCGCGCGGTGACGAGCTGCTGCTCTTCGGGCGTCAGGAACCAGAATCCGACCGGCTTGTCGAAGAAGTCCGGCAGCACGTCGAGGTTGATGGCCGGGTCTTCCTCGGCCGTTGGCACCAGGACGGCACGGTCGGCGACGAGCGGCAGGCCGAAAAACGACGGGAAGTAGCGGAACGTCCAGAACAGGACGAGGTCGAACTCGCGCCCGTGCGCACGCAGATGCTCCAGGAGCGCCGGCGTGTCGGGACCGTTCTCGCGAAACCACTCCTCCTGCCGCTCGCGAGGCGCGCCGCCGTCGAACACTTCGTCGGTAAGATCCGAAAAGACCTTCATCCGCCGCTGCCGGGCCACGGGAAACCGGACGACCGTCACGCCGCTCTCCGTCGTCTCGCCGGCAGGCAGCTCGTTGGCCCACGTCACGTAGTCCGTCGCGCACGTGGTGAGCACCGTGATGTCGTGCCGTGCGGCCAGGCGTTCGGCCAGCTCGCGGCAGTGCCCTTCGGAGCCACCCGCGATGGAGGCGCCGTAGCGCTGGACGACGAACGCGAGCTTCACCCGTTCGACTCGCTCCGCTCGCTCAGGGCAGGTTCCTTCGCGACGCTCGAGAGACGATCGACCTCGCGGCGCAGGAGCGCGGTCTCGAGCGCCAGCTCCTGTACGCACGCGAAGAGCACGTGATTGACCCGGCGCTGCCGCTCGAAGTTGTCGCGGCTGTACTCGTGGAACCAGCGCAGCAGCGGCATCATCAGGCGCCGCTTGATGAAGATCAGCAGCCCGGCGGCGGCGCGTCCGCGGTGCGACTGGTACCGCATGCTCGTGGTGAGACGCCAGGTGTCAGGTTCGCCCAGGAGCTGGGGCAACAGGAGCCGTGCGGTCTCGGGCGTGCTCGCCGCGGCGCGCAACACCGATTCGACTTCGGAGAAGAGCGCAGGATCGTCGAACGCGGCGGACGCGCCGTCCTCGACGAGCTGCCCGCGCAGCCGCTCGCGCACCCGGCGGTGCAGCTCGGTCATCACCGCCTCGACGTCGACTCCCGCCGCCCCGGTGCGCACGTCCGGCACGCCGGGCGCGCCGGGGCGGTCGGGCTCATCGGCCAAAGTACTCGCCCGCTCCCGACCTCACCTGGAGGTTCGTGATCGCGCTGCCGACCGTCTTCGTCTTCTGCTTCAACCGGAACACGAGGCGGTAGACGCCGCCCTGCCGGTAGATGTGCTCGGCGGAGTAGCGCCGCTGGATCGTGCTCTTCCCGGCCTCGTATGGATTGCAGTCGCTCGTGTTTTCGGAGACGGTGCCGTCGCCCCAGTCCCACTCGACCGTTGCACAATAAAAGTCCGCGTAATCGTCGCGTCCGTCGCGCACGTCGACAGACGCCCGGACGCGCAGCGGCGCAAAGCCGACCGGCGGGGTGGCCTTGAGCGTCACGGTCGGCTTTTTCGGCTCAGCCGGCGCCTGTGCGCCCGCGCCGAGCGGCAGCAGCATCGCCGCAGCCGCAATGAGAGTGCAGACGACGCGCGCCTGATCCGTCATACTACTGGCCCGTATCAACTGATGTACTAGCACCAACGACAGCTTTTCGACGATGATTCTCCTGGCCGCGACAACGGAGCGGCCAGTCGCACTTTGCGAAGGACATACCAGGAAAGCCCCCGAACAGAATTCTAAGCCCGTCCGCGGGGCGGGACAAGCAAGCGGGGCCCCCATCGCGCGGACTTTGCGCGATGGGGTGCGAAGTAACCGCCGGCGAGAGAGAGCACATTCGTGTCGACGCAGACTGTCCATCGAACGCCATCGATCGGCATCACCACCACCGCCCCCCGTGACATCGCGACCGAGTTCCTGGTCCTCCCGGTCTTCGAAGACGACGTCATCCCCGAGGAGGCGGACGTGGATGCCGCCTCGGGTGGTGAGGTCGGCGGCGCGCGTGCGCGCGGCGAGTTCAAGGGCGGCGCCTACGAGCTGTTCACGCCGGCCGTTCGCGGCTGGACGGCGGCGCGCGTGGCGCTCGTCGGGCTCGGGCTACGGAAGGATTTCTCCACCGATCGGCTGCGGCGCGCCGCCGCAACCGGCGCGCTCGTCGCGCGGCAGCGGCGGCTGCAGCGCATGGCCATCGTATATCCCCGCTCGGTCCAGGCGCCGGCCGCCGATGCGGCGCAGGTGCTCGCCGAAGGCGCCATCCTCGGCAACTTCGACGGCGCGTCCTACAAGACAACGGATCCGCCGCGGGTGTGGCTCGACCAGGTGCAGGTTCGTGTTGACGGCAACGGGGCGGCCGTTGAGCTCGGGCTCGAGCGTGGGCGCGTGCTCGGCGAGTGCACCAACCTCGCGCGCGAGCTGTCGAACGAGCCGGGCAACGCCCTGACGCCGCACGTGTTCGCGGATCGTGCTGCGGGCATTGCGCGCGAGGCCGGCCTGTCGGTGGACGTGCTGGATGAAGGGCGTATCGCCGAGCTGCGCATGGGGCTGCTGCTGGCCGTCGCGCGCGGCAGCCAGGAGCCCCCGCGGGTGGTCGTGCTGCAGCACGGGCCGGCGGACGCCGCGAAGGCGCCGGTGCTCGGACTGGTCGGCAAAGGGGTCACGTTCGACTCAGGCGGGATCTCGATCAAGCCGTCCGAGAACATGGACAAGATGAAGGACGACATGTCGGGCGGCGCCGCGGTCCTGATGGCGATGGTCGCGATGTCGCGCCTGCGCGTGCCGATCCGGTGTATCGGGGTGATCCCGATGACCGAGAACATGCCGGGCGGCCGGGCGCTCAAGCCGGGGGACGTCCTCGTGAGCGCGGAAGGCAAGACCGTCGAAGTGCTGAACACGGATGCCGAAGGGCGCCTCGCGCTCGGCGACGCGTGCTGGTATGCGCGCCGGCTCGGCGTGACGCATCTGGTGGACGTGGCGACGCTGACCGGGGCCTGCGTGGTCGCGCTCGGCAAGACGACGACCGGACTGTTCGGCACGCCGGAGACGTGGGTCGAGATGGTGCGGCGCGCGGGCGAGCGCGCCGGCGATCGGTCGTGGCCGATGCCGGTCTTCGACGATTACAAGGAGCTGTTCAAGAGCGAGATCGCCGACTTCGCCAACACCGGCGGGCGCGCGGGCGGCGCGATCACCGGCGCGCTGTTCGTCAAGGAGTTCACGGGCGATCTGCCGTGGGTGCATCTGGACATCGCGGGCACGGCCTGGGCAGAGGAGGCGACGCCGTACCAGCCGAAGGGCGCGACCGGGGTCGGCGTGCGTACGCTGGTCGAGCTCGCGCTCGGCGTTGACGGGTGGGCTACACTCTAAAAGCGCTGTTCACACTCCTCGCTTCTCTGTTCTCGGTTCGTGTTCAGGTTCCTTATGTTCTCTGTTCTGCAGCAGCCGCCGCCGCCGATCGTCGTCGAGGTGCTCAAGCAGCCCGCGCCGGCACGCGATATCAGCATCGATTACATCATCACGATGTTCGCGACGGCGGGCGTCGTGCTGCTGGTGGCGGCCGTGGGCGGACTCATCGCCGGGGCCATCTTCATCGGCCTGCGGCGGCTGCGGGACGCGTCGACGCCGCCGACGACCGACAGCAGTCACGTCAAGCTGCGGATCTAGAACCCGGAACGCAGAACAGGGGCCGATGACGCCTTGAGCGTCTGCTGGTACTTCATCACCCCCGCCAAGAGCGCCTCGGCAATCTGCTGGCGGTAGGCGCCGCTGCGCAGGAGCTTCGCGTCCTCTTCATTCGTGAGAAACGAGATCTCGGCCAGCCCGCTCGGCATCGTGGCGCCGATGAGCACCATGAACGGCGCCTGCTTGACTCCGAGATTGCGCGCCGTCGTGTCCACCTTCCGCAGGCGTTCGTCGAGCGCTGTCTGGAGCATCGTCGCGAAGTCGCGCGACTCGTCGCGCTTGTTGTTCAGCGTAATCGCCTTGACGATGTCGGGAAGGTTGCCCATCGTGCGCGAAGAGCCGGCGTTCTCACGCGCGGCAATCGCTTCGGCCTCCGGGTTCGGCGCGAAGTTCAGGAAGTAGGTCTCGAACCCGCGAATGCCCGGGTCGGCGCTGGCGTTGAGGTGAATCGACAGGAACAGGTCGGCGCCGGCACGGTTCGCGATCGCCGTGCGCTCTTCGAGCGCCACGTAGGCGTTGGTCCTGCGCGTGAGCACGACGTGGGCGCCGGACTCCCTGAGGAGCAGCTTCTCGAGCCGCAGCGCGATGTCGAGCACCAGCTCGGCTTCGTTGAGGCCCGGAACGCGCGCCCCCGGATCGTGACCGCCGTGCCCGGGATCGATGACGATGCGCGAGACGCCGAGGCCGAGCTGGCGCGCGAGCGAGAAGCCCCCTCGCGTGTTGGCGGCAGGCGCCTTCGGTGCGGGTGCGACGCCGCTCGCGCTTTTCGGTGCCATGGGCGCGTCGGTCGTCGGTGCGAGCCCGCTTGCGCTGGTCGGTGCGATCGGGCTCTCGCTGGTCGGTGCGGAGGCGTTCGCCTGCCGCGGGGCGCGCTCGACGTCGATCACGATGCGGTACGGGTTGTAGAGCGAATACACGCTGTGCCGGCCGGCGCCCTCGAGCTCGAAGACGACGCGCGTGCGGTTGTCGGTCTGGCGTGCGACCTCTGCCTGCCGCACGACATCGTCGGGAAACGGCACCGTCGCGTCCCTGAGCGCGTCCACCGGCTGTGTGTTGCGGAGGTCGACCAGCACGCGCGGCGGTCCGTCGAGGCGTTCCTCGGAAAACATCGCTTCGCGCTCGAGCTCGAGCGTGAGGCGCAGTGCGTCGGGCAGGACCTCGCGCCGGATCGCCTTGAGCGTCGAGCCCTGTGCGGCGCTCTGCGTGCCGTTCAAGCGCATCAGGTGGCCGGCCACCTGCGCCACGAGCGAGCTCGACGGGAACTGCGTCTTGAGCCGGTCGAACAGACGCAGCGCCTCGGCCCGGTCGCGCGTGTCACCAAACTGCCAGTAGGCATCGGCCACCAGCACCGCCGCCTGCCAGAGCGCGTTGTCGCTGTAGCCGTTGCGCGGGAAGCGGTGCTCGATGTTCTCGTATCGGGTCACCGTGTCGCGAATCCGAGTGAGCAGCGCGGTTGACGCTTCGCCGGGAGGCTGCGTACGCATCTGCGGCGCCCGGTCCATCTCGCGGCGCAGCTGCCGCTCGCGCGTGAGCGTCTCGATGTAGAGGCGCTGGGCGTCCTGTGCGGCGGCCTCGGAGGGCTGAAGCCCTCCGACTACCGCGACGAGGAGCCACACCGTCAGCGCTCCAACCGGGATGCGTCTAGCGGAGCTGCGCATCCATCTCCTCGAAGTAGTTGCGGTCGACGAGCACCTCGCGCGGCTTGCCGCCCGTGCCGGCCGACACGAGTCCGTCGGCCTCCATCATGTCGACGAGCCGGGCGGCGCGGCTGAAGCCGATCCGCAGCTTCCGCTGCAGGTACGAGATCGACGCCTGGCCCGTGCTGACGACGATCCGCGCCGCCTCGTCGTAGAGCTCGTCCTTCTCGAACTCGAGCGCGTCGGGTCCGCTCTTGTCGTCTTCGGCGGTGATCGAGTCGTCGAACACCGGCTTGCCCTGCTTGCGCAGGAAGCTGGCGAGCCGCGCCGTCTCCTGCTCGGAGATGTACGGCCCGTGCAGCCGGACCGAGCGCGAGGAGGCGGGCGGCAGGAAGAGCATGTCGCCGCGGCCGAGCAGCTGCTCCGCGCCGTTGCCGTCGAGAATCGTGCGCGAGTCGGTCTTCGACGACACGCGGAACGAGATCCGAGACGGCAGATTGGCCTTGATGAGGCCGGTGATGACGTCGACCGACGGCCGCTGCGTCGCGAGAATCAGGTGAATGCCGACGGCGCGCGCCATCTGCGCGAGGCGCGCGATCGACTCCTCGACTTCGTTGCTGGCGATCATCATCAGGTCGGCGAGCTCGTCGATCACGACGACGATGAAGGGGAGCGGCTTGGGGGCATCGGCCTCGGGCGCCGCCCCTTCGGCGAGCGCCAGGCGGATGTTCCGGTTGTACTGGTCGATGTTGCGGACCCCTTCGGCGGCGAGCGTCTTGTAGCGTTCCTCCATCTCATGCACCGCCCAGCGCAGCGCGTTGGCGGCCTTCTTGGCATCGACGACCACCGGCGTGAGCAGGTGCGGAATGTCCTCGTACATTCCGAGCTCGAGCCGCTTGGGATCGATGAGGATCAGCCGCACGTCGTCCGGAGTGGCGCGGTAGAGGATGCTCGTGAGCATCGCGTTGAGGCCCACCGATTTGCCGGTGCCGGTCGATCCTGCGATGAGCAGATGGGGCATCGAGGCCAGGTCGGTGACGTACGGCTCGCCGTGAATCGTCTTGCCGAGCGCCAGCGTCAGCTTCGACATCGACCGCTGATACGCATCCGACTCGAGCAGCTCGCGCAGCGAGATCGTCTCGCGGTTCGGATTCGGGATCTGGATGCCGACGGTGGACTTGCCGGCGATGCGGTCGATCAGCACCGACTCGGCTTCCATCGCGAGGCAGAGGTCTTCGGCGAGGCTCGTGATCTTGCTGTACTTGACGCCGGCTTCGGGCTTGAACTCGAACGTGGTGACGACGGGGCCCGGGTGGATCTGTGCGACCTGTCCCTCGACGGCGAATTCGCGGCACTTCTCTTCGAGCTGGCGCGCCGCTTCCATCAGCTCGCGCTCGTCGATCTTGCGCTCCAGCTTTGGCGCGTCGAGCAGCGACACGGGCGGCAGCGTGAACGCCCCCTGCTTCCGCGGTGCCGGCTTGGGAGGCGGCTCCGCCGCGGGCCGGGATCCGGGATCCGGAATCCGGGATCCGGCGGGTTCGGGGTTCAGGGTTCGTGGTTCGGGACGTCGCGCAATCGGCGGCGCGATCTGTGGCGTCCGCATGGGCGGGGGCGGGGCCTCGCCGCGCGCGGCCGTCGCGGCAATCGGCGCGGATCCCGGACCCCGGATCCCGGATTCCGCCTTGAGGTGCCGCTCGCGCTCCTTCCGGCGCCGCTCGAGCCACCGGCGGAACGAACCCATCCCGCGCGCGGAGAGGTCGCGCGACCGTTCGGTGGCGCGCGCGAAGAGCTGGCCGAACGAGAACTGCGTGGCCAGAATCACCGAGAGCGCCATCAGCGTCAGCAGCACGATGATCGAGCCGGTGCGGTTGAAGTAGTCGGAGAGCGCCGCGCCCGCCCACGTACCGATCGAGCCGCCCGCGTAGAACGTCTTGCCTGCCCCGAGCCCGGTCGAGGGGCCTCCGCTGAGCCCTGTCGTGGGGCCGGCCACCTCGACGCTCCCGAACACGAGGCTCAGAAACGCGCTCGCGCAGCCGAAGAAGAGGCCCGCGCCGACCAGCTTCGTGTACGCCGCCTGCGGCGGCTGACACCAGAAGTAATGCCATCCGACCACGGCGATGAGGAGCGGCAGCAGATACGACGCGTAGCCGAACAGCTGAAGCGAGAGCTCGGAGAGGAAGGCGCCGACGCGGCCGACGAAGTTGGCGGGCGGGTGCGCGGCCTCGGTCGTGAAGAACCAGACCGGATCGCTCGGCTCGTAGCTCACGAGCGCGATCAGCCAGATCAGCGCAATCGCGAAGAGCGCCACACCGGCAAACTCGCTGATGCGGCGTGACAACGTGGACTCGGACATCAGATCTCCATCAGGATCGGCAGCACGAGCGGCCGCCGTCCCGAACGCTTCTTGAAGAAGCGCCGCAGCTCGCTGCGGAGCTTCTCGGCCATCAGGCCCTGGTCGGTCCGTTCCTCGACGCCCGACCCGCCGATGCACTCGGCGACGACCGCGGCACCGTCGCGGAAGATCGAGGCCGCCTCGCTCTCCGAGACGACGAAGCCGCGGGCCACCATTTCCGGCTCGCCGACGAGCATGCCGGTCTGCTTGTTGATGGCGACGACCGCCACGATCACTCCGTCGCCGGCGAGGTGGCGGCGGTCGCGCAGCACCTCGTCGCCGACTTCGCCAATCCGCGTCACGTCGATCAGCACGCGGCCCGCGGGCGCCTTGTCGGCGATGCGCGCGCCCTGCGCGTCGAACTGGAGGGTGTCGCCGTCCTCGGCCAGGAGCACCTGGAGCTTCGGCTCCAGTCCGCTCATGACCCGCTGCGCGGCCCGCGCATGCTCCGAGAGGTGGCGATATTCCCCGTGAATCGGGATGAAATAGCGGGGCCGCACGAGCGACAGCACGAGCTTCAGCTCCTCGACGCTCCCGTGGCCGGACACGTGGACGTGCTTGATCGTGTCGGTCACCACGTCCGCACCCCGCCGTGCCACGTGGCTCATCGTCCGGGCGATCGCCTTTTCGTTTCCGGGGATCGCGCGTGCGGAAAAGACCACCGTGTCGTCGGGACCGAGCCGCACGAAGCGGTGGTCGTCGATCGAAATCCGGGGCAGCGCTGCCTGCGGCTCGCCCTGGGAGCCGGTCGTGATGCACAGCACGTCCTGCGAGGCGTAGCTCGGCACCTCCGACTCGCGAATCTGCACGCCGGAAGGGACGTGCAGGAATCCGAGCCGCTGCGCAATCTCGGCGTTCTTGACGATGCTGCGGCCGACGAATGCGACCCGCCGATCGAACTGGACCGCGAGGTCGACGAGGATCTGCATCCGGTAGATGCTCGAGGAGAACGCGGCGACGACCAGCTTGCCGTGCGTGCTCGTGAAGAGCTCCTCGAAGGCGTCGAGCACCTCGACCTCGGGTCCGGTAAACCCCCTGCGGTCGACATTCGTGCTGTCGGCAAAGAGGGCGAGCACGCCGCGCCGGCCGAGCTCGGCGAAGCGGTGCAGGTCGAAGTGCTCACCGTCGATCGGCGTCTGGTCGATCTTGAAATCGCCGGTGTGCACGACGAGCCCGACCGGCGTCGTGATCGCCAGCGCCACGCAGTCGGGCATGCTGTGCGTGACACGGATGAATTCCACTGCGAACGGGCCGATGGTGACCACGTCGCGCGGCTTGACCACCTTCAGGCGGTCGCCCGGGTCGATGGCGTGCTCTTCGAGCTTCGGCTCGACGAGCGCCAGCGTCATCGCGGTGCCGTAGACGGGACCGTCGAAGAGCGGCATCACGTGCGGCACGGCGCCGATGTGATCCTCGTGGCCGTGCGTCAGCACGAGCGCCTTGACCTGCGGCCGGCGCGCTTCCACGTAGGTGAGGTCCGGGATGATCAGGTCGACGCCAAGCTGATCCGGGTCGGGGAACATGACGCCCGCGTCGATGAGGATCGTCGTGTCCTGCCACGAGATCGCCATCATGTTCATGCCGAACTCGCCGAGGCCGCCGAGAGGAACGACCTCGAGCGTCCCTTCGACTCGCGGCGCTCGCTCAGGGCTGGGCCCAGCCGACACGACAGGTACAGCGGACTGATCCATGCGGATCCGAGCGTTTGAATCTGTGATTTGTGAGTCGTAATGTGCGACTGGAAATCACCAATGGCTCATCGCGAATCACAAATGCTTTCCGCGGCCATGAGCCGGGCGGCTCACGGCGGCGACATCAGGCGGCTGGGAACGCCTAAAAGTTCGGCGGGCTCAACGACTTCCGGGGAAAACTATAGCACAGCTCCCGCGCGAGCCGGGCCGTCTCGTCGACGGTCAGCGTCTCGGGTCGTCTGGACGGAGTAAGTCCCGCGCGTTCAAGCACGTGCTTTGCGGATCGACCAGAGGGTTCGACGAGCGGGCGGAGCGCGTTGAGGAGCGTCTTCCGGCGCCGGAGGAAGAGGCCGCGAACCAGCCGCGTGAACGCCGCTCGGTCCCCGACCTCGGTCGATGCCGCGCGGAAGCGGAGGCGCACGAGCGCCGACGTCACCTTCGGCGCCGGGCGGAAGGCGCCCGGCGGGAGCACGAGGAGCCGATCGACGTCGGCGACGAGCTGCACCTGGATGGCCAGCGCGCCGTATCCCTCCGTCGCGGGCGCCGCGACGAGCCGGTCGGCCACCTCCTTCTGCAGCATGAGCACGGCGTCGCGAATGCGGCGGCCTTCGTCGGCGGCCTCGAGCAGCCGGAACAGGATGGGCGACGAGACGTTGTAGGGGAGATTTCCCGCCACGCGGACGGGAACCGGCTCGTCCCGGAGCAGCGCGTCGAGATCGACCTCGAGAACGTCGCCCTGGACGAGACGCACGTTCGGCGGCACGCGGGCCGGAAGCGCCGCGGCCAGGTCGCGATCGATTTCGACCGCGATCACGCGGCGGACGCGCGGCCCGAGCGCCGCCGTGAGCGCTCCACGGCCCGGACCGATCTCGAGAAACGTGTCGTCGGGCGCCGGATCGATCGCGTCGACGACCTTGGCGACCCAGGCCGGCTCGAGGAAGTGCTGGCCGAAACGCTTCCGCGCCCGCATCGCAACGCTTACTTCCAGAGCGGGTTGAGCTGAGAGAAGTTGTTGCGGTTGGTGAACTGCGGGTTGGTGGGAATCAGATCGCTTAGCACGCGCAGCTGTCGCGCGTCGAGTGAAAGCTCCATGAGTACGCTGCCGTAGCGATCGCCCTGCCGCAGCGACCAGTCGAGCACGAGCCGCGTGCCGTCGGGCGAGAACGCCGCATCGAGCGGGTAGAGGCCCCGATTGGGCAGCCCCGGATCGTCCTTGAAGCGTTCGTCCAACGCAAAGCCGGTAGCGGGCAGGGCCGCCAGCAGCGACGTGAGCAGATCGACGACGACCGCGCCGGTCGTGGCGTCGTGGATGCGCATCGTGCGGGGGTCGATGATCCGGTCGCCGTTCGGCGAAATCGCAATCTGGAGGGCGCCGATATCGCGGGCCAGCAGGATCTCGCGCTGCTCGTCGAAGTCGTAGACGTGCAGATTGACGCCCGCCTCCGGCGAAAACGACGAATAGGCGAGGCGGCTGCCAACGGGGAAGAATCTGGGCGATTCTTCGTTCCAGGAGAGATCCCCCACCCGCCCGACGGCGCCGGTGTCGACTTCGATCACATAGATGTTCAGATCTTCCATACCGTCGGCTGCCTGAGGGGTGGGGCTTCCTTGCACGGCGACTCGGCGGCAGTCAGGAGAGAACGCCGGTCTTACGGCACGGATGCCCCCGAGCGTCAGCAGTCGCCCCTCGCCGGCCGCGGTCACGAATACCAGCCCGTCGGGTGTCGGGAACACGACGGTATCGGCGCACATGTCCCAGCCCACGGGCGACATGCGAATCTCCGTCAGCAGCGGGTCGTCCAGCCGGGCCAGACGCGCCTCGGGACTGTCCACCCCGGGCAGGCGATAGTAGATGCCCGGGTTGAACGTCTGCGCGGACACCGTGGCGGCACCCGCGCTCATCAACGCCGCAATGGCCAGCAGTACGCGGATGATGATCATTTCTCGTCTTCGTGGGGCCTGAGCGTCTCGCCGCGCCAGTAGCGTTCCTCGATCTCCTCGATCTCTTCTTCGCTGAGGCCAAAGTAGTGGCCGACCTCGTGGATCAGCGTCTCGCCGATCACCGCGCGGATCTCGTCATCGTCCTCGCACTCCTCTTCGATCGGACGCTGGAAGAGGACGATCCGATCGGGAAGCGTGTTGCCGTAGGCCCACGTCCGCTCGGTGAGCGGCGTGCCCTGGTAGAGGCCGTACAGAGTATCGGGCGGCTCGATGTCCATGTCCTCGAGCAGCTCGGCACTCGGCTCGTCTTCGACGACGAGCGCGAGGTTCGTGATCTCGCGTCGGAACCGCTTCGGAATGAGCGTGACCGCCTCGCGCACGAGCCGTTCGAACTCCGCCCGTGTCACCGCGTCAGCACCACGGTGCGATAGTACTCGCACTCCTTCCGGACCGAGCAGCGGTCGCACAGCGGCTTCGGCCGGCAGACGCGCCGCCCGTGCAGGATCAGCACGTCGGAGGCGAGCGTCCACATCTGCTTCGGCAGAGCCTTACAGAGCTGCTGTTCGACGCGCTCGGGGTCGTCGCCCGACGCGATGCCGATTCGGTTCGAGACGCGCAGCACGTGCCGGTCGACGGGCAGGCCGGGCACGCCGAGCGCGTGGCCGAGCACGACGTTCGCCGTCTTGCGTCCGACTCCGGCGAGCTCGGTAAGCAGCGCCATGTCGGCGGGCACCTTTCCGCCGTGCCGCTCGACGAGCTGCTGCGCCATGCCGATGAGCGCCTTCGTCTTCTGGCGGAAGAAGCCGGTCGAGACGATGAGCCGCTCCACGTCGGCGGCGTCGGCGGCCGCCAGGGCCCGCGCGTCCTCGTAGCGGGCGAAGAGGGCCGGCGTCACCTGGTTCACGCGCTCGTCGGTCGATTGCGCGGAGAGGATCGTCGCCACGAGCAGCTCGAAGGCGTTGCGGTAGTGCAGCTCGGTGTCGGCGTTCGGATGTTGCGTCGACAGCGTGTGGATGATCCGGCGTGTGCTGGCGGCAGACTTCAGTGGATGGGCCCCTTCGTCCACCCCACGTTCGAGTACGACTCGGAGAAGACCCGCATGTGCTCCTGCAGCGCCGCGATGAGATTCGGGACGAACTGCACCGGCACGACGACGCGCGCACGGACCGGGGCCTTGACGACGTGCTCCGCCTCCGCCTCGCGGAGGTCCCTGTCGGAGAGCGGCATCACCTCGCAGAAGGTGAGGGTGAAATCGAACGGCGTGTGCGCGATCGAGCAGAAGTTGGCGTAGATGCGCGGCTCGCCGGGATCCTCGTCGGGGATGATCGTGAAGTTGATCTGCTTGCGCTCGGGTTGATCGCTCATGGTCAAAGGATTCTACCCTTGACCGGTAGCCGGAGGCCTTCACCCCTCGGCTCCGCTCGGGGTGCCCTGAGCGATCGTCGAAGGGCAGGCCTCCGGTCAGTACTTCCGCATGACGCCGACGACGACGCCCTGAATCTGCACGCGCTCGGCGTCGACGAGGATCGGCTGCATCGCCGGGTTCGCGGGCTGCAGGCGCACCTTGCCGCTGTCGCGGTAGAACTTCTTGAGCGTCACATCCAGCCCGCCGACGAGCGCAATCACCATCTCGCCGTTGTCGGCGGTCTTGCGGTCTTCGACGATCACGTAGTCGCCGTCGCGGATCTGTTCGTCGATCATCGAGTCGCCGCGGACCCGCAGGACATAGCTGTCGCGTTTGCCAACGAGCGTGTCGGGCACGGCAATCGTTTCGCTGGTCGCGACCGCTTCGATGGGCGCGCCGGCCGCGACGAAGCCAAGCAGCGGCAGCTCGACCGCGCGGCTGCCCACGCGCGTCGGGACGAGCTCGACCGAGCGGCTGCGGTTCCACGCGCGGCGGATGAACCCCTTTTCCTGCAGATTCGTGAGGTGCTTGTGGACCGTCGCGAGCGAGGAGAGATTGAAGCGCCGGCCGATTTCTTCGAGGCTCGGCGCGTACCCGTGCTGCTGGATGAACTCGTTCAGGTAATCGAGGATCTCGCGCTGGCGTTTTGTGAGCGGTAGCACGGTTGTCCTCCTGGTCGAGGTGCGCAGACTATATGCGAACAGAAGGCGAAGATCAAGCGGCAGTAGAGGCGAAGGGTCTGCGGCCGTCGAAAGGGCGCCCGCAGTCCCGGGTGCTACACTCGAAAGACTACGCACTTCTGAGGGTTTCATGGTCAAGCGGATGTTCGCCACGATCGTGCTGGGAAGCGTTGCCGCGGCATGGCTCCAGGCTGCAACCGTGTCGCGCCAGAGTGCCGATGCCTTCGCCGAGAAGGTCGCGGTCATCCGCCGTCAGGGTGAGGTGGACGCGCGCGCCGCAGGTGCCGGACGCCGGACGCCGGTCACGCAGGATGAGCTGAACTCCTGGTTCACCTTCCGCGCGCAGCCGCTCCTGCCGAACGGCGTGACGCAGCCGGAGGTGACGATCGTCGGTCAGGGACGGCTGGCCGGTCAGGCGATCGTCGACCTGGATGCGGTGGCGAAGCGGCGGGCGAGCGGGGGCGCCTTCGATCCGTGGGCGCTCGTCGGGGGGCGCGTGCCGGTCAAGGTGACCGGCATCCTCCACACGCGCGACGGCCTCGGTCGGCTCGAGATCGAATCAGCCGAAGTGTCGGGCGTGCCGGTGCCGCCGACGCTGCTGCAGGAGCTCGTGAGCTTTTATTCGCGATCGCCGGAGCGGCCCTCCGGCGTCCGCCTCGACGAGACGTTCGCGCTGCCCGCCAACATCCGGCAGATCGAGGTTGGACAGGGGCAGGCCGTTGTGGTCCAGTAGGGCCGGCCTGACAGCCGCGCCCTCCGCGTGACCGATTTCCTCCAGACCCCTCTTCAGTTTCTCAAAGGCGTTGGGCCGCGCAAGGCGGCCGACCTGAAGCGCGCCGGCCTCCACACGGTCGAAGATCTCTTCTATCGCCTGCCGTTCCGGTACGAGGACCGCAGCCGCATGCAGCCGATCGCGTCGCTGCGTCCCGGTACGAAAGCCGCCGTGCTCGGCGAAATCAAGAGCGCCCGCCTGTCGATCACGCGCCGACGCGGGTTCAAGATCTTCAACGCCGTCGTGAGCGATGCGAGCGGCGCGATCCGCTGCACGTGGATGAACCAGGCGTTCCTCGCCGACATTCTGCAACCCCACCTCCAGGTGGTGATCTTCGGCGACGTGAAGCTCGATTCCACGGGGCTGCACTTCCTCAACCCCGAGTACGAGCTCGTGACCGAGGACCTGACCGGCGTTCACACGGGACGCATCGTGCCCTTCTACGAGAAGACGGGCACGGTGACGCCCAACATGCAGCGCAAGCTCGTGCGCTCGGCGCTCGATCGGCTTCCTGCGGCGATTCCCGACATCCTGCCGCCCGCGCTGCGCGCACGCCTGGAGCTCGTACCGCGGCGGCAGGCGATCGAGGTGTCGCACTTTCCGCCGAATGAGGCGTCGATCGAGGCGCTCAATGCCTTTCGCACGCCCGCGCAGCGGCGGCTGATCTTCGAGGAGTTCTTCCTGTTTCAGATCGGGTACGCCTGGCGGCGCCACGCGGCCGGCACGGAGCTCAAGCCGTTGGTCCCGGTCGTGGACGACCGGATCCGCGCCGCGGCCGCGACAATCCTGCCCTTCAAGCTGACGCCGGGGCAGCGGCAGGCGATCCGGGAGATCGTCGAGGACATGCAGCGTCCGCAGCCGATGCACCGGCTGCTCCAAGGGGATGTCGGCGCGGGCAAGACGATTGTGGCGCTACTGGCGGCACTGGTCGCGATGGAGAACGGGCTCCAGGTGGCGTTCATGGCGCCAACCGAGATTCTGGCCGCGCAGCACTACGCGACGATCGTACGGCTGCTCGCGGCGTCGCGGTTCCGCGTCGATCTGCTGACGGGCAGCACGCCGGGACTGCAGAAGCACACGGTGACCGCCCACATCGAACGCGGCACGTCGCACCTGATCGTCGGCACGCACGCGCTCGTCCAGGAGGGCGTTCGCTTCCACTCACTGGGACTCGTGATCATCGACGAGCAGCATCGTTTCGGCGTCGTGCAACGCGCGGCGCTTCGCGCGAAAGGGCTTCGGCCGGACGTGCTGCTCATGACCGCGACGCCGATCCCGCGGACGCTCGCGCTGACGGACTACAGCGAGCTCGACATCTCGAAGATCACCGACATGCCACCGGGACGGCGGCCGGTCCGGACGCTCGTGAAGCCGGAGTCGCGGCGCGACGAGGTCTATCAGCTCGTGCGCGATCAGCTGGACGCCGGCCGTCAGGCGTACGTGATCTATCCCCTCGTCGAAGAGTCGGAGAAGATCGACCTCAAGTCGGCGACCGAGATGGCCGATCACCTGCAGCAGGAGGTGTTCCCGGCCTATCGCGTCGCGCTGCTGCACGGACGGATGAAGACCGATGCGAAAGAGCGGATCATGCATGCCTTCGCGACCGGTCAGATCCACATCCTCGTCTCGACGACGGTCGTCGAGGTCGGGGTGGATGTGCCGAACGCGTCGGTCATGATCGTGGAGCATGCCGAGCGCTTCGGCCTGTCGCAGCTCCATCAGCTGCGCGGCCGGGTCGGCCGCGGGCCATGGGAGTCGGTCTGCGTCCTGCTGTATCAGGCGCCATGGACCGACGACGCGCGCGAGCGGCTGAAGGCGCTCGCCGAGACGACCGACGGCTTCGCCATCGCCGAGCGGGATCTCGAGCTGCGCGGACCGGGCGATTTCTTCGGTACGCGCCAGTCGGGGCTGCCGAAGCTGCGCAGCGGCGACCTCGTGCGCGACCGCGGGATCATGGAGGAGGCGCACCGCGAGGCGAGGCGTGTGGTGGTCGAACACGGATTGACGCCCGAGCTGCGGCACTTCGTGGACGAACGGTGGCAGCAGCAGTTCGGGCTGATTGAGGTGGGATGACCCTGAGGACGTCAACCCCCAAATCCCAAGGTTCCTACTCCCGAAGGTCACGTCTGTGGGTTGGGCGTTGGGAGTTGGAAGTTGGGAGTTGCCTGTGCGCGTGATCGCGGGGCGCTTCAAGGGACGACGGCTTCAGACGCCGAAGTGGGAAGGCATCCGCCCTACCTCCGACAGGCTGCGCGAAACGCTCTTCAACATCCTTGCGCCGCGCATCGAGGGCGCGCGGGTGCTCGACGGGTTCGCCGGCACCGGCGCGATCGGCATCGAGGCGCTCAGCCGCGGCGCGCGGCACGTGACGTTCGTGGAGCGCGATCGACGCGCGGCCGCGCTGATTGCGGCGAACCTCGCACGGTGCGGCATCGAGGAGGGCTATACTATCGAGTGCGGCGACGTCGCGCCGGTGCTGCGGCGCGCGCCCGCGGATGCCGGGTTCGATCTGATCCTGCTGGATCCTCCGTACGATGCCGATCCCGTCCTGGTGACGCGCGCGCTCGCGGCGGCCGCGGATCGTCTCGCGCCCGACGGCGTGCTCGTGCTCGAGCACGCGACGCGGCGCGCGCCGGCGATCCCGCCGGCGTTCGAGCGCGTGCGCGCCGTGGCGTCGGGGGACAGCACGCTGACGTTTGTGCGCCGAGCCTGAAAAGACCCGGCCTACGTAGGGCGGGCCCTTTCGGACCCGCCGGGAGCAGAGATGCCGCCCACCGGTCGCCTTGCGGTGTTTCCGGGTTCGTTCGATCCGTTGACGAACGGGCACGTCGACATCATCCTGCGCAGCGCGCACCTGTTCGAACGGATCGTGGTGGCCGTGCTCGTGAACGCGGAGAAGAAGCCGCTGTTCAGCGCCGACGAGCGCGTCGGCATGATCCGCGAGGTCTTCCGCGAGTACCCGAACGTCGAGGTCGACACCTTCGACGGCCTCCTCGTCGAGTACGCGCGGCACCGCCGCGCCAGCGCGATCGTGCGCGGGCTGCGCGCGGTGTCGGACTTCGAATACGAGTTTCAGATGGCGCTCATGAACCGGCATCTCGAGCCGACGCTCGAGACGGTGTTCATGATGCCGGCCGAGCAGTACACGTACCTCAGCTCGCGGCTGATCAAGGAAGTGTTTCAGCTGGGCGGCGCCGTGAGCGGGCTCGTGCCGCCGGTCGTCGAGCGGCGGCTGAAAGAGAAGGCGGTCGTCGGGAGTCGGTAGGGAGCACACATGTTTGCACAGCGTCTCGCGAATGTCGCGGGGTCCGCTACGCTCAAGGCGGCGGCGGAGGCGGAGCGGCTGCGCCGCGCGGGGTTCAACGTGGTCGACTTCACCGCGGGCGAGCCGGACTTTCCCACGCCCCACCATGTGAAGGCGGCGGGGAAGGCGGCGATCGACGCCAATTTCACCCGCTATACCGCGGCGGCGGGCATTCCGGAGCTGCGGGAGGCGATCTGCACGTGGTACAAGGTCCACTACGGCATCGACCTCACGCCCGCCGAAGTGCTGCTCACCGCGGGGGGCAAGCAGGCGCTCTTCAACGCGGCGCTCGCGCTCTTCGATCCGGGCGACGAGGTGATCACGCATGCGCCGTACTGGCCGACCATCCCCGAGCAGATCAAGCTGGTGAGCGCCACGCCCGTGATCGTGCAGACGCGGTCGGACGAGGGGTTCGCCGTCCATGCCGAGGCGGTGATTGGCGCGATCACGCCGCGGACCAAGGGCATCATCATCAACTCACCGTGCAACCCGACGGGCGCGCTCGTCGACGAGGCGACGCTCGCGCCGATTGTGGAGGCCGCCGCGAAGCGGGGCATCTGGATCGTGCTCGATCTCTGCTACGAGCAGTTGATCTACGACGAGGTGCCGCACAACCTGCCGAAGGTGCTCTTCGACCGCCATCGCGACCGGACCGTGATTGCCGGATCGGCGTCGAAGTCGTACGCGATGACCGGCTGGCGGTGTGGCTGGTCGATCGCGCCGAAGCCCCTGACGTCCGCGTTCAACACCATCCAGGGCCAGACGACGTCGAACATCACGTCGATCACGCAGAAGGCGGCGCTGGCGGCGGTGTCGGGACCGCAGGACGCGGTGCACGTGATGCTCGCGGAATACCGAACCCGGCGCGACGCGATTCACGGCTGGCTGACGGCGCACCCGGCGATCAAGTGCGTGAAGCCAAAGGGTGCGTTCTATCTGTTCCCGGATATCTCGGCCCTGCTGTCGTCCGACGGTCTCTCGACGTCCGCCGACTTCGCGCAGGCGCTCCTCGAACAGGAGCACGTCGCGGTGACGGCGGGCGAGGGGTTCGACGCGCCGGGGTACCTGCGGATCTCCTACGCGACCTCGATGGAGCAGCTGCGCGAGGGGGCGACCCGGATTCTGCGCTTTGCCGAGTCGCTCCGGCCGGCGAAGGCAGGTGTCGCTCGCTAGAAAAAAGGGGGTCGGAGGTCATTTTTCGAGGACACCTGCCTGACGTGGCTACCGATCGCGCAGGTGTCCTCGAAAAATGACCTCCGACCCCTTTATCCGGATCGTCGGCGCGGAGTTCGTGCGCGCCGATCCCGCGGCGCTCGAATCGTACGGCGTCGACGCCCTCGGCCAGGGGCACCCTCCCGATCTCGTCGTCATTCCCGGCACCGCGCCGGAAGTAGCCGCCGTCGCCCGCCTCTGCAACGAGCGGCGCGTCCCGCTCGTGGTGCGCGGCGGCGGCACCGGCTACACCGGCGGCGCCGTCCCGACGCGCGGCGGCGTGGTGCTGTCGATGGAGCGGTTCACCCGGATCGTCGAGATCGATCAGACAAACCTGCTTGCGGTCGTCGAGCCGAATGTCATCACGGCCGATCTGCAGCGCGCGGTCGAGCGCGTCGGCCTCTTCTATCCGCCGGATCCCGCGAGCCTCGAGACCTCCGCACTCGGGGGCAACGTCGCGGAGTGCGCCGGGGGGCCGCGCGCGTTCAAGTACGGCACCACGCGCCGCTACGTGCTCGCGCTCGAGGCGGTGCTCCCGACCGGCGAGATCGTTCAGACCGGCTCGAAGGCGGTGAAGAACGTCGTCGGCTACGACCTGACGCAGCTGCTCGTCGGGTCGGAAGGTACGCTGGCGATCATCACGCGGATTACGCTGCGGCTGATACCGAAGCCGCCCGCGCGCGCGACGCTCCTGGCCGTCTTCGCCGACGTGCAGGCGGCGGTCGACGCGGTGACGGCGCTCATCGCGCGCCGCGTCGTGCCCGCCGCCGTCGAGCTCATCGACGCGGAGTCGCTGCGCGTCGTTCGCGACCGCATGGGTGAGGAGCTGGCACCGCCCACGGCGGGCGCGATGCTCCTCGTCGAGTCGGACGGGATTCGGGCGGCGGTGGACGAGGAAATCGAACAGGTGGCGCAGGCGTGCCGCGGGGTCGGCGTGATGCGCGTCACGCTGGCGGCCGACGAGGCCGAGCGCGATCGTCTGTGGAACGCGCGCCGGCTCATCTCACTCGCGCTGCGCGCGACGGGGCTCCTGAAGATCAACCACGACGTGGTCGTACCGCGCGGGCGCATTCCGGAGCTGTTCGGCGTCATCGACGAGCTGCGGGAGGAGTATCGGTTGACCATTGCCGCGTTTGGGCACGCCGGCGACGGCAATATCCATGTCAATCTCATGGTGAACCCCAGCGATCCGGACGAGCGGGCGCGCGCCAGGCAGGCCGAGCGCGTGCTCTTCGAGCGCGTCGTCGCGCTCGAGGGGTCGATCAGCGGCGAGCACGGCATCGGCTTCGCGAAGGCGCCCTACGTCGGCATCGAGCTGTCGCCCGACGCGATCGCGCTGATGAAGCGGGTGAAGGCGGCGTTCGATCCGAACGGGATTCTGAATCCGGGGAAGATCTTTCCGTAGGTGCGATCACACTTTCGTTCGTCGGTGCGGTCTCTGACGCTGGTCGGTGCGATTCTGGCGATATTCGTTGGTGCACATGAGTTCGCGTCGGCGATGCGGTTGCCGACGTTCGAGATTGCCTCGATGCGGCTCCTCAAGCGGCTCACGCTCATCATACGGGATGGCGTGGTCGAGCACGTCTTCTATCCCGTGTTCCCTCCAGACAGGGACGCGCAAGAGGTGCTCGCCTGGCTCGCCGCGCACCCCGTTGGTTCGGTCCGACGACCGTAAGAGGGATCGCACCGACGACCGCGAGGGGATCGCACCGACGAGCGTCAGCGGGTTCGCACCGACGAGCGTCAGCGGACTCGCACCTACTTGTTCGCCACCAGCAGCACCCGTTCCACGTCCTGCTGCGGCAGCGGCGAGATGAGCGTCCGCAGCCGGACGTTGGCCGTGTCGAGGTAGCGAACCTCGCCAAGCGTCTGCGTCTTCCGCCCGGAGACGGTCTCCAGGCGTGGAAGGTCGGAGGCGCGCACGACGAGCAGCACGCGCTCCGGCCGTTTGAGGAAATCGAGCGCTCCGTTCTCGTCGAACAGCTCCACCTGTTTGGAGCGGGTGTAGAAAACAAGATTCCTGACGAGCACCTGATACGCTCCCACGGGCTCTGCCGCCATGCGATGCTGCGCGAGGAGCGCCGCCATCTGCTCCACCGGCTCGGGACGCATGCCTGCCAGCGCCCCGAACTGCACCGACAGGAGCACGACCGCCGCACACGCCGCCCCGATCGGCGGGAGCTGGTGCCAGCGTCGTGAGACGGCCACCCATACGAAGGCGATCATCGACGCGGCGATGGCCCCGACGCCAGCGACCGTGAGCCATGGGTGCACGGTGATGAAGAGCGGCCGCGCGCGGATCAGCAGGACGGCGAGGGCACCAAGCAGTCCAGCCGTCAGCCAGGTCGCGGCCGTCAGCGCGGCCCGACCGCCAGCATCCGGCTCCCGCACGCGTCTGGCGATCGCACGCGCCAGGAGAATCGACAGCGGCGAGAGCACCGGCAGGATGTACCGCGGCTGCTTGCCCACCGAAATCGTGAAGAAGAGCAGCGGCATGCCGGCCCAGAGCAGCAGGCGCCATTCCTCGCCGGTGAGCGCCCGTGTCCGTCTCACGACCGCCATGACGGAGCGAACCGGCACCAGGAGGTATGCGGACCAGGGCAGCAGGCCGCCAACCAGGATGGGCAGGTAGAACCAGATGGGACGCGGCTCGTTGAAGCGATCCGTGGCGAACCGTTCGAGGTTGTCGGCGACGAAGAAACTCTCCAGGTACGCGACGCCATGCCGCGCCGTCATCACGCCGTACCAGGGCAGACCGACCAGCGCAAACACAACGACCGTCGCCACGAGCGTCCGAGCCGGGATCGGCACGCGGCGATGCTCGCGCCACCAGATGGGCAGGAGCACCATCACGGGCACCGCGAGGGCGACCGGTCCCTTCATGAGAAACCCGAGCCCGGCCGCCACGCCCGACAGCAGCCAGCGCTCCTGCAGGGCGGTCCAGATCGTGAGCGTGGTCAGGAGGGCCAGCGGCAGATCGGGCAGCGCGAGCCGCGCCATCGCGAAGGAGCCGTAGCAGGTCGCCGTCATCGCGCCCGCCAGCCACGCGGCGTCATCTCGTCCCGTGATGCGCCGGGCCGCGGCCCAGGTGAGCAGCACGAGGCCCACGCCCGAGAGTGCCGACCACCATCGGGCTGCTGCCTCCGTCGGCCCCGTGAGGAGATAGGTGCCCGCGGTCAGCCAGTAATACAGGATCGGCTTCTGCCAGCGGTCCTCGTAGTTGAACCGCGGCGTGATCCAATCGCCGCTCTCGACCATCTCCCGCGCCGACTCCGCGTAGAACGCTTCATCGGAATCGGTGATCGCCTGCCGGCCGAGGCCGAGAAAGAAGGTGAGCGACGAGAGCAGGACGAGCGCGAGGAACGGTCGGTGCACCGGAGGCCATTCTAGCCGGTAGGTGGTGGCTGGTAGCCGGTAGCGAGAACCCGGAACGAAGAATCAGGCCCCGCTACCGGCTACTGGCTAGAATGAGTCATGTCCAAGACCGTCGCCGTCGTCGGCGCGTCGAACGACCGGCGGAAGTTCGGCAACAAGGCGCTGCGCGCGTTTCAGGAGGTCGGGCACCGCGTCATTCCGATCAATCCGCACGAGCCGGTGATTGAGGGCATCCGCGCGTACGGGTCGGTGCTCGACGTGCCGGATCCGATTGACGTGGCGACCGTCTACGTGCCGCCGGACATCGGCATTCAGCTGCTGACGGAGTTCGAGCGGAAGCAGATCCCCGAGATCTGGATCAATCCGGGGGCAGAGAGCCCGGAGTTGCTCAGCGAAGCGAGACGGCTGCAGCTGAACGTGATCACCGCGTGCAGCATCCTCGCCATCGGCCGCAGTCCCTCCGCGTTTTGATCCACGAGGTATTCCTGGACCGTATCCACTGATGCACTACCACCCACGACAGCCTTTCGACCTCGATTCTCCTGGCCGCGACAAGCCGGGGTCCCCGCCGCGCGTGTTGTGCGCGGTGGGGTGGAGCGGCGCGGCCAGTCCTGTTTTGGAAAGGACTTACCACGAGATGTTCAGAATCCGGCTGCGCAAGAACGGGCCGTACGTCATCGAGAGCGAGGACGTGGAGATCGTCGATTGGAACGGCGTGCCGTACGCGATTGGGCGCCGACCGATCGCGCTCTGCCGGTGCGGCGCCTCGTCCACGAAGCCGTTCTGCGACGGCACGCACAAGAAGCGCGGCTTCGACGCCGCGGAAGCGGCGGCGCCGGAAGACGCGGACGAGCCGGCTACCTAATCGGTGCCTGCACGGTGAATGGCGTCGCGAGCGACGCGGCGAGATTGGCGCCCGCCCCGAGCGTCACCTGACGGCCGCGCGTGGCGAGCACGACGCCCGTGCCCGCCGCACCGCCGATCGCCGCGCCCTTCGCGGCTCCTTCGCCGCCGCCGATGATTCCACCGACGATGGCGCCGCCCACGGCACCCGCGCCGATCTTCGTGGCGTCCTCGCCTTTGGTCGCCTCACCCTCGAACGAGATCGGGTTCGTGCGCAGATCCTCGCGGCCCGATGCCAGTTCGACCTCCGTGAACCGCATCGCGAGGCGCGATCGACCGCGGACGCGCCCGGCTCGCTCGACATCGATCACCTCGCCGTGCAGGACGGCGCCGGCCGGAATCGCCGTATAGCCGTCGACGACGACGGCCTGGCGCAGACGAGCGCGAACCGGCGTTTCCACCTCGGCCGTCGCGGACGACACCGGCGTAATCAGATCGAGCGGCAGCGCGGTGCCTGCCGGCACCGTCACCTCACGCCACCGCGGCGCGGCGGGCGCAGGGGCTTCAGCCCGCGCCGGAGGGGCGTCGGCCCTCGACTCCGCTCGGGGCGACCCCACGCCGGCCGAAGGGGCAGCCGGTGCGGGACGGGCACCGGTCGTCGCCCGCGGTCCCGGTGCATCGGCAGGCCGCGTTGCGGTCGAGTCGTCCACACGGGGGGACAGGGCCGGACCCTGCGGTGCGGCGGGAGCGCCCTCAGGTGGTAGCGCCTCGCCCGGCTCGCCCGTCGGCAGGGGCACGTTTAGCCCCGAATCGCTCGGATTTTCGGCCGTCCGATCGCCGCACCCCACCAGCAACGCGGAGCTGAGCAGCGCCGTAGCCAACCAGTGCTGTTTCATAGCAGTCCTCTCCGCTGGGTCTCATTTCAAGGTTCGGACCAGCCGAAACTCTCTGTACAGAGGCACGTTACGGGATCACCGCCGAGCGCAACGGTATCATCGGCCTTTATCGTGTCGGAATAACTATCAATTTGACTGATGGCCTGCCATCAGTCAGACTGGCGAACATGCCCACACGCACTGGCGCGCAGATCATCTTTGAATGCCTGGTCCAGGAGGGGGTCCACACGATCTTCGGGTATCCGGGCGGGGCCATCCTTCCGGCCTACGACGCGATGCTCGACTATCCGATCCGGCACATCCTGGTCCGCCACGAGCAGGGCGCCACGCACATGGCCGACGGGTTTGCGCGCGCGGGCGGCGGCGTCGGCGTCGCGATGGCGACCTCGGGCCCGGGCGCAACCAACATGGTCACCGGCATTGCAACGGCTCAGATGGACTCGTCGCCCATCGTCTGCATCACCGGCCAGGTGCCCGGCAAGCTGATTGGCTACGACGCGTTCCAGGAAACCGATATCACCGGCATCACACTGCCGATCACGAAGCATAGCTATCTCGTGACGCGGGCGGAAGACATCATGCCGGCGATGAAGGAGGCGTTCCATCTGGCGAAGTCCGGCCGCCCGGGCCCGGTGCTGGTCGACATCACCAAGGACGCGCAGCAGGCGAAGATCGACTGGGCCTGGGACCCGCGCCCGGCGCAAATGCGCGGCTACCGCCCCGACTATCCGATCACGAGCGAGGATCTCGCGCGCGCCGCGGAGCTGATTCGCAGCTCGAAGCGCCCGGTCATCCTGGCGGGGCAGGGGGTCATCCAGAGCGGCGCGACGCGCGAGCTCCTCGCGCTGGCCGAGCGGATCGACGCGCCGATTGCGATGACGCTGCTGGGGCTCGGCGGCGTGCCCGCGAGCCATCCGCTCAACCTCGGCATGATGGGCATGCACGGCGAAGCCTGGGTGAACCACGCGATCCAGGAGGCCGATCTGCTGCTGGCGTTCGGGATGCGCTTCGACGATCGCGTCACCGGCAACGTCAAGACCTACGCGCCGCACGCGCGGAAGATCCACGTCGACATCGACCCTTCGGAGATCAACAAGAACGTGCGCGCCGACGCCGCCATCGTCGGCGACTTGCGCGAGACGCTCGTCGATCTGCTCGAGGTGCTCGAGGCGGCGGATCACGAGGCCTGGCTGGCGCATATCGACCGCATGAAGGGTGATGCGGCCGTCCGTGACATCCAGCGGCTGCCGGATACGGGCCACCTCTACGCGGCGCACGTCATCAACGACATCTGGCGCATCACGGGCGGCAACGCCGTGGTGGTGACCGACGTCGGCCAGCACCAGATGTGGGAAGCGCAGTACTACCACCACGAACGGCCCCGATCGCTCATCACGTCGGGCGGCCTCGGCACGATGGGCTTTGCCGTGCCGGCGGCGCTTGGCGCCAAGATCGCGCGTCCCGAGGCGGAGGTGTGGGCCATCGTCGGCGACGGCGGCTTCCAGATGACGCAGGCGGAGCTCGCGACCGCCGCCCAGGAGGGGATCAAGATCAACATCGCCATCATCAACAACGGCTACCTCGGCATGGTGCGCCAGTGGCAGGAGTTCTTCTACGAGCGCCGGTATGCGGCCACGCCGCTGCGCAACCCCGACTTCGTGAAGATCGCTGAAGCGCACGGGCTGGAGGCGCACCGCGTCGACACGCGCAGCCAGGTGAACGAGATCGTCGAGCGGGCGCGCGCCGCCGAGGGGACGACGCTCATCGACTTCCGCGTCGAGCAGGAGGACAGCGTCTACCCGATGGTGCCGGCCGGCGCCGATCTCCACGCGATGATCCGGCGGCCCGAGCGGTCGGTCCTCGCCGAGACCGGGGCGGATCCGATCTGAAGGCCCAACTCGCCAACTCCCAACTCCCAAAGGGTGGGTTTGGGAGCTGGGTGTTGGGAATTGGGAGTTGTTTGCATGCATCACACTCTGGTCGCCCTGGTCGAAGACAAGCCGGGCGTGCTCAACCGCGTGGCGTCGCTCTTCCGGCGGCGCAACTTCAATATCGAGTCGCTGACGGTCGGCCGTACCGCGGAGCCGGGCGTCTCGCGCATGACGATCGTCATCGACAGCGATCAGGCGAGCGCGGAGCGCGTGACGGCCTACCTGTACAAGCTGGTCAACGTGCTTCAAGTGGAGGATCTCGGGGCCGTGCCCGCCGTCGCGCGCGATCTGGCGCTCGTCAAGGTGGCCGTGGCGGGACATGATCGCGGCGCGCTGCTGCGGGTCGTCGACGAGACGCGCGCGCACATCGTCGACACCGGCGAGCAGACGATGACGCTCGAGATCACCGGGGAGCCACCCCACGTCGACGCCGTGATCAGCCGGCTCGAGCCGCTCGGCATCGTCGAGATGGTGCGCACCGGCCAGGTGGCGATGCGCCGCGGCGACACGACCCTCTCGACCGCGCAGTATTCGTAGGTCCGGCTGGAGCCGGACACTACGATCGATCGCCACGATCGACTACGATTAGACCTTTCCAGGCGTACGCTCGGGCGTACGCAGCGTCCGGCTCGAGCCGGACCGTGTTCAGAAACACCCAGGAGCAAACATGGCGACGATGTTCTACGACACGGATGCGGACATTCAGCTGATCCGCAGGAAGAAGGTGGCGGTCATCGGCTACGGATCGCAGGGGCATGCGCACGCGCTGAACCTCAAGGACAGCGCCGTCGACGTCGTCGTCGGCCTCCCTTCGACGAGCAACTCGATCGAGAAGGCGCGCGCGGCCGGCCTGACGGTGATGAGCATCGCCGATGCGGCCAAATGGGCCGACGTCGTCATGATTCTGGTGCCCGATCAGCATCAGGCGAAGGTGTACAACGCCGATATCAAGCAGCACCTCACGCCCGGCAAGATGCTGATGTTCGCCCACGGGTTTGCCATCCGGTTCAACTGGATCGTGCCGCCGAAGGACATCGACGTGACGATGATCGCACCGAAGGCGCCGGGGCACCGCGTCCGTGAGGTGTTCATCGAGGGCGGCGGGACGCCGGGCCTGCTGGCCGTGCACCAGGACGTGACCGGCAGCGGCCGCGCGCTGGCGCTCTCCTACGGCCGAGCGATCGGCTGCACGCGCGCCGGCGTCATCGAGACCACCTTCGCCGAGGAGACCGAGACCGATCTGTTCGGCGAGCAGGCGGTGCTCTGCGGCGGGACGGCGGCGCTCGTCAAGGCGGGGTTCGAGACGCTGATCGACGCGGGCTATCAGCCGGAGATTGCCTATTTCGAGTGCCTTCACGAGCTGAAGCTCATCGTCGATCTCATGTACCGCGGCGGCCTCAATTACATGCGGTACTCGGTGAGCGACACCGCCGAGTACGGTGACTACGTCGCAGGCGCACGCATCATCACCGACGAGACGAAGGCAACGATGCGGCAGATACTGAAGGAGATTCAGCAGGGCGAGTTCGCCAAGAAGTGGATTGCCGAGAACGAGGCGGGGTGTCCGAACTTCAAGGCGATGCGCGAGCGCGACCGCAACCATCCGGTGGAAATCGTCGGGTCGAAGCTGCGCGACATGATGCCGTTCCTCGACCCGGTGAAGCTCCCGGCGCCGGCGTCGGTCTGATGAACAAATACTCCTCGCGCGTCACCCAGCCCCGCAGCCAGGGGGCGTCGCAGGCGATGCTCTACGGCACCGGCCTGACCGGCGCCGATCTGCAGAAGCCGCAGGTCGGCATCTGCAGCATGTGGTGGGAGGGGAACACCTGCAACATGCACCTGGACCGCCTGGCGGCCTACGTGAAGGAAGGCGTGCAGGCGTCCGGCCTCGTCGGCCTCCGGTTCAACACGATCGGCGTGAGCGACGGCATCTCGATGGGGACCGAGGGGATGAGCTACTCCCTCCCGTCGCGCGACCTCATTGCCGATTCGATCGAGACCGTCGTCGCCGCGCAGTGGTACGACGCGGTCGTCACCGTTCCGGGCTGCGACAAGAACATGCCGGGATCGATCATGGCGATGCTGCGGCTCAACCGGCCGTCGCTCATGGTCTATGGCGGGACGATCCGCCCCGGCGAGGCGCTCGGGAAGCCCCGCGACATCATCTCGGCCTTCCAGTCCTACGGCGAGTACCTGGCCGGCGTCATCACCGACGAGCAGCGGCTCGACATCGTCCGGCACGCGTGCCCGGGCGCGGGCGCGTGCGGCGGCATGTACACCGCGAACACGATGGCGGTGGCGATCGAGGCGTTGGGGCTGTCGCTGCCGTACAGCTCGTCAACGCCCGCCGAGGATGCAGGCAAGGTCGACGAGTGCCGCAGGGCGGGCGCCGCCGTCCGCACGCTCCTCGAGCGCGATCTGAAGCCGCTCGACATCCTGTCGCGCAAATCGCTCGAGAACGCGCTCGCGGTGGTCATGGCGGTCGGCGGCTCCACCAATGCCGTGCTGCACCTGCTCGCCATCGCGCGGACGGCGCGCATCCCGTTCGCGCTCGACGACTTTCAACGCATGAGCGACCGCGTGCCGCTGCTGGCCGATCTCAAGCCGAGCGGTACCTACGTTCAGGAAGATCTGCACCGC
Organism: Acidobacteriota bacterium; assembly: GCA_016184455.1. GTDB lineage: Bacteria > Acidobacteriota > Vicinamibacteria > Vicinamibacterales > UBA2999 > MELF01. The sequence continues at coordinate 31,766 of JACPCS010000114.1, forward strand.
GCAGGCGGAACCCCTGCCTTGATGAAGTACCTGCTCGAGAAGGGCCTGCTGCACGCCGACTGCCTGACGGTGACCGGGAAGACGCTTGCGGAGAACCTCCGTGAGGCGCCGCCGCTTGCGTCGGGCCAGCGCGTCATCCGTCCGGTGGAGCAGCCGGTCTTTCCGCGCGGCCACATCCGCATTCTGCGCGGCAACCTCGCGCCCGAGGGTGCGGTTGCCAAGATCACCGGCAAGGAAGGGGAGCGCTTTGCGGGTCCCGCGAAGGTGTTCGATTCCGAGGAGGCGATGCTCGCGGGTCTCGAGCGCGGCGAGATCGCGAAAGGCTCGGTCGTCGTGATTCGCTACGAGGGGCCCAAAGGCGGCCCGGGGATGCCCGAAATGCTCACGCCCACCTCGGCCATCATGGGCGCGGGACTGGGCAAAGACGTCGCCATGATCACCGATGGCCGGTTCTCCGGCGGCTCGCACGGGTTCATCATCGGCCACGTCACGCCGGAGGCGAGCGTCGGCGGCCCGGTCGCACTTCTCCGCGACGGCGACCGGATCGTCATCGACGCGACCACCTGCGAGCTGCGCGTCGAGCTGCCGGACGACGAGCTGGCTGCCCGGCGCAAGGCATGGACCGCGCCGCCGCCGAAAGTGACCACCGGCGTGCTCGCGAAGTACGTGCGCCTCGTTCGGTCAGCCTCGGAAGGCTGCGTGACCGATCAGTAGGGGCGACGCATGCGTCGCCCCTACAATCGAAATGCCTCGGCCAGCATCGGGTCGGTCGGCGGGCAGCGCCGGCCAGCCGGTGCAGCCGGGGAAGTTGTAGCTCGGAAGATTCGGAAACGTGAAGCGGTCGTCGCCGGGCGGTGTGCCGAAGTAGTGGACATAGCCGAGCGGCGTGCGGATCCGGTCGCGCATGATCTCCGGGAACGCCGTGGGAAACCACGGACCGACCGCGAACACGTACGTGCCCCCGGCGAGCGTGGCGGCAGGTCCGGTCGTGCGATCGCTCCGGTCCCGCTCCTGCCGGCTGATCGAGGATCTGATTCAAACCGACGCGGCGCTCAATCCGGGAAACTCCGGCGGGCCGCGGGTTTATCGGCATCGTGGGCCACCAGACGCCGATTCCGCGCGCGCTCGCGCGGGCGAATCGGCTGGCGGCGGCTTCCGGCGTGGTGGTCGCCTCTGTCGACCCGGCCGGTCCGGCGGGGGCCGCGGGGATTGCCGAAGGAGACATCATCCTGGCCTTTGGCGCGCGGCCCATCGGCGGCATCGACGATCTCGTGCGGGTACTCACCGACGAGTGCATCGGCGTGGAGGCGGACATCACGCTGCTGCGGCGCGGGGAGCGCCGCATGCTGCGGGTCGTGCCCGCCGAATCACAGCGTGATTAGGCCGCGCCGCGCGGCCCGGCGCACCGCATCGGTTCGATTCGCCGCGCCCAGCTTCGCGGCGATCGACGCGACGTGAAACTTCACCGTCTGGTCGCTGATGCCCAGACGTTCGGCGATGGCTTTGTTCGGAAGCCCTTCGGCCAGCAGCTCGAGCACGTCGACTTCGCGCGACGTCAGCGGCTCGGGCGCGACGTCATCGTCTTCTTCGTCGAGCGAGGGCTCACGCCGCCTCCCCGCATCCGCTGGATCGGCGAGGAGAATGCCGCCCGCATCGACATGGGCCGCCCGCGCGGCGTCGAGCGTCGGGAACTCACCGACGATCTGCATCGACCCGTTCAGCGCCGCTCGCATCCGGGTGCGCGCGGCGGACGGACCGACGAGGAGCACCTTCATGGCGCCGGGCGCGGGCGCTCGCCCACCACGACGGGGACGTCCCGCGGCGCGCCGCCCCGGAGCACGCGAAGGGACACCTCGCGTCCGACGCGGTCGCCGGTGAGCGCGTCAAGGAGCTCCTCGGGCGACTCAATCGCGTGGCCGTCGAGCGACAGAATCACGTCCCCGACGAGGATGCCGGCGCGTGCGGCCGGGCTGTCGGCGGCCACACCGAAGACGAGGATTGCCTCGCCGGCGTCGCGCGCGTCGGCCGCGCGGCGCTGGGCCTCCGGGAGCACGACCGGCTGGCCGGCGACGCCCAGGTAGCCGCGTCGGACGCCGCCGTGCGTGAGCACCGCTTTCACGGCGGTCCAGGCGATGGCTGCGGGGATGACGACGCCAAACCCGCGAATTCTCGCCGCGGTGGCGACGCCGAGCAGGCCTCCGCCCGCATCGAGCAGTGCCCCTCCCGCGAAGCCGTCGTGCAGCGGCGCCGTCGTGCGGATGACCTGATCGATCGCACGTCGGCGGCCTGTGGGGAGCGGACCTCCGACAACCGCCACAATGCCGGCGCTTGCCGTGACGGCATTGCTCCAGGAGCGCGCGACCGCCAGGACGAAGTGCCCGGCGCGTGCCGTCGTCGCGGCCGGCTCCCGCGCCCGTCCGCTCAGGTCGGGGACGCGCACGGCGGCGAGGCTTGTCGTCGGATCCCAGCCAGCGAGCTCCGCATCGAACGTCTCCCCATCGTGACGACGAACGCGGATGTGATCCTCGCCGCCCAGCGCGCCCATCGTCGTGACGACCACATCCGGCGCGTAGACCAGCCCGCTGGCGGGCCGCCGGCGGCCCTGGACCTGGACGACCGATTCGGCCGTACCCGCGACAATCTCTGCCATTCGGTCTGAAAGTTCCGTCAGCATGAGTGGATCGTGCCACGGCGGTACGCGACCCACATCACCCGAACGGGCAGGACAGAATCAGACCGGGTACTGCTTGAGCGCACGCTGGACGGCGCGGACCACCGCTTCGGGCTCGAAGGGCTTCGCGATCGTGGCGGCGAACTGGCCGTTGTCGCGCGCGGCCTGGAGGTAGTGGTCCATGCCGGAGATCGCGATGACCGGTGTCAGGCGGGTCTTCGCGACCGCCCGCAGCTCGTTGAGCACGTCGAAACCGGTGGCGATCGGCAGCCCGAGATCGAGGACGACGACATCCGGTTCGTACGCCTCCAGAATGCGGAGGCCGGCGAGGCCGTCAGGCGCCGTCCGCACGTGGTACCCGGTCATCTTCAGTACCGTCGCGAGCATCTCGCGAGTGGGGTCGTCGTCTTCGATGATCAGGATTTCTTTCTGCGCGGTGAAGGGGAAGCTCGCGGCCGCCATGACCCTTGGACCCAATCGGGATGGAAGTATATCGCGGGCAAAAATCTGGCGCGAATGAGCTGCAAAGCCCAGCCATGTAAGTGTGGCACTCCCGCACACTTAGAGTAGTAGGGTTTCTACCCTATGCGCGTGAACGGCGTCGTCGCAGGGCGACCAGGCGAAGATCGTGAAGCGGCCGTCCTGCGACGCGACCAGGGCGGACGCGTCGCGCTGATCGTGCACGAATTGCGCGGCCGCGAGATGGCGAGTGCCTCCAAATTCCGCGGGGTGAATCCGTTGGGGCGTAGCCCCGAGAATCGGCTCCGTCACGACCATCTCGTCGACGGGACCATTGTCGTCCCTGCGCGCGATCTTCACGCCGAACGCCAGCAGGTCGTAGCGGTGAGTGAGGATCGTGGCGCCGTCGACCGCCGTCAGGCCCGCCAGCGATTCGACAGCCCGCTCGATCCCTTCACGCCATTCGTGAGGGGGCATCCCGTCGCGGCGGCGCAGCAGGTTGGCGATTTCGCAGAAGGGCGGCTGCACGGCGTAGCGCATCGGCTGCACGATCGACTCGCGCCACTCGTGGCTCCCGGCGGGCACGATGAGCAGGATGCCGCCCCGCTCGTGGCGCCGCATCGACAGTGAAACCTGTACCTGGATGTTGAGCCTCTCGTCGGCGAGCGACGTGTGATCGAACCCGAGCATCGACGTAAGGAGCGCCGGGCAATCGGCAATCCTCGATGCACGCTCGTCGATGATCTTGATGCGGTCGCCCTCGAGCACCGCCACGTTCACGAACTTGCGCGACTCGTGGTGCGGCCGGTGCTTGAGCACGAGCACGCCCGGGGCCACCACCTCCACGACGAAGCAGAAGGGCGGAATCATGTGTGTCGTGCCCCAGACGATCAAGCTGTCTCCGTCAGGCCACACCCCGAGGTGAACGCCGGGGCGTTCGACCGCCGCGGCCAGACGCGTGAGGGCCGCAGGTTCGAGCGGAAGCGGCTGCTCGAAGACCAGCGGACAGATCTCGGGCACGGGACGGAGGAACGCGAGCGAAATCTTCGGGATATAGCCTTCTTCCCGCCGGACGCTCGCCCAGAAGGCGACGTCGACGAGAGCCTCGATATGCCGAGCCTCGGGGAGCAGCTCGAAGGGCGGCCGGGCGGCATCGTGCTCGGGAAGCGCGGCGCGGTGGATTTGCAGGTGGTCGGCAACCGTGGGCGCGACGGCGCGCGCCACGGCATACGCGGGCTGGTTCACGGATCGATTATTCCACTGGGCGCTCTGTGCACCTACCCGCGCATGACGTCCGAGCTGTACTTCGTGGAAGGGCTGAGGTGACGGAAAGCCGATATCCGCCGAGCGGGACCCGACTTACTGCAGACCCGGCGGCAGCGGTGTCTTGTCCGCCGAGGGGTCCGCCGCCGGGGCGATGCCGAGCATCGTCCGCAGCTCCTCGCCTTCCATGACTTCCTTTTCGAGCAGCCGCCGCGTGACGCGCTCGAGATCGTCGCGGTGCTCGGTCAGGATTCCTCGCGCCTGCGCGTGCGCCTCGGTCATGATGCGCTTGACCTCGGCGTCGATGAGGCGCGCGGTCTCCTCCGCGTAGGCGCCGCGCTCGGGCCCGAAGGCGAGGTCGAGAAATTTCGAGCGCTTGTGGCCGTCGTAATTGATCGCGCCGAGCGCGTCGCTCATGCCCCACTCGGTGACCATGGAACGTGCGATGTCGGTGGCGCGCTGCAGATCGTTCTGTGCGCCGGTCGAGATCTCGCCGAGGGCGATCTCCTCGGCCGTCCGGCCGCCGAGCAGCACGGCGAGCTGGTTGAGCAGATCGCGCCGCTGCATGAGGTACCGATCCTCGAGCGGGAGCTGCATCGTGTACCCGAGCGCGCCGAAGCCGCGTTGCACGATCGAGATCTTGTGCACCGGGTCCATGCCCGGGATGAGCGTCGCGACGATGGCGTGCCCCGATTCGTGATACGCGACGATCTCGCGCTCCTTCCGGCTCATCACGCGCTTCTTCTCGAGGCCGGCGATGAGCCGATCGATCGCTTCGTCGAAATCAGCCATCTCGACCGACGCTTTGTCGTTGCGCGCGGCGAGAAGGGCCGCCTCGTTCACGAGGTTCGCGAGATCGGCGCCCGCGAAGCCCGCTGTCCGTGCCGCCACGATCTTCAGGTCGACCTCGGGCGCGAGCTTTACCTGCCGCGTGTGGATCTGCAGCACCTCCTCGCGTCCTTTGACGTCGGGCTTGTCGACCAGGACATGGCGATCGAACCGGCCCGGGCGGAGGAGCGCCGGGTCGAGCACCTCCGGCCGGTTGGTCGCGGCCATGATGATGATCGCCTTGCGCGAGTCGAAGCCGTCCATCTCGGCGAGCAGCTGATTGAGCGTCTGCTCGCGCTCCTCGTGCGACCCCATCGGGCTCTGCACGCGCGCGCGCCCGAGCGCGTCGAGCTCGTCGATGAAGATGATGCACGGCGCCTTCTGTTCGGCCTGCGAGAAGAGGTCGCGCACGCGCGCGGCGCCGACGCCGACGAACATCTCGACGAACTCGGAGCCGCTCAGGCTGAAGAAGGGGACCTTGGCCTCGCCGGCTACGGCCCGCGCGAGCAGCGTCTTCCCGGTGCCGGGCGGCCCGACGAGCAGCACGCCCTTCGGAATCCGTCCGCCGAGCGCGGTGTACTTCTTCGGGTTCTTCAGGAACTCGACGATCTCCTTGAGCTCCTGCTCGGCCTCGTCGACGCCCGCCACATCCGCGAAGCTCACCTTCACGTCGTCTTCGGCGAAGACGCGGTGCTTGCTGCGCGCAAACGACATGACGCCGCCTTCCGCGCTTCCCATCCGCCGGAAGAAGAAGCTCCAGAGCGCAAGGAGCAGCAGGATCGGAATGACCCAGCCGATCACCTCGGGCAGCCAGCGGCTGACGAACTCGCCGGTGTAGCGCACGCCCGTCGCATCGAGCTCCTCGAGCAGCTTCGGATCCTCGATCCGCGCCGCGTTGAAGTTGCGCGTCCCGTTGACCTCGGCCTTGTAGGTGCCGCGGATCGTCTGCTCCGAGATGGTGACTTCCGCCACCCGGCCCGCACGAACGGCGGCTTTGAACTCGCTGTAGCTGATCTGACGGCCCGTCGGCGCCAGCAGCCACGTCTGTGCGAGCGCCATGAGCATGAGGAAGCCGAGGACGTACCACACTGCGCCGCCGGGGCGGCCGGGGCGCGGCAGCGCACGGCGGTCGCCCGAGCGCTTGTCCCGCGGGTTGATGCCGGGAGGAATTCGTGGTGTTGCCATCGCAAAGTCACAGGTCAAAGGTCAACAGTCAAAGGTACCTTGCCCTTTGACTCGTGCCTTTTGACCTTAGGCGGTTACCGCCTGGGTCTTCTCGAACCTCAACCCATTGTCGCCCACATCGACCGTGACGCGGTCGCCCTCGCGGAATGCGCCCTCGAGCACCCGCATGGCCAGCGGGTCGAGCACGCGGCGCTGAATGGTCCGCTTCAGCGGCCGCGCCCCATACGTCGGGTCGTACCCCTCCGACACCAGGAACCCCTTGGCCGCCTCCGTCAGCTCGACGTGAATCTTGCGATCTTCGAGCCGCTTCAGCAGGCCGCGAATCTGGATATCGACGATCTTCGTCATGTGCTCGAGGCCGAGGGCGTGGAAGAAGATCACCTCGTCAATCCGATTGAGGAACTCCGGACGGAAGTGCTGGCGCAGCGCGTCGAGTACCTGCCGCTTGACGCCTTCGGGCAGACCCTCGCTGCCCTGGGCCGAGCCTGTCGAGGCCTCCGCGATGAACTGACTGCCGAGGTTCGACGTCATGATGACGACGACGTTCTTGAAGTCGACCGTGCGGCCCTTGCCGTCGGTCAGCCGCCCGTCATCGAGGAGCTGGAGCAGCACGTTCAGCACCTCGGGATGCGCCTTCTCGACCTCGTCGAACAGCACCACGGCGTAGGGCCGCCGCCGGACCGCCTCGGTGAGCTGGCCGGCCTCCTCGTACCCGACGTAGCCGGGCGGCGCGCCGATCATCCGCGAGACGGTGTGCTTCTCCTGGTACTCCGACATGTCGATGCGGATCATCGCGTGTTCGTCGTCGAAGAGGAACTCGGCGAGCGCCCGCGCCAGCTCGGTCTTCCCGACGCCGGTCGGGCCCAGGAAGACAACGCTGCCGAGCGGGCGGTTCGGGTCCTGCAGGCCCGCGCGCGCGCGGCGGATGGCGTTGGAGACGGCCGCAATCGCCTCGTCCTGGCCGACCACGCGCTGGTGGAGCCGCTCCTCCATGTGGATGAGCTTCTGGATCTCGCCTTCCACGAGGCGGCTCACCGGAATGTTGGTCCACTTCGACACGACCTCGGCAATGTCCTCCTCGTCGACCTCGAGCTTCAGCATCCGCGTCTTCGGTCGGCCGTCACCCGCCTCCTGGTCGCGCAGCCGCTTCTCCAGCTCCGGAATGCGGCCGTACTGCAGCTCGGATGCCACGGCATAGTCGCCGGCGCGCACCGCCGACTCGTACTCGAGCCGCACCTGCTCGAGCTGCTCCTTGAGGCTCGTACTCCCGCTGATCTCAGCTTTTTCCTGTTCCCACTGCGCACGGAGCCGTGATTCGTCCTCTTTGAGATCGGCCAGCTCCTTTTCGAGCTTGCCCAGCCGCTCCTTCGACGCCGGGTCGGTCTCCTTGCGGAGCGCCTCGCGTTCGATCTCGAGCTGCATGACGCGGCGCCGCACCTCGTCCAGCTCGGCCGGCATCGAGTCGATCTCCATGCGGAGCTTCGACGCGGCCTCGTCGACGAGATCGATCGCCTTGTCCGGGAGGAAACGGTCCGAGATGTAGCGATGGGAGAGAACGGCCGCCGCCACGAGCGCGGCGTCCTTGAACTTCACCTTGTGATGGATCTCGTACCGCTCGCGCAGCCCGCGCAGGATCGAGATCGTGTCCTCGACCGTCGGCTCGCCCACGAGCACCGGCTGGAACCGCCGCTCGAGCGCCGCGTCCTTCTCGATGTGCTTGCGGTACTCGTCGAGCGTGGTCGCGCCGATCGCGTGCAGCTCGCCGCGCGCGAGCATCGGCTTGAGCATCTGCGAGGCGTCCATGGCCCCCTCGGCCGCGCCGGCGCCGACGACGGTGTGCAGCTCGTCGATGAAGAGGACGATCTGGCCTTCGGACTCGCTGATCTCCTTCAGCACCGCCTTGAGGCGCTCCTCGAACTCACCGCGATACTTCGCGCCGGCGACGAGCGCGCCCATGTCGAGCGCGAAGATGCGCTTGTTCTTGAGCCCCTCGGGCACATCGCCGCGGATGATCCGCTGCGCGAGGCCTTCGACGATCGCCGTCTTGCCGACGCCCGGTTCGCCGATGAGGACCGGGTTGTTCTTGGTGCGGCGCGAAAGCACCTGAATCACGCGCCGGACCTCCTCGTCGCGCCCGATCACCGGATCCAGCGTGCCTTTGCGCGCCAGGTCCGTCAGATCGCGGCCGTAGCGGGTGAGGGCCTCGTAGGTGGCCTCCGGGTTCTGCGAGGTCACGCGCTGGCTGCCGCGCACCTGCGTGAGCGCCGTGTACAGCGCGTTCTTGTTCGCGCCGACCCGCTGCAGCAGCTGAGCCGCGGGCGAGCGCCCGGCCTCCGACGCGAGCGCCAGCAGCAGGTGCTCGGTGCTGATGAATTCGTCCTGCAGCCGTTCGGCCTCGGCGAGCGCGGAATCGAAGAGGAGCTTCATGCGCGGTGAGAAGCGCAGGTCGGCGCCGTACGCCTTGGGCAGCGCGTCGAGCAGACGGCGCGCATCCGCCGCGACGCGCGCCGGATCCAGCATCATCTTCCGCAGCACGGAGGGAACGATGCCACCCGCCTGCTCGACGAGCGCCACGAGCAGGTGCTCGGGGGTAACCTCGGCGTGCGTGAACTCGGTGGCGAGGTTCTGGGCGGCGATGACCGCCTCCTGCGCCTTTTCGGTGAACTTGTTCAGATTCATGGTCGTTAGACGCGCGGCTTACGCCGTCTTTTTCGCGGCTGCGTCCCCCTGCAGGCGCGCGAGCGCCTCGTAGTGCTGGCGTTCCTCAGTCGACAGCGCGTCCGGCATCTGCACGTCGACGCGCGCGTAGAGATCCCCCTTGTCCTCCGGCCGGCCCACGGCGGGCATGCCGTACCCCTTCAGCCGCAACATCTGACCGTTCTGGGTGAGCGGCGGAATGCGCAGCCGGACCGGTCGTCCGGCGAGCGTCCGCACTTCGGCTTCCCCGCCGAGCACCGCAGTTGGCACCGGCACCGGCACCTTCACGTAGAGGTCGCGCCCCTTGCGCTCGAACTCGGCGTGCGGCGCCAGCCGGACGCGCAGATACAGATCGCCGGCTGCGGCTCCCCCGATGCCGTGCTCGCCCTCGCCCGCAACGCGGACGCGTGACCCCTCGCCCACGCCCGCCGGAATGCGCACATCGACGGTGCGCGCGTGGCCGTCGTGCTTGAGCGACAGCCGGCGCGTGGTGCCGTGATAGGCGTCCTCGAGCGTGAGCTCGATCTCGTGCTCGACGTCGCGACCGGGACGCTGGCGGGCGCGGCCGCGCCCCGTGCGCCGTGTCTCGCCGGCGCCCATGCCGCTGAAAAACGTCGTGAAGAAGTCGGAGAACGGCGTCGCCTCGCCGAACAGCTCCTCCATCTCCTCCTGCGTCATCGTGCGAAAGCCGCCGCCGGCGCCACCCATGTTGGCCGTCCACTCGGCGAACGGGTTCGCGGCGCCTTGCGCTTCGGCCTGCTCGTAGAGCCGCCAGTTGGCGCCGAGCTCGTCGTACTTGCGGCGCTTGGCCGGGTCGCCAAGGACTTCGTACGCTTCGTTGATCTCCTTGAACCGATGCTCCGCCTGCTTGTCGCCCGGGTTCACGTCCGGGTGGAACTTCCGGGCGAGCTTCCGGTACGCCTGCTTGATCTCCTTGTCGGTCGCCGTCTTGGAGACGCCGAGCGTCGCGTAATAATCCTTGAATTCCACGATTTACAAACCCAACATCTCGTTGAGCCGCCGCATTTCGTTGAGCAGCTGCCGCCGTCCGGCGCCGGTGCTCAACGCGTGCTCGTCCATCAGCGGCCGGATGCGCTGCATCACCTCGGCGATCGACAGCAGCCGCTGCACGCCCGCGAGATTGATCCCCGTTTCGTCCACCAGATGCTTGATCAGACGCAGCCGCTCGAGCTCTTCGCGCGAGTACACGCGCATGCTCCCGATCGTCCGCGACGGCTGGATCAGTCCGAGCCGCTCGTACTTGCGGAGCGTCTGCGGGTGCATCCCCAGCATCTCCGCCGCCATGCTGATGAAATACAGATCGTGCCGCACGTTGATACTCTTTGAGTGTAGGAGTTGATACGGAATGTGTCAAGGTTGGGGCTGGCCGTTCCGCGATAGGATCTACGAGGTTTGGACCTTCAACCTGCCGATTTCATAACCATCGCTGCTCTCGTCGCTCTCGAAGGGCTGCTCAGCGCAGACAACGCACTCGTCATGGCCATCATGGTGCTGGGCCTGCCCAGGTCTCAGCATCACAAGGCGCTCCGCTATGGCCTCCTCGGCGGGTTTGCGATGCGGTTCGGGGCGACCCTGCTGGCCGTGTACCTGATCCGCGTGGTGTGGGTGAAGCTCGCGGGCGGCGTGTATCTCCTGTACCTCACCTACCAGCACTTCTTCGGACTGAAAGAAGGAGAAGACCGCCGAGCGCCCCCGAAGGCGAAGCCGATGCTGGGGCTCTCGCCGCTCTGGGCCACGATCGTGCGGGTCGAGCTGGTCAACCTGGCGTTCTCGATCGACTCGATCCTCGTCGCCGTCGCCATGTCACCGAAGCTATGGGTGGTGTTGACGGGCGGCATCCTGGGCATCGTCGCGCTGCGCCTGGTGGTCGGACAGCTGATCGTGCTCGTCGAACGCTATCCGGCGCTCGTCGATGGCGCGTTCATCATCATCGCGTGGATCGGCGTCAAGCTCGGTCTCGACTACGCACACCAGGCGCACCACATCGGCTTCGAAGTGCCGCAGTGGTTCTCGCTGTTGCTGATCGCTGTGATCTTCACCGCCTCGTTCGTGAACGCGCGCATGCGCGGGCCCGTGCCCGTGGACACCACTCCCGACACCCTGAAGGAGAAGGCGGAGGAGCTGATCGGGGAAGAGGCGACGGTGCTGCGGCGAAAGCCGTAACCCGGCTACCGCCGCGCGGCGGGCGTCAGCACGGTCTCGCGGCGCTCGCCGTTGCGCATGTAGACGACCGTGACCGGCTGATCCGCGCGCAGCAGCTCCAGCGCGTAGGTGTAGTCGTAGATGTTGGCGATCGTCTTGCCGGCAATCTCGACGATGACGTCGCCCTTCATCAGGCCCGCGCGTTCGGCCGGCCCGCCTCCCATCACGCCCGCGAGCAGCAGTCCTTTCACCTCGGTGGCATAGTCGGGAATCGTCCCGGTCGTCATGCGCACGCCGGCAATGCTCGCGCGCGTCGTCGGTTGGTCGACCTTGGTGAACTGCGGCGCCTCGTCGAGATCGGTGAGGCTTCGGGTCAGCGCCGCGCCGAACACGACAATCCGGTCGAGGTCCTCGTAGTTGATCTTGTCGGACGTGTCCGACGGCTTGTGGTAGTCGGGATGCGAACCGGTGAAGAGCATCAGGCTCGGGACGCCCGCCTGATTGAAGTTGGCGACATCGCTCGGCTGATAGGGATCGGGCTGGACCGCGAGATCGAACCCGGCGGCGACGTTCAGGCGTTCGAGCAACCGGGCCCATGACGGGCTGGTCCCGGTGGCCTGCACGATCAACCGGTTCTCCTGCATGCGGCCAACCATGTCGAAGTTGATGTATGCAGCAACCTGCTCGATCGGCACCGGCGGCTTGGTGGTGAACGCATTCGATCCCACGAGACCGATTTCCTCCGCCGACCAGAAGGCAATCAGCACATGCCGCCGGCGCGGCTCGGTCGACCGGGCAAGCGTCTCGGCAATGGCGAGCACGGCCGCCGTGCCGGACGCGTTGTCGTCGGCACCGTGATGGATGCCGCCGGCGTCCTCCTTCGAGGCGAGCGAGTTGCCATGCCCGCCGCGGCCGAGGTGGTCGTAATGCGCGCCAATCGCCACCCACGGCCTCGCCGAGGCGGGTACCGGCATGGTCGCGGGCAAATACGCCACGACGTTACGAGCGGTATGGCGCTCTCGGACGACGGACGTGCGCAGTGTGAGCGTGACACCGGGCAGCTCGAAGCCGGCGACGTGGGGGTTGCCCGAGTCGAGCTCCTGCTGCAGGTCGCGCAGCGGCTTGCCGGAGGCGAACAACGCGTCGGCGAGCTCGCCGCTGACGCTCGCCGCCGGAATGCCCGAGCCGGCGAGCGCCGTGTCGAACGTCATCGGCACGACCTGCCCCGCATTCGGCGAGCGCGGGCCGGTGACGACGAGCAGCGCGCGGGCGCCGCGCTGGCGGGCGGCCATCGCCTTGTACCGCAGATCGGAATAGCGCGCGAGGATGGCGCGCGTCTTCTCGTCGGCATCTTCGGGAAAGTACCGCAGCACGACGACGATCGTGTCCTTGACGTCGAGCGTCGCGTAGCTGTCGTAGCCGAAGTTCTGCGACTCGGGGACGACGAGGCCGTAGCCCGCGAACACGACCGGGCCGCTCACTTCGGCATCGTCCGAGAAGGAGAGCGCCTGTACTTGTGTAGTGCCCGTGAACGTCCGCGCCTCGGCGCCGCGCGTGACGACGATCTGCGATCCACCGTCGCGGCTGCCTGCCGTGAACTCGAACGGCAGGAAGAGGTCCGCCCGGCCGGGCAGAGGCCGCGCGCCCAGGCGCGCGAGCTGGGCGGCCACGTAGTCGGCCGCGAGGCGCTCGCCCGGCGACCCGGCCTCGCGGCCTTCCAGCGTGTCGGAGGCGAGGAACTCGACGTGCGGACGCGTCCGCGACGCCGCAGCCGTCTGGGCGAGTGTCGCGGAAGTGCCGGCGAGCAGGGTCAGCGCGAGAAGCGCAATCGCGCGCGTGCGTGTCATGGCGTCAGCTCGGTGTGCGGCGGAGCGGCGCGGCCTTGAGCGCCGCGAGCGCCCGTTCGTGGTTCCAGTCGGCCAGGAAGATCTGGCCCTCGCGTCCGCCGCCGCGGCTCGAGGTCCAGGCCAGGCGCCGGCCGTCCGGCGAGGGAACCGGCAGCCCGTCGAAGCCATCCGAGTACGTGATGCGGACCGGCTCCTTCGTTCCGTCGACGTCGACCATGAAGATCTCGAAGTTCTCGAACCCGAGCTTGTTCGACGCAAACAGGAGGTACTGGCCGGAGGGGTGGATGTACGGCGCCCAGCTCATCGCGCCGAAGTTCGTGATCTGCCGCGCGTCGGTGCCGTCCGGCTTCATCGTGAAGACGTCGGCAATCAGCCCCTTCTCGTCGAAACGGCGCCAGATGATGCGCGATCCGTCGGGCGAGAAGAACGGGCCGCCATCGTAGCCGGGCACCCGCGTCAGCCGCCCCTGGTCCGAGCCGTCGGCGCGCATGACGTAGATCTCCGCGAAGTAGCTCGGATCGATCTCGAGCTGCTTCTGTTCGGTGGCGCTCAGCGTGCGGTTGTACGCGTCGCGGTTCGACGAGAAGACGATCCAGCGCCCGTCGGGGGAGTAGCTCCCCTCCGCGTCGTAGCCGCGCGCGTTCGTCAGCCGCATGTACTGTCCCGATTTGTCCGAGAGCGCGTAGATCTCGAACTCCGGGTCGTAGTCCCAGGCGTAGCGCCGCTCCTTGCCCGACGCGCGGAAGTCGAGCTCGTCCTGCTGGAGCGCCTTCGACCGCGGATCGTGGTGCGTCGAGGCGAAGAGAATCTGATCCGTGCCGGGGCGGAAGAAGGAGCAGGTCGTCTTGCCGTAGCCGGGCGAGATCCGCTTGGTGTCGCCCGTGGCGAAGTCGAGCGCGTAGATCTGGTAGAAGGGGTTGCCCGGCTCGCGCTCGCTCTGGAAGACGAGGCGCTGGCCGTCGGGTGACCAGTAGCCTTCGCCGGCGCGGCGTCCCTCGACCGTCAACCGGCGCACGCGCGACAGGAAGTCGCTTTCCTTGAAGTCGGTCGGGGCTTGCCCTTCGACGTTGCTCAGGGCACCCTGAGCGTTAGTCGAAGGGTGCGCGCCGGCACCGGCAGAGGCGAGCACGGCTGCCACCAACGCCCCTCGGGCGACGCTCGTCATGGCAGCATCGTTATACCATTCCTTCAAGGTGCGTTTCTCAGATCTGCGGGCCTTCTCGCGCCGCGACTGGCTGCTGACGGTGGCCGGGAGCCTCGTCCTCATCCTCCTGACGGTGGCAGCCGTCTGGACGGTCCGCCACGCCTGGGCGGTCTACGGACTGAACCGGGGCGTCGGCGACACGGTGTTCTACGACGCGGCCGGCCGCCCGTGGTTCCGGCTCGACGAACAGCGCCGCGATGTCCCCCTCGATCGCATCTCGACGTATTTCAAGGACGCGGTCGTCGCCGTCGAGGACCACCGATTCTACCTGCACCCGGGAATCGACCCGATCGCGCTGACGCGGGCCACGCTCAACAACCTGCGATCGGACGGCGGCATGCAGGGCGGCAGCACGATCACCCAGCAGCTTGCCCGCACGTTGTATCTCTCGAACACGCGCACCTATGCGCGCAAGCTGCAGGAGGCGGCGCTCGCGGTCATGCTCGAGCTGTTCCTCTCGAAGCGCGAGATCCTCGAGCTGTACCTGAATCGCGTGTATCTGAGCGGCGGCATCTACGGCATCGAGACGATGTCGGAGAAGACGTTCGGCAAGCCGGCGTCCGAGCTGACGCTCGCCGAAGCGGCGCTGCTGGCCGGGATCATTCGCGCGCCCGCCTCGTACTCGCCGTGGACGCATCTGGCGGCCGCGCGCCGCCGCAGCGTCATCGTGCTGCAGCGGATGCGGGAGGAAGGGACGATCGCGGCCGATCAGGAGCGGATGGCCCGGGCCGAGCGCATTCGCGTGCAGCCGCCGCCGCAGGTCACCTCCGCCAGGCACGGCTACGCGAAGGAATTTCTGCGCCAGCAGTTCCGCGACATCTACGGCGGCGACCATCCGCCCGACTGGCAGGTGCACACGACGTTCGTGCCCGAGATCCAGGACGCCGCCGAGCGGGCCGTGCGCGACGGGCTCCGGCGGCTCGGCGTGAAGAACCTGCAGGCGGCGCTCGTGGCCATGGATCCGCAGACGGACAACCTGCTGGCGCTGGTCGGCGGCTCCGACTTCGCCACGACGACCTTCAACCGGGCGGTTCGAAGCCGCCGGCAGCCGGGGTCCGCCTTCAAGCCGTTCGTGTACGCGGCCGCGCTCGAGCGTGGGCTGTCGCCGGTGTCGACCATCACGGGGTTGCAGGACGTCGCGCTGCGCGTGCCGAGCGGCGTCTGGATTCCGCGCGAGGCGCGCGAATCCGAGCAGGACGAGCTCACGCTGCGCGCCGCGCTCCTCGAGTCGAACAACGCGGCCGCCGTTCGACTGCAGCAGCAGCTCGGGAGCGCGCCCGTCCTGCGCCTGGCGCGCGATCTCGGCGTCCCCGATCAGCCGGACGTGCCGTCGCTCGCGCTCGGCAGCGGCCTCGTCACCCCGCTCGATCTGACGGCGGCGTACGCCGTCTTTCCGTCGCTGGGGTCCCGCGTGCGGCCGCGCGGGATCGTCGCCGTCCGCAACGCGCACGGCGAGGTCGTGCACCGCGTGCACGTGGAGCGCGAGCGCGTGCTGTCGGAGGAGGTCGCGTTCCAGATGGTCTCGATGCTCCAGGACGTGGTGAACCGCGGCACGGGTGCGGCGGCGCGGCGGTACGGCGTGCGAGGAGCGGTCGGCGGCAAGACGGGATCGACCAACGACTATCGCGACGCCTGGTTCGTCGGCTTCTCATCGTCGGTCGTCGCCGGCGTGTGGGTCGGCTTCGATCAGCCGTTGCGAATCCGCGACGGCGGATCGGGCGCGAGCGTCGCGCTGCCGATCTGGGCGGATTTCATGCGCCGTGTGGCACGCGATCTGCCGGCCGCGCCGATTGCGCCGCCCGCCGGGCTGCACGCGGAAGAGCTCTGTCTGCTCTCGTATCACCGGGCGCTCGACGACTGTCCTGCCTACGTCGAGTACTTCAAGGACGGCGACGAGATTCCCAGTCGCCTCTGTCCCATTCATTCGGGCAGTTTCAAGCAGCGCGCGCACAGGGCCGTGCAGGGATTGCTGAGCGCGCTCGGCGGCGGGCTCAAAGCGATTGTTCGGTAGCGGAGCCCTGCCCTTCGACTTCGCTCAGGGCACCCCGAGCGGAGTCGAGGGGTGAAGGACTCCGCCTGCCAGACCGAAGGGGCTCCGCCGACCTGAACGGGTGAAGCGAAACCCACGTCGTTCGTCATACGTATCAGGTAACATCAAGAATTCATATGTCTCGACTGTTGAGTCTTCTTCTGTTCGTGAGTCTGAGCGCCGCTGCGTGCGGCGGCGAAGCCGGCCAGGCGGCCTCCGAGGGTGGCGGGCCCGGCGGCGGGCGGGGCGCATTCCCGCCCATGGACGTGCAGACGGTCACGCTGGAGCCGCGTCCGCTGCCGCAGACGACCGAGTACGTCGCCACCATCCGATCCCTTCGGTCGACGACGGTGCAGCCGCAGGTCGAGGGGATCGTCCGCCAGATTTTCGTGCAAGCGGGCGACCGCGTGGCCGCGGGCCGGCCGCTCGTGCAGATCGATCCCGACAAGCAGCAGGCGACGGTGGCCGCCACCGAGTCGCAGCGCGCGTCGCGCGAGGCGGATCTCGCCTTCGCGACGCAGCAGCTGATGCGCATGCAGAAACTCTATGAGGTGGGTGCCGTGAGCCGCGCCGAGCTGGATCAGGCCGAAACCGCCCACAAGAACGCGGAGGCGCAGCTGGCGGCGGTGCAGTCGCTCATCCGCGAGCACCAGGTGCAGCTCGAGTATTACCGCGTCACGGCGCCAACGGCCGGCATCGTGGGCGACCTCGCGATCCGACAGGGCGATCGAGTGACGCCCTCAACCGTGATTACCACGATCGACCAGGCCGAGGGGCTCGAGGCCTACATCAACGTGCCGCTCGAGCGCGCCGGGGATCTGCGCCCCGGGTTGACCGTGGAGCTGATCGACCCGAGCGACGAGGTGATCGCGGCGAACCCGATCAGCTTCATCGCGCCGCGGGCCGACGATGCCACGCAGACCGTGCTCATCAAGGCGACGCTCCGGCAGATGCCGGCGGGGATCCGCGTCATGCAGTACGTCCGCGCGCGGATCGTCTGGAGCAACGAACCGGTGCTGGCGGTGCCGATTGTCGCCGTGACGCGCGTGGCCGGCCAGCACTTCGTGTTCGTCGCCGAGGCGCGCGATCAGGGGTTTGTCGCGCGCCAGACCCCGGTCACGGTCGCGAGCGTGAGTGGCGACGACTACATCGTGCGGAGCGGCCTGATGCCGGGCGCGCGCGTCATCGTCTCGAACGTCCAGAAGCTCGGCGACGGCGCGCCGGTCAAGCCGTCGTAAGGCCTGCAGCCGAAACCCAAAGCCCAGAGCCCAGAGCCGTGTTCGTCAACACCTTCATCCAGCGGCCGATTCTCGCCACCGTCTGCTCGCTCGTCATCATCCTGGCGGGCGCACTGGCGATCCCGACCATGCCGGTCGCGCAGTACCCGGACGTGGCGCCGCCGACCGTCTCGGTGTCCGCCGTCTACACGGGCGCGAACGCCGAGACGGTCGAAACCGCCGTCACGACCCCGCTCGAGCAGGCGATCAACGGTGTCGAGGGGATGCTCTACATGTCCTCCTCGAGCACGAACAGCGGGCTATCCCAGATCACCATCACCTTCGACGTCACCCGCGACCCCGACATCGCGGCGGTCGACGTGCAGAACCGAGTGAATCAGGCGACGGGACGGCTGCCGGGGGAAGTGCGCCAGATCGGCGTGACGGTGCAGAAGTCCGCGAACAACTTCGTCATGGCCGCGGGCGTGTACGGCGATCGCGGCCAGTACAACTCGCTCTTCATCTCGAACTACCTGGACGTGTACGTGCGCGACGCGCTCAAGCGCGTGCCGGGCGTCGCCGACGTGATCATCTTCGGCGAGCGCAAGTACTCGATGCGGCTCTGGCTCGACCCGCTGCGGCTGGCGGCCCGGCAGCTCACCGCCGGTGACGTCGTCAACGCGCTTCGCGAGCAGAACGTGAATGTGGCGGCCGGCAGCGTCGGCGACTCGCCGGCGCGCGAAGGCCAGACCTACCAGATGAGCGTCCGCGCCGCTGGCCGGCTGCGCGAGCCGCGCGAGTTCGAAAACGTCATCCTCAAGGGGGGCGAGGGCGGCACGCTCGTCCGGTTGAGCGACGTCGGCACGGCGGAGCTCGGGGCCGAAACCTACTCGTCGAGCCTGCGCTTCCTGGGGGTGGAGGCGCTCGGCTTCGCCGTGATCGCGCTGCCGACCGCCAACGCGCTCGAGGTCCGCGACGGCGTCGAGGCGGAGCTGGCGCGGCTGAGCCAGTCGTTCCCGCCGGGGCTGCAGTACCGCGTCGCCTTCGACACGACCACCGTCGTGCGCGAGTCGATCCGCGAGGTCCTGCGGACGCTCCTCGAGGCGGCCGGACTCGTCGTGCTCGTCCTCTTCGTCTTCCTGCAGAGCGGCCGGGCCACGCTGATTCCAGCGCTCACGCTCCCCGTGTCGCTCATCGGCGCGTTCGCGTTCATCAACCTGCTCGGCTTCTCGATCAACACGCTGACGCTCTTCGCCCTCATCCTCGCCACGGGCATCGTGGTCGACGACGCGATCGTCGTCATCGAGAACATCGAGCGGCACATCCGCGAGTACAAGAAGGGTGCCAAGCAGGCCGCGTCCGACGCGATGCGCGAGGTCTTCGGCGCCGTCATCGCCACCTCCCTCGTCCTGATCGCGGTCTTCGTGCCCGTCGCCTTCTTCCCGGGCACGACGGGCCGCCTGTACCAGCAGTTCGCCGTGACGATCGCGTTCGCCGTCGCGATCTCGGCCTTCAACTCGCTGACGCTGACGCCGGCGCTGTCGGCGCTGCTCCTGAGGCACGGCGACTACGGGAAAGGGATCTTCCGGCCGATCGAGGCGGTGATTCGCGGCGGCACACGCCTGTACGTCCGCATCGTCGGTGGCCTGATGCGCGTGCGGTGGGGGCTCGTGGTGCTGTTCGCGGGGCTGCTCGGCGCCACGTATTCGGCCTACACACGGGTGCCGCAGGCGTTCCTGCCCGAGGAGGATCCCGGCTATTTCCTCACGATCGTCCAGGCGCCGGCGGGCGCCTCGCTCGAGTACACGAACAGCGCCATCCAGCAGGCCGAGCGGATCCTGATGCAGACGCCGGAAGTCGAGTCGGTGTTCTCGGTCGGCGGGTTCAGCTTCGCCGGCAGCGGGGCGAACACCGGGATGATCTTCACCCTGCTCAAACCGTTCGAGGAGCGGGTCGGCGACGAGCACCGGCTGCAGGGGGTGCTCCCGCGCCTGCAGGGGGCGCTCTTCGGCATCCAGAGCGCGATGGTGATTCCGTTTGCGCCGCCGGCCATCTTCGGCCTGGGCGCGTTCGGCGGCTTCGAGATGAAAGTGCTCGATCAGACCGGCAGCGGCGATATTCAGGCGCTGGCCGCGAACACGTTCGGGCTCATCGGCGCCTCGCGGCAGTCGCCAATTGTGCGAGGGCTCTTCAGCGGCTTCACCGCCAACGATCCGCAGCTCGCCGTCGATATCGACCGCGACAAGGCCCAGAGCCTCGGACTGCCGATGAGCGAGATCACGAGCGCGATGCAGATCTATCTCGGATCGGCGTACGTGAACGACTTCGACTTCAACAACCGCGCGTACCGCGTGTACGTGCAGGCCGATCGCGACTACCGATCCGATCCGAAGGACCTCGGGCAGTACTACGCGCGCACGGCGACCGGCGAGATGGTGCCGCTCACGAACGTCGTCCGCGTTCGCGAGACGACGGCGCCGCAGGTGATCAATCACTTCAATCTGTTCCGCTCGACGACGATCAATGGGGCGGCGGCGCCCGGCTACAGCTCGGGGCAGGCGATTGCGGAGATGGAACGGCTCGCGGCGACCGCGCTGCCGCCCGGGTTCGGCTACGCGTGGTCGGGCATTTCGCTCGAGGAAATCGAGGCGGGCGGCCAGTCGGCGGCGATCTTCGGCATCGGCATCCTGCTCGTCTACCTGACGCTCGCGGCGCAGTACGAGTCGCTGGTGCTGCCGTTCATCGTGCTGCTCGGCGTCCCGCTGGCGGTGCTCGGCGCGCTCTCCGCGCAGTGGCTGCGCGGCTTCCAGAACGACCTGTACTGCCAGGTCGGCCTGGTGCTGCTCATCGCGCTCGCCGCGAAGAACTCGATTCTGATCGTCGAGTTCGCCGAGCAGCTGCGGCGCCGCGGCCTCTCGATTGTCGAGGCGGCCATCGAGGCGGCGCGGATCCGGCTGCGGCCGATCCTCATGACCTCGCTGACGTTCATCCTCGGCGTGATGCCGCTGGTCTTCGCGGCCGGCGCGGGACAGGAGGCGCGGCGGTCGGTCGGCACCGCCGTAGCCGGCGGCATGGTGTTCGCGACGTTCCTCAACATCGTCTTCATTCCGGTGCTCTACGTCGTCGTCCGCACGTTGATCCCGGGTCGAGTCGAGCGCGAGGAGACGGCCAGCCATGCGTAGCGGCGTGATCGCCGCGGCCCTCCTCGGTGTCTGCCCGTCGCTGGTGATGGCCCAGGCCATGGAGCGGGTGACGTTCGAAGAGGCGGTGCGCCGCGCGGTGGCGAACCATCCCACCGTCCAGCGCGCCGCGGCCGACATCATCCGCGCCGATGCCGTCCTGCAGCAGGTGCGCGGACGGGCGCTGCCGTCGATCGATGCCTCGCTGGCCACGAACGTGATCGATCCGATCGTGCGCTTTGGAGGGGGCTCCATCTTTCCGCGCACGGGGCTCCATCTTTCCGCGCACGCAGACGGTGACGACCGCGAATATCGCCGCGCCGCTCATCGTGCCCGTGCGCTGGGCGGAGCGGAATCAGGCGGCCGACCAGGTGCTCGTGTCGCGGCGTGGCCTAGAGGAAGCGCGGCGGCAGATTGCCGTGGCGGCCGGCGAGGCGTATCTCGTCATCATCGCGCAGCGGCGCGTGCTCGAGCTGAACGAGCGGGCGCGCGACAACGCGCGCGCGCACTTCGAGTACGCGGACCAGCGCTACCAGGGCGGCCTGGGCAGCCGCTTGAACGCCGTCCGGGCCGAGCAGGAGGTGTCGTCGGACGAGTCGCGGGTGGAGGAGGCACGGCTCGCCGTCCGCCGCGCCCAGGAGGCGCTCGGCGTCCTCATGGCGGCAGACGGCCCCGTCGATGCGGCCGCGGACCCGGCGTTCGATGTGCCGCCGCCGACCGTGCCCGACGCGGCGCTCGTGGCCGATCGCGAAGACGTGCAAACGATCCTGGCGCGCGAGTCGGCGGCCCAGCGGCGGGCGAGCGACGCCTGGAAGGACTACCTGCCGTCGGTGACCGCACTCTTCACGCCCGAGGTGCTCGCGCCGACGGGGCTGTTCGCCAACGCCCGCTCGTGGCGCGCGACAGTGCTCTTCAGCGTGCCGCTTCTCGATTCAGGACAGCGGCGCGGTCAGGCGCGCGAGCGGCAGGCCTTCGTCGACGTCGTCCGGACCGAACGCGCCAACGCCGAGCGGCAGGCCCGCTCCGAGATTCGCACCGCGCGGGAAGCGTTGGCCGCCACCGAACGAGCGCTGGTGCATGCGCGCCGGGCGGCGGAGCAGGCCAATGAAGTGGTTCGCATCACCGACATCGCCTTCCGCGAAGGGGCGACGACGAACATCGAGGTGATCGACGCGCAGCGCCAGGCGCGCGATGCGGAGACCGCGGCCGCCATTGCGGAAGACGCGGTCCGCCGCGCACGCCTGGAGCTGCTCGTCGCGACGGGGCGATTCCCTCAATAACCACGAAGGTCACGAAGATCACGAAATGCCGCTAGGGAATCTGCACCTTCGTGAACTTCGTGTCTTCGTGGTTTCCGCTATTCTTTGACGATCGTCGTGCCGCCGCCTCTCGTGGCGAGCGCGACGATGACGACGAGCAGGATCAGCGCGACGATCCCGACTCCAATCCAGACCGGGTTGTTCCACCACGGGCCGCCGTCCACGGTCCGCGTCGTGATGTCGATGTCGACATCAGGCGCCGGCTGCGCGCCGCCGCCGGGCTGCTGGACGAGCGCCACGACGTACGCACTGTCGGCCGCCGCGGCCGCCGGCACGAGCGTCCCGGCCACGGCCGCCAGGCCCAGCACTGCCAGTAACGCGATCAGAACTCGCATGATGGTTCCTCTTCCATTGGTGACGTTGCTGCGTCCTACCGATCGGCGATCTGCAGCGACGCCCTCACGCGTCGGAACGCGCTGTCGTAGGTCCGGGCCTCGCTCTCGGGCGCAACGCCAATGAGGTAGAGGAGGCTTCCGTCGCGAAGCTGCGTCGTCGACAGGCTGACGTACTCACGCTGGCCGGTGACATCAGAGGTGTTGGTGAGGGGCTGGGTCATGCCCTCGCGGCCGCCCACGCTTTCGCGCCGCGCGCTCCCCGCGAGGCGCAGGTCAGGATTGCCAAGCGCGAAGCTGCGGAGCAGTTGCTCGGTGTCGCGCCGAAGGTCGCCGCTGCCGCCCTGGGCCACGCCGATCTGCACGCCGTGCGTGAACGCCATGTGGCCGTCGGCGTCGAAGACGCCGCCTTCGGGCGCGTAGGCGACCGTATCGCCCGCGTCGACCGGCGCCCAGTTGGCTGGGACGCTCACACGCAGGAAGCGGGCGGGCGTATAGGTCCGGAACTGCGCCGCGGGCGACGCCACCTCGACGCGGGCGCCGCTCGTCCCGACCGTGCGCCGCCGCGCCTGGCCGCGCGCGATCTGCTCGGCGGTATACGCAGGCGACATGCCCCTGAGCCGCGCCTGGATCGAGGGGAACCGGCCAGTGTTGGCGTTCCCCTGCACGCGCAGCATCCGCGCCTCGTTCGTGATCGCCGTCGAGCGGTTACCCGGATTCGGATGGCTGCTCAGCCACTCGGGACCGCTTCGGCCGCCCTCGTTCTCGATGATCTGGAACATGTTGGCCATCTCGCGCGGGTCGTAGCCCGCGCGGGCCATGATCTGCGCGCCGAGCAGGTCGGCCTGCCGCTCGTATTCGCGGCTGTACTTCAGGAAGTAGGCGCCGAGGCCGAACTGCGATCCCTGTGCGATCGCCGTCCCGGCCGCGCCGCCGACAATGGCGCCGAGGATCTGGCCCGCGATCGCGCCGATCTGAAACTTCTGACCTTTGGTCGCCTGCGCGGTGCCGTGGCGCAGCGCCACGTGCGAGATCTCGTGCGCCATGACGCTCGCCATCTGCGCTTCGGTGCGGGCCGCCTCGATCATGCCGCGATTGAGGAACATTGGTCCGCCCGGCAGCGCAAACGCGTTGATCTCTTTCTGGTTGACGACGTCGAACGCGTAGCGGAATCCCGCATGGCGGAACTCGGCAGGGATGGCCTCGACGAGCGTCTCCCCGACGTCCTCGACGTAGTCGTCGACCTGCTCGTCGTCGAGCATCGGAAGCTGCTTGCGGGCCTCGGCCGCCGCTTCCTGCCCCAGCTCGATGTCCTGCTGCAGGGAGTACCGGTTGGGGTCGGGCGCGATCTTCGTCTGCGCCGTCGCGGACGGAGCCATCAGCGCGGCGACGAGGACGATCACCACGCTGTACCGATGAGTGGACACTCGGGCCGTCATGCCCGAGCACTGTGCAAGGAGCAGGCCTCAGGCCCGGGGCCTGAGGCCTTTCAGTACCGCAGGACGAGCCCGGCCGTGGCGCGCCAGAAGCTCAGGCGGGAGAGACCGGGCCGGGCGAGCGGGTCGTCAGCGCCGCCGGCCGCCTTGATGTACCGGACGTCGAAACGGAGGCCCGTCAAGGCACTGACCATGCCGATCGCGCCAGCCCCGATGTTCACGCCGAGCAGGTCCTCTTCGACCGGGATCGCGCCGGCGGCATGTCTGCTGCGCGCCTGCAGGAGCCCCAGACCGCCGGCGACGTACGGCCGCAGCGATTCACGTGTAATCGAGAGTGGGACCGCGAGAATGACGCTGCCCGTCAGCGTCGTCACACGGCTGCTCAGCACGAGGCCTAGCGGGTCATCTCCCTGGAAGAAGCCCGGCGTGTGCCCGAAGTCCGCCTCGAGGCCAAGAAAGCCGTCGCTCAACCACGCGACCGAGCCTCCCAGGGTCAGTTTCCGACCCGCGCCTTCTTCGGGGATGAGGAACGTGGTTTCCGGCGCGAACGATCCGCCGGCGAAAGGGATCAGCAGCCAGTCGGCGGCGGCCCTCGAGGGGCACACCAGGACGATCAGGGCGGCAAGAACCAGCCAAGGACTCGCCCTTGGTATCGCGTTGGTCCCGAGCCCTTGGCTGGTTGGCAGTGTCTGCTTGACGCGCTCTGCGCGTCTAGGACCGCTATGCGGCTCGCGACGAAACGAGCACAAGGTTCCGATACGGAGCCGCATAGCGGTCCAGAGCGCTACGAGACAAACAGCTGCAGGAAGACCTGTGCGAACGGAGAGGCGGTCAGGTTGCCGTCAGACAGTGTGTACGGGGCCGCCAGGCCGTCGCTGTTGGCGAGCACGATCAGCGCGAGATTGCGTCCCGGGACTTTGATGTAGAGCGCCGAGTAGGCATCGCGCGCCACGCCGAAGGACCAGACGACGCGTTCGCGGTTGTACTCCTGCACGAACCAGCCGAGTCCCATCGGCGCCGATCCCGCCTGCCACGCGCGCTCGCGCGTGTTCGCGCGGATGAGCCTGTCGAGACCGCCGTCGAACTGTGCGAGGTCGCGTACGGTGGACACGATGCCGGTCGACGCGGTGAGCGAGGGCGGCGAGTAGTCGGAGCGGCTCGGGCGGCGATTGCTGTCGACCTTGTACGACGGCGCGACCCGGCGAAGGACGGTGCCGTACCGCTCGAGCGCGCTCACGGAAAAGAGGCGACGGTTCGTCGCGGCGCTGTCGCCGAGATCGTGGCCCGGCACGGAGTCCCTCATGGCGAGCTGGTCGAGGATCTCGCGCGCCATCAGTGGTCCGTATCGCTGGCTCGCGCACTGATCGATGGCGGTGTTGAGCTGGCCGTAGCGGGACGTATCGTACCGGTAGCCGTCCGGACCGCTGTGCGCCAGCAGCTGTGCCAGCGTCGTGTTCTCTTCGGAGAACTGCGGGTTCCACCGGCGAACCTTGTCCGCCAGATCGATGGCGCGCAGCTCGACGCACTGCTGCAGCAGGACGGTGGCGGCAATCGTTTGTGACAGATCCAGGACCGGATAGGGTGTGTCCGCGGTGGCCCGAACGAGGTTCTCGAGGTCCTGGAAGCCGAGCCCCGTGTCCCAGACCCGCTGACCGTTCTGGACGATCGCCGCCGACAGGCCCGGGATGCCGGCCTGCTGCCGGAGCGACTCGAGATAGCGCTCGAACAGAGAGACGGGCAGGCTCCGTTCCGACAGCCAGGGCAGACCCTGGGCCCGGGTGTGGGGGACCACGACCGTGAGCGCGACCAGCGCGGCGGAAAGGACTCGGAGACCTCGCACAGGGACTACAAAATCTTACATCGGCTGGGCTTGACCTGTGCTACAGTGCCGGCATCCCAATGCCGTCGTGGAGTGTGTTCGCGCGCCGAGGTCCGAGTAAGGGTTTGATCTGCGCGGCGTTGCTGGCGGCGATGACCGCGGTCGTCGCGGCTCAGGCGCAGGGCCTCCGTATTGTCCCGCTCGTGCGCGACGACCACGTCCTGGTCACGTTCGAGCTCGCGGATGGTTTTACGGATGAGGTCCGCGCCGCCATCCGCAGCGGTCTCAAGACCACGTTTACCTATACGGTTGACCTGCGCCTCGAAGTCCCCGTGTGGGTCGACCGCACGATCGCGACAGCCGTCGTCACCAACAGCGTCGAGTACGACAACCTCACCCGCCTGCACACGGTGGTGCGGATGCTCGATGGCAAGGTCGAGAGCTCGCAGGTGACCGACAGCGAGACCGCGGTGCGTCAGCTGATGACGAGCTTCCAGCGCCTGCCGCTGTTCCGTACGTCGACTCTGGAGCCGAACCGCGAGTACTACGTGCGTATCAGCGCGACCGCCCGTCCGAGCAACGGCGCGTTCCTCTGGCCGTGGGGGAGCGGAACGTCGGGCCAGGCGAAGTTCACCTTCATTCGATAGTCGGTTCTCTTGTGCCTGGAGTACCTGAGGTGCCTAAAGTGCCTGGGGTGCGTAGCGGCACTTTCATCGCGCTCCTCCTGTTCGTGGCGTCGGCCGGCGCGCAGCGCGGCACGTTTCCGCCGCCGATGGTTCGCGGAGACGCGCTGGAAGCCGCGGACGATCGTGCCGGCGCACGGCGAGGTCGGGAACGGCGCGCTCATCGGCGTCAACCGCGACGCGATGCTGGCGATTCAAGCTCGCGCCCGGGAGTTCAAGGCGCAGGGACGCCCCGTGGAGGAGGTCGCCAAGGCCGTCCAGCAGGAGATGCAGGCCGCGCATCCGGGCTGGGCGCGGGTCAACGGGGTGGCGTTCGCCGCGCGTGCCGCCTACAACGAGGCGCCGTGAGATGTTTCTGCTGACGCTCGCACTACATTCGCTGCTTCGCTGGGTCGTCCTGATCGCGGGAGCGGTGGCCGTCGCCCGGTCCGTGACAGCGTGGCGCAGCCGCACCGCGTGGACGGCGGGTGACGACTATGCCGGCTGGTGGTTCGTGATCGCGCTCGACGCGCAGCTGCTGCTCGGCCTCGTGCTGTACTTGTGGCTCAGCCCGATGACACAGATTGCGTTCCAGAATTTTGGCGCCGCGATGGGGAATGCCGTGCTCCGGTTCTGGGCGGTGGAGCACATCTCCGGCATGGTCGTCGCGCTCGCGCTCGCGCACGTCGGACGTGTACGGATCCGCCGGGCGGCCGCGGCGGCGAGCCGTCATCGCACGGCTGCGATCTTCTTCGGGCTCGCCCTGCTCGCGATCGTGTTGACGGTCCCGTGGCCAGGGATGCCGGCCGCGCGCCCCCTCTTCAGGATTCCCTGAGCGGCGACGCCGGCGTGGTCGCGCAGTAGGCGTCGAACGCCGCGGTCAGCAACGCGGCGATCTCTCCGGGCCCGCGGTTCTCGATCTGCCGCCGCTCGAGCATCCAGACGAGATGGCCGTCGCGCAGCAGTCCCATCGACGGCGACGACGGCGGATAGCCCGTGAAGTAGCTGCGGGCGCGATCGGTCGCCTCGATATCGGCGCCGGCGAAGACGGTGCCGATCCGGTCGGGGCGCACCGGATGCTCGAGCGCCAGCGCCAGACCGGGGCGCGCTTTTCCGGCCGCGCAGCCGCAGACCGAATTGACGACGATGAGCAGCGTGCCGCGGGTGTCGCCGACGGCGGTGTCGACGGCCGACGCGGTGCGGATCTCTTCGACGCCGAGCCGCGTGAGCTCGGCGCGCATCGGCGCAATCAGCGGTTCGGGATATGGCATAGCTCGATTATGCCTCAGGCATTCCGGTTGCGGCACGGATCCTGAACCCTTCACGCGGTGCAGGAGGTTGGTCATGTACCGCGTAGTGATGCTGGTTCTGGCACTGACGTTCGCCCCCACTGTCGTGCGGGCCCAGCAACCGTGTACCACCGACGGGCGGCACGTTGTGAACGAGCTCTACCGCCACGTGCTCGAGCGGTCTGCTGATCCGGGCAGCGCCCACTGGGTGCAACAGCTCGAGAGCGGCCGGATGACCGTCCGCGAGGTCGTTCGCGAGATCGTCACCTCGCCCGAGCACATGCAGCGGTTCATCTATACCGAGGCGGGCGAAAGTACGCCGTATGAGCGGTCGGTCGCCCGCTTGTACCGCCACATCCTCGGACGCCAGCCCGACGCCGAAGGGCAGCGGGCGTTCGCCGAGATCGCGCAGCGCAGCGGTCCTCGTGCCGTCATCGAGCGGATTCTGAACTCGCGTGAGTACAACGAGCAGTTCGGCGACTGGGGCGCGCCCGGGTCGGGCGGCGTCGCGTACTGCGCCCCGTCAGGCCTCACATCGCGGCAGACCTCGTCGACGTCGAGCGCCGCCGCGCGGCGCTTCCGCGGCATGGACCGCAACAACGACGGCATCATCACCCGCAGGGAGTGGCGTGGCAGCCAGCGGTCGTTCGAGGTGCACGACTGGAACGGTGATGGCGTGCTCTCCGGCGCCGAGGTCGACGCGGGCGCCGCACGAGCCGGACGGACGATCGAGGACGAGGACCTCGACCGCGACGACCAGTTCGAGTTCCTCGACGCGAACAACAACGGCCGGATCGAGCCGCGGGAGTGGCACGGCAGCGTCGCCGCGTTCAACCGGCTCGACGTCAACAACGACAACCAGCTCTCGCGCCAGGAATTCACCACGTTCGGCGGGGCCCAGACCGTTCCGACCACCGGCAACCGCATCGCGGTCGATGCGCGGCAGCGGTGGGTCGACACGGGGATGACCGTCCAGCGTGGCGACACGATCCTGTTCCAGGCGAGCGGCACCGTTCGGTTGAGCACCGATCCCAATGACGTCGCCGGCGTGGCGGGTGCGTTCAGCGGTCGGCGTGCGCCACAGGCGCCCCTCGCATCGCAGCTCGCGGGCGCGCTGATCGGCCGCATTGGCGACACCGAGTTCGCGATCGGCAATCAGGGGACGATCACGGCGCCGGCCAGCGGCCGGCTCTCTCTCGGCGTGAACGACGACCACCTCGCCGACAACGAGGGGCAGTTCGAGGTGTTCGTCTCGGTGCAGTAGGCCGGGT
This sequence comes from Acidobacteriota bacterium, assembly GCA_016184455.1. Classification (GTDB taxonomy): domain Bacteria; phylum Acidobacteriota; class Vicinamibacteria; order Vicinamibacterales; family UBA2999; genus MELF01. Next base: position 60,636 of record JACPCS010000114.1, read on the forward strand.
CTCGCGGCGGGCGTGATCGGGCCGTCGCAGACCCGGCACAACGATGGCGGGTCTGCCTCGCGTCCCTGACGCACGGCTCGGCGAGACCCGCCCTACATTTCCACCTGTACCCCGAGCTCGACGACACGCTCGGGGGGCAGGCGGAAGTAGGCCGTGGCGCGCACCGCGTTGCGCGCCATCAGCACGAAGAGCTTCTCGCGCCAGACCGCCATGCCCCGCTCGGGCGACACGATGATCGTCTCCCGCCCCAGGAAATAGGTGACGTCGTCGAGATCCATCTCGACGCCCTGCGCGTGCGCCCGCATCAGCGCATTCGGCACGTCGGGGTCCTCCATGAACCCGTACCGGACGCGCACGCTGTAGATGTCGTGGCCAAGGCGCTGGACGGAAACCCGGTCCTCGGGGCGGACGTGCGGCGTCTGGGCGGTGGTGACCATGAGCACGATCACGTGCTGGTGCAGCACCTTGTTGTAGCGAAGGTTGTGCACCAGCGCGGGCGGGGTGCCGGTGGGGTTCGCGGTCATGAAGACAGCCGTCCCCGGCACGCGCTGGGGCGCCTGTGCCGCGACCTGTGCGATGAACTCTTCCAGCGGAATCGAGCGCGCGGTCAGGCGCTCGGCGACGAGCCGCCGCCCCGTCCGCCAGGTCGTCATCAGCGTGAAGGCGATAGCGGCCACCGCGAGCGTCACCCAGCCGCCGTGAAGGATCTTCAGCGCGTTGGCGCCGAAGAACGCCAGGTCGATCGTCAGGAAGGTGCCGCTCAGCGCGAGCGCCCCCGCCAGGGGCCAGCGCCAGCGCTCGGTCGCGACAATGAAGAGCAGCAGCTCGTCGATCACCATCGTCAGGGTGACGGCGATGCCATATGCGGCGGCCACCGCCCCCGACGACCGGAAGCCGATGACGATGGCGACGGTGGCGATCATCAGGGCCCAGTTCACCTGCGGCACGTAGATCTGGCCCATCGCCCGGGCGGAGGTGTGCTCGACGTCGAGCCGCGGCGCGAGCCCCAGCTGGATGGCCTGACGCGTGATGGAAAAGGAGCCGGAGATGAGCGCCTGCGACGCAATGATCGCCGCGGTCGTGGCAAGGACGACGAGCGGCCCGAGCGCCCAGGAAGGCGCGAGCAGAAAGAAGGGCTGCGACGCCGCGGGCTGGAGCAGCAGCAGCGCGCCTTGCCCGAGGTAGTTGAGGACCAGGGCGGGCAGGACCAGGGCGAACCACGCCAGGCGGATCGGATGCTTGCCGAAATGCCCCATGTCCGCGTACAGCGCCTCGCCCCCGGTGACGACGAGGAACACGGCGCCGAGGACCGCAAACCCCGGCAGGCCGTTCTCGAGGAAGAAGCGCAACGCATGACGCGGATCGAAGGCGGCGAGGACGGCTGGCGCGCGCACGATCCAGGTCACGCCCAGGGCGGCAATCGTGAGGAACCAGACGATCACGATCGGGCCGAAGAGGCCGCCCACCCGGTGCGTGCCGAACTGCTGGATGACGAAGAGGGCGACGAGGATCGCGACGGTGGCGGGCACGACGTAGGGGGTCAGGAGCGGCGTGATGACCGACAGCCCTTCCACGGCGCCGAGCACCGAGATGGCCGGCGTGATCATCCCGTCGCCGTAGAGGAGCGCGGTGCCGAAGATGCCGAGCGCGATGAGCATGGGCCGGCCGACCGCGAGCCGTGTGCCGCTCTCTGGTTGTCCCTTGCGGCCCGGGATGAGCGAGGTCAGCGCGAGGATGCCGCCTTCCCCCTCGTTGTCGGCCCGCATGACGATCGCGACGTACTTGACCGAGATGACGAGCGCGAGCGCGTAGATGATGAGCGAGAGCACGCCGAGCACGTTGTCGTGGGTCGGCGGCACCGGATGCGTGCCGAAGAAGCACTCGCGCAGCGCGTAGAGGGGGCTCGTGCCGATGTCGCCGTAGACGACCCCCAGAGTGGTCACCGTCAGCGGCAGCAGCGCGCTGCGGTGTGTGTGGGTGGCGGACACGAGGCCCCAGTATAATCACGGTTCCCCCGCCTTCGCCGCGACGGTCGGGTCCCGTAGCGCCCCGACGAGTCAGCGCTGGCAAGCGGTCCGCAATGCGGACCGCAGGGGCGAGGCAGGCCATGCGCGTCGCACGGCGATTCCTGATCAGCGGGCGCGTCCAGGCCGTGGGCTTCCGGTTCTTCACCGAGGAGGTCGCGCGGCGTGAGGGGGTCACGGGCTGGGTGCGCAATCTGCCGGACGGCCGGGTCGAGGCATACGTCGAAGGGGAGGCCGATGCGGTGACGCGCGTGGAGCGCGCACTGCGCCAGGGACCGCCGAGCGCGCGCGTGGACTCGGTGGAGACCGAGACGGAGGCGCCGAGCGGCGCGCTCCTGGATTTCAGGATTCGCTGACGCATGGATCTCAAACAGCACATCCGCCACGTGCCCGACTTTCCGAAGCCGGGCATCCTGTTCTACGACATCACGACGCTCCTGCGGCACCCGACCGGGCTGAAGACGGCCATCGACCGGCTTGCCGCGCCTTACGAGAGCGTGCGCATCGACGTCGTCGTCGGCATCGAGAGCCGCGGCTTCATTCTCGGCGCGGCCGTCGCCGAGCGCCTCGGCGCGGGGTTCATTCCGGTGCGCAAGCCAGGGAAGCTCCCGGCCCGGGCGATCAAAGAGATCTACGACCTGGAGTACGGGAAGGACGCGCTCGAGATCCACGCCGACGCCGTCGAGAATGGCCAGCGCGTGCTCATCGTCGATGACGTGCTGGCGACGGGCGGCACCGCAGCGGCCACGACGCAGCTCGTGCGGAAGCTGGGCGGAGAGCTGCACGGCCTGGCATTCCTGATCGAGCTCCTGGCGCTCAACGGAAAATCGAAGCTGGCGGGCGAGAACGTCTACTCGGTGCTGCAGTTCTAGGGCGCGCCGGGTCCGCGGCCGCTCGAGCGTGCCGGCCGGGGAGACCGGCCTACGTGCGATTGGATGTACGTAGGGCGGCCCGCGAGAGCACCAGCAACGCTGGCGCAGCGGGCCCGCCAGGGGCCATAGACGTCTACGCTGCGGGGACGCTCAGGCGCTGCAGCTTGTCGATGAAGGTCGTCCGGCTCAAGTTGAGGAGCCGCGCGGCCTGGCGCTTGTTGCCGCCGGTCTTCTCCAGGCAGCGCATGATCAGATCGCGCTCGAGCTCCGACACCACCGACGTGAAGTTGATTCCCTCGTCGGGGATCGTGACCGCGGGAATCGCGGGCGCGCTCGTCGGATGGTGCACTTCCTCCGGCAGCGCCTCGGGTCCGATGTCAGGCTGGGTGAGGCTCATCGCCACCGCGTGCTCGACGGCGTTCTCGAACTGGCGGATGTTGCCGGGCCAGTGATACGCCATCAGGACGCGCAGCGCCTCCTGGGCGATCGGCTTCAGCGCCACGCCGTTCTCCCGGCACGACTTCTTCGCGAAATGCTGCGCCAGGAGCGGAATGTCCTCGCGGCGCTCACGCAGCGGCGGGAGCTGCACCGGAATGACATTCAAACGGTAGAACAGGTCTTCGCGGAAGGATCCGTCCTTCACCAGCTTGCGGAGGTCGCTGTTGGTGGCCGCGATGACGCGGATATCCAGCTTCATCGACCGCGACTCGCCGACGCGCTCGACCTCGCGCTCCTGTAGCGCCCGCAGCAGCTTGGCCTGCAGGGGCAGCGACATCGATGACACCTCGTCGATGAAGAGCGTGCCCTTGTGCGCGAGCTCGAACCGGCCCGTCCGCGACGCGATAGCGCCGGTGAAGGCGCCCTTGACGTGCCCGAACAGCTCCGCCTCGGCGAGCCCCTCGGGAATCGCCGCGGCGTTGAAGGCGACAAACGGCTGGTCGGTTCGCGGTGAGTTGTCGTGGATCGTGCGGGCGACGAGCTCCTTGCCCGTTCCTGTCTCGCCCTGGATGAGCACCGTGCTGTTCATCGGAGACACGAGCTCGAGCGTCGAGAACAGCCGCTGCATCGTGCTGTCCCGCCCGATGATGTCGTCGAACCGGAAGCGCCGCTTCACCTGCGACTGCTCCACGGGCGGGACGGCTTTCTCGGCCAGCGACTGGCGAAGCACCCGCGTGAGCTGCGACAGCTCGAAGGGCTTGGTCAGGAAGTCGACTGCGCCGCGCTTCATCGCGGTGACGGCGTCGGCCACCTCCCCGAAACCGGTGATGACGACGGCGCGGATCCGCGGGTAGCGGACGATCGCGTCGCACAGCACTTCCATGCCGCTCGCATCCGGCAGGTGCAGGTCGATGATCAGCGCATCGTACGCGTAGTTCTTCAGGCGGTCGATCGCATCGCCGGCATCGGCGGCCTGCGCGGCGGCAAAGCCGTTGGCGTCCAGTGACTGCGCCAGCGTCTCGCGGAGATCCACGTCATCTTCCACGATCAGTACTGTCGGTAATGCCATGCTGTCCCCTCGAAAACAGAAAATCCCTCTCAAGCCTGACCGGTTTTCCGACCGCCCGGCGGCCCGGAGTGTCGGAATTCCGGAACCGGCCAGCTCGTGACCCCTTCAACCTTTACGTGCAAACGCGCTGGACTTCGCGAATCGTGCGTCGTGGCCGTGCGTTGCTGCGGTGTGAGTGAGTCGAGCCGGCCGATCTTCTGGCAAAGCATGTACCGCGGTCAAGAGCTAAGCGACACGAACGCCAATTACAGTTTCGTGTGTGACAAGGTGTGCATCGAGCGACGACGCACGCCCGTGCCCACACCCGTCCTTCGCTCTTTAATCGGCGAATGACCCTTCGCCTCTTAGGCGGCGAATCAGATCGACGAATCAGAGAGGTCAAGGGTCAGCGGTCGGGAGCCTCGGACCTCTCGACGAGCGACGCGTGGCCGACGCGCTTGTCGGCCGGGCGACCGGACGTGCGGGCGTCACCCGCGATTTCTGCGGGAATTCTGCGCATCGAGCGGGAGATCCGGGCGGGTATTCGTCTTGCGTCGCGTGCGGGCGAGTTCGGAGCACTACGGCAATCGGCATCCTGTACGAGTTCTTGAATTCGAGACGATCCAGATGAACGAGATCAGCGATTCCGCCATTCTTGCCGCCCTGCGCCGCCAGATGACGGTTGCCGCCGCGCGGCAGGTCGCCGCGGCCGGAAATCTCGCCAACGTCGATACGCCCGGATACCGCGCGAAGGAAGTGACGTTCGAGGAGGCGCTCGGACGGCGCGTCGGCGTGCTTGCCGCCACCGACCCCGCTCACCTTGCCGCCGGATTGGACGAGAGCGGGATCGCGGTCCAGGAGATTGCGGGACCCGCGCGGCGCGACGGCAACACCGTCCAGATCGATCGCGAGCTGCTGACGATGGGCCGCGCGGCAGGCGATTTCGCGGCGGCGCAGACCGCGATGGCCGCGAAGTTCCGCCTGGTGCGCTACGCGATCAACGAGGCACGCTGATGTCATCGCTCTCGGGCGCCATCACCGCCGCCGCGACCGCGCTGGCCGTCGAACGTACGCGTATCGAGGTGGCCGTTTCCAATATCGCGAACGCCGAATCGACGCGAGGACCCGACGGCCAGCCGTACCGCCGCCGCGATGTGGTGCTGGCGTCGGAGCCGGTCGGCACCTTTGATGCCGCACTCGGCGAAGCGCGCGCCACCGGCGTCAAGGTGGCAGCCATCGTCGAGGACCAGGGCTCCTTTCGTCGTCGCTACGAACCGTCGCACCCCGATGCGGACGCCGACGGGTTCGTCTCGTTGCCCAACGTCGACACGCCTCAGGAGATGGTCGACATGCTCGGTGCGGCCCGCGCCTACCAGGCCAATCTCGCAGCCATCGGCCTGATCCGCGAGCTGGTCACCAAAGCGCTCGAGCTCGGACGGTAAACCATGCCCGTGGAGCTTCTCGGCACGACGGGAACAGCCGCCGCGCGCGTCGCCGGCAAGCGCGCGCAGTCGACGGTCTCGGGCACCGGCGGCATGAGCTTTGGCGAGTCGCTGGGCAAATTGATCGAAGGCGTCGAGCAGTCGGGTAACGAAGCCAATGAGGCGATCTCCAAGATGCTCGACAAGTCTGGTGAGGTCCACGACGCGATGATCGCGCTGCAGCGCGCGGAGATGGCGCTCCAGCTGACCGTACAGATCCGCAACAAGCTCGTGCAGGCCTACCAGGACATCATGCGGATGCCCATCTGAGTACATGGATCCTCAACAGCTCTTCTTGCGCCTTCGCGCGCTCGCCTCGTCGCTCACGCCAAGCCAGATCGTGTCGCTGGCGCTGGCGTTCATGCTGGTCGTCGGCATCGTCACCGGCTCCGCGTGGTGGCTGAACAAGCCGACCTACGCGCTGCTCTTCGCCGACATGGACCCGGAAACGGCGGGGCAGGTCGTCACCCGGCTGAAGAACCTCAACGTCTCGTACCAGCTCGACGAGGGGGGCACCGGGATCCGCGTGCCGGTCGAGCGCGTCGACGAGCTGCGGCTGGAGCTGACGTCGCAGGGCATGCCCGCGTCGGGGCGCGTCGGGTTCGAGATTTTCGACCGCACGGCGTTCGGGGCGACCGAGTTTCTCGAGCAGGTGAACTACCGTCGCGCCCTCGAGGGCGAGCTCGCGCGCAGCATCGCCACCATCGATGAAGTGGCGGGCGCGCGGGTGCACATTGCGATGGGCCGCGAGTCGCTCTTCGGCGAAACCCGTCCGGCCAAGGCGTCGGTCGTGCTGAAGCTGCGCGGCTCGCGCTCGCTGCCCGCGCCGACGATCACAGGGATCAGCAATCTCGTGGCGGCCAGCGTCGAGGGGCTCCGGCCGGAAGCGGTCGTGATCCTCGACAGCTTTGGCCGTCCGCTGGCACGCCCGGAAGGCGACGAGAACGACCCGCTGGGCGCCGCACAGGCCGAGCGCCAGCAGCGGCAGGAGCGCGAGATGGCCGCGCGCGTCGTCGCGCTGCTCGAGCCGGTGGTCGGCTCGGAGCGGGTGCGCGTCAATGTGGCGCTGAAGCTCAACCCGCAGGCGCGCGAGGAGACCCAGGAGCTCTGGGATCCGAACACGGCAGTCGTCCGCAGCCGCCAGACGACGGCGGACATGGCCGCTGCCGGTGGGGCCGCAGGCGGCCTGGCGGGCGCGCGCGGCAACCTGCCGCCTCCGACA
>JACPCS010000088.1 GCA_016184455.1 Acidobacteriota bacterium
TCACACCTTCCATTCGCGTCTCATCTATGCGCCGGCCGCTGCGGCGCTCGCCAGCAACGTGCGTCTGGAGGAACTGGGACCGAGGGTCCACGACTGGACAACGCTGTCGCATGCGCTCGCAGTCCGCGAGCCCGACGGCGGCATCGTCGGTGAAATCGTACACATCGATCGCTTCGGGAATCTCGTCACCAATGTCGACGCATCGCAGTTGCCTCCGCGCCCGCGCATCACCGTGGGCAGCACGGTCATCGATCGCGTGAGCGATCACTACGGCGAGGTCGAAGTCGGAGGCGTGCTCGCCATCGTCGGCAGCACCGGCAAGCTCGAGATCGGCATCAATCGCGGGAACGCGGCGAAGAAGCTCTTCGTCTCCCGGACCGACCCCGTCCGTGTGGATGGCACCTCAGATGTGGCCGCAACTCCCGGGCACTAACGCCTCGGCCGCGGTGGTGTTGGTGCGGCTCATGGTGGGCGGGATCTTCCTGTCGGAAGGCATCCAGAAGTTCCTCTTCCCCGATCAACTTGGCGCCGGCCGGGTCATGCGGATTGGCATTCCATTTCCTGAGGTGATGGCACCGTTTGTCGCCGTGGTGGAGATCGTCTGCGGAACCCTGCTCCGGCTGGGACTCGGCACCAGGCTCGCGGCCGTGCCGCTGCTCGTCAGCATCTCGATGGCAATTCTCTCGACCAAGGTGCCGATCCTGCTCGGCCAGGGATTCTGGGGCTTCCAGCTTCCGAAGCTCGACATGTACGGGTTGTGGAGCATGCTCCACGAGGCGCGTACCGACTTCTCCATGTGGCTCGGACTGCTGTACCTGCTGATTGTCGGGGCCGGCCCGTGGTCGGTCGACGCCACGCTCGCGCCGAAGAATCGCTAAGCGGTCACGATGCTGTGGGACGCGGTCGTCGTCGTCGTCGCGGTCGTCGCTGCGGCGATTGCGGCGGTGACCGGCTTCGGCATCGGCAGCCTCCTGACGCCGTTGCTGGCCCTGCAGGTTGATACGCGACTTGCCGTCGCGGCGGTCTCGATCCCGCACGTCGTCGGGACCGGGTTGCGCCTGTGGCTGCTGGGCGGAGGCGTCGACCGGAAGGTGCTGTGGAGCTTCGGGCTCACGAGCGCCGCCGGGGGCCTTGCCGGGGCGGCCTTGCACGGGATGGCGAGCAATCGCTGGCTCGGTCTCGTCTTCGGTGCGCTGCTCTTGTTTGCGGCAGGCAGTGAGGCGACCGGCCTGGCCCGTCGGATGCGATTTCGGGGCTGGGTCGCGTGGATGGCCGGCGGGACGTCGGGGCTGCTGGGCGGCCTCGTCGGCAATCAGGGTGGGATCCGATCGGCGGCGCTCGTCGGATTCGACCTGCCGAAGCGCGCGTTTGTCGGAACGGCGACCGCCATCGGTCTGTTCGTCGACGGTGCGCGGCTGCCGGTATACCTCTTTTCGCAGTACGCCGAGATCGCAGCCATGTGGACCTCGGTGGCGCTCGCCACGGTCGGCGCTGTAATTGGAACGGTCCTCGGCAGCCGCGTGCTCCGGCGGATCCCCGAGGTCTGGTTTCGGCGGGTGCTCGCCGTCGTCCTCGCCGCACTGGGACTTGTGATGCTCGGGCGAGCGATGCTCCGTTGAAAGGAGGGCGTCAGGAATGGCAGCAGGGATGATGAGATGGGTCCCTATCACGGTGCTGTGTGCGGCCCTGAGCGCGGGCGTGCTCCTTGCGGCCTGCGGCCAGGGCAACGAGGCGCAGACCGGTGGGGCGCCGCCGTCAGCCGAGGCGCCACCGAGCATTCCGCAGTCGATTCCGATGGGTGGCGCCAAGTCGGTGACGAGATTCTTCGTCACCAGCAAAGGTCTCGGCAGAGGTGGCGACCTGGGCGGCCTGGCTGGAGCGGATGCGCATTGCCAGGCGCTCGCAAAGGCCGCCGGATCCGGAGACCACACGTGGCGTGCGTATCTCAGCACATCAGCAACGGCCGATCGGCCTGCCGTGAACGCGCGCGATCGAATCGGCAAGGGCCCTTGGTACAACTCCGAAGGGATCCTTGTGGCCGCGAACCTCGACGACCTTCATAGCGACAACAACAAGATCAACAAGACGACCGCGGTCACCGAAAACCTCGATCCGGTGAACGGTGTCGGCGACACGCCCAACATGCACGACATCCTCACCGGCTCGCAGCCGGACGGCACCGCATTTCCGCCGGGCGAGGATCTCACGTGTGGGAACTGGACCTCGAGCGGCACCGGGCGGGCCCAGGTGGGACACCACGATCGCCGCGGGCAGGGAGAAGGTGTGAACTCCTGGAATTCGGTGCACGCGTCGCGTGGATGCAGTCCGCAGGATCTCGAGGGCACGGGCGGCGCCGGACTGTTCTACTGTTTCGCCATCGACTGAGGACAAATGCGATGGCCGCCAGCTCCTCAGCCGGAACGGGCGAACGGCATTGGATCCGCCGGTTCTCCGCGTCCGTGCGGGTGTCGCACTGGGTGAATGTCCTGTGCGTTGTCATTCTGCTGATGAGCGGCTTGCAGATCTTCAATGCCCACCCGGCGCTCTACTGGGGCGAGGATTCCGATTTCGATCGACCACTTCTCTCGATCTCTTGGGCGTCCGGCGCGGACGGGCGGCCCATGGGCGTCACCAATATTCTCGGCAGGCGCATCGAGACGACCGGCGTGCTCGGGTGGTCGCGGCTCGACGGTCGTCCCGTGCCGCGAGCATTCCCTGCCTGGCTGACGATTCCGAGTTGGCAGGATCTGGCGACCGGCCGGATCTGGCACCTCTTCTTCGCGTGGGTGTTCGTGGTCAACGGGGTGCTCTTTCTCGGACATTCACTCGTGAGCCGCCACTTCTCCCGCGATCTCTTGCCGGTGCGGGGCGAATGGAGGACGATCGGCCGCACCGTTCGGGATCATCTGACGTTCACATTCCATCGGGGCACGGGCACGTACAACATCGTCCAGCGGCTCACGTACTTGCTGGTCATCCTGGCATTGGCGCCGCTCGCTGTGCTGACCGGCCTGACGATGTCGCCCGGTGTCATGGCGGCGGTTCCGTGGCTGCTCGACGTCTTCGGTGGACGCCAAACCGCTCGCACGGTGCATTTCGTGGTGACCAGCCTGTTCGTGGCGTTTGTCGTAGTGCACGTCGTGATGGTGGTGGCGACTGGATTGGTCAACAACATGCGCTCGATGACGACCGGTTGGTACGTCGTTGCGGGCAGGAACGTTCCGCAATGAGTCGTCACGCACGCCTCGACCGGCGCGAGTTCCTCGCCGCGGGTATCGCCGGCAGCGCCGCGATCGTCCTCGGAGGGTGCGACCGACTGTCGGCCGCCCCGACGTTCCGGGAGTTCCTGGGCGGTGCGGAGGGGGTCACTCGGAGGGTGCAGCGGGCGCTGCTCTGGCGCGGCGCGCTCGCCCGCGAGTACAGAGCGGCGGAGATCTCCGGGACCTTTCGTGCGAACGGCTCGCAGGATGCCTACAATCTGCCGCCCGGCTACATCGACGCGGCGGCCGAGGGCTTCCCCGACTGGCGCCTGCAGGTGGATGGTCTCGTCATACGCCCGGCACGCTTTACGCTCTCCGATCTCCGCGCGCTGCCGGCACGCACGCAGATCACCCGCCACGATTGCGTGGAGGGCTGGAGCTGCATCGGCGGCTGGACGGGGCCGCCGCTCTCGGCGATTCTCGATCGCGTCGGCCTCCGTCCCGAGGCCCGCTTCATCGTCTTTCACTGCGCCGACGAGCTGCCGCGCTACGTCGACGGCGCCAATCCGTTCTACGAGAGCATCGATCTCATCGACGCGTACCATCCGCAGACGATCCTCGCCTACGAGATGAATGGGAGGCCGCTGCCGGTCGCCCACGGCGCCCCGTTGCGCCTCCGTGTCGAACGACAGCTTGGCTACAAGATGGCAAAATTCCTGGCCCGCATCGAAGTCGTCAATCGGTTCGACCGCATCGGCCGCGGTCGAGGCGGCACCTGGGAGGACGACGGCTACGAATGGTATGCCGGGATCTGAGAGATCGGCACGGTTGGGCGGCTGGTTAAATTAAGAGAGCCTGTCCGAATCGTTGGGCGGCGGTCAAGCTGCGTGGGACGCCGGCACCTCACGGCCAGCCGATGCGCAGACCCGTGACCCACGACGCGCCCGAGTACGCGCCGCCGTCGTTGACCTGATCGCGCATGTCGGCGATCTCGACGCCGCTCTGCAGCTTCAGCTTGTGGCCATAGAAGAAGTAGTTCGCGCCCAGGTACAGCTCGTTGAACCGGTCGCCACGCCCCCGCACGACGCGATTCTCATACGTGCCGAGCAGGATGCCGTTCGGCCCATCGCTGTCGATGAACGTATACCGTGTGATGAGCTGGAACTTCTCCGTCGCGTTGTAGTACGGCATCGCGGTGAGCGCCCACAAATCGCGCTGACCGAAATAGCCGTCCGCGGCCGACACGTCGGTCCGCAGCCCCCACCGGTCGGCCTCGAGCTTGAGGTTCACCGACACGACGTGCTCGAGCGGGCGCGTGAAGGTGTTGTCACGGTCGGGGCTCTGGTGCACATAGTTGGCCGAGAGCAGCGCCTCCTTGATCCCGAGCGTCTCCGCGAAGTCGTAGCCGACCACGGCGAGCGTTGCCGGACGGCCGTCGAACTTGCCGAATTCCTTGTTCGCCTCGCCGGCCGAGTACACGCCCAGCCGGTAGGTCCACGGCGCCGCGCGCCCGGAGACGCTTGCCCCCGGCAGGTACTCCTGCGGGAACCAGATGTTGTTCGCGAGGTTGCTGCGGTCGATCGTCAGCAGCTCCTTCGACGAGGTGGAGCCGTCCATGGTGTACGGCATGCCCTGCTTGCCGATCGTGACGGCCAGGCGCGCGCTCCGGCTCCACTGCACGTAAACGTCGGTCAGGCGGAGATAGAGTGGATCCATCTCCTGCGGATTCAGCTCGGCTTCGGCGGACACGGTGAACGTGCGGAACAGCGTCAGGCGTGGCCCGATCCGGAAGCGGCGCGTATTCCATTCGTCGTGGTCGCCCTCGTCGGCGTCGATGCGGGCGAATTCGTGCTGAAACCGGCCGCTGAGCTGGACCCGCTGGACGACGCGATTGGATCGGTTGTCGTAGATCGTGAACCGCTGCCAGATCCGGTCGTAGATCGAGCCGCTCTCCACTCCGCTCGACGTCTGCGATGGAGCGGGCGTCGCCGTTTGGGCGCAGGCAGGCCACGCGCAGGCCAGCAGGAGCACGACAGGCAGAAAGGATCTGTGCATAGCGTCACATGTACGACGCACAGATTTCTGAAACGTGTCCCGGATGTGAACTCTCGGTAAACGACCTAGTACACCGGCAGGTACGGCGTGAGCCACTGCGCGATGATCGTGAAGCGGTCGGTGAAGATGAGCACGCCGATGACGACGAGCAGCGCGCCCGAGACGATCTCGATCTTGTGATAGTGCCGGCGGATGCGCGCGAACGCCGCGAAGAAGCGGTTGATCGCGAGCGCCGCGGCGAAGAACGGGACGCCCAGGCCGATCGAGTACGCCGACAGCAGCTGCACGCCCTGCCCGACCGTGTCCTGCGTCGCCGCCACGGCGAGAATCCCGGCGAGAATCGGCCCGAGACACGGCGTCCACCCGAAGGCAAACGCCATCCCGACGAGCGCCGCGCCAAGAAACCCTTCGGGACGCTGCTGCGACGTCTGCACCCGCTTTTCCTGATAGAGCCACTCGATCCGCAGCACGCCCATCGTGTGGAGCCCGAACAGGATGACGACGGCACCGGCGATCTTGCCGAGGATGCTGAGGCGCGCCATCACGTACTGGCCGATCGCCGTCGCCGAGGCGCCGAGCGCGACGAAGACGATCGTGAACCCCAGAATGAAGGCGAGCGAGGCGAGCACGACCTGCCGGCGTGCAGCCACAGGCGCCGCCACTGCCACCGCCGCGCCCGTACCCGCGGCGACCGTCGTCCCCCGCATCTCATCGAGCGAGAGGCCGGAAATATAGGAGAGGTAGCCCGGAATCAGCGGGAGGACGCAGGGCGAGATGAACGACAGAATGCCCGCACCGAACGCGGCCAGCAATGTGACGTTTTCGGCCATGGGTCCTCAGGCCGGGCTAAAGCCCGGCCTCTACACTGTGGATCTTACTCGACTGGTTTCAGCGGGATCATCGGGTACTGACCCTGGAGCGGCACCCCTTCCATCTGCACCGAGTGCCCCTTCACCGGCGGCAGGTCCTGATACATGAAGTCCCACTTCCAGCGTTCCGAGGGGTTCGACGCCTGCAGCCAGTTGCGCGCCGGAATCGGCCGGGTGAAGACGAGCCGCTCGGCCTCGGCGTACGCCGTGCCCGGCATGGTCGCGGCCAGCGCCCGGCGGACGTCGTTCGCCGTCTCGTACCTCACCGTGAGGCCGAGCGCGCGCGCCAGGTTCACGAGAATCTGCCAGTCCTCGAGCGCCTCGCCGGGAGGCGCAATCGCGCGCGCGGCGGCCTGCACGCGCCCCTGGTCGTTCGCATAGATCGCGTCCTTTTCGACCCAGGTTGCGCCGGGCAGGACGAAGTCGGCCGCCTCGGTCAGCGCGCTCGCGACGACCCCCTGGACGACGAGCAGCGGGAGCGTGCCGTTCTGCCGCGCGGCTGCCAGCCAGCCGAGGTCGCCAAGTGATCCCGGCGGGCCGGGATCGATGACGTAGAGCGCCGTGACGCGGCCGCCCTCGACCGCACGGCGCAGCTCGCCGAGGTCCGCGGCGCCCTCGTGGCCCGCGCCCACGGCGTAGCCGAGGTCGCGCGCCCCGTTGATGTTCGGCGCGTCGGTTGCCGGCACCGTGAACTTGGTCCGCGCGGGCTGGGGCTTCTCGCTGCGCATCCAGGCGATCGTCACCGCCTCGAGCGCGTCGGCGCCGAGCAGCCCCTGCAGCATCTCTTTCAGGACGAAGAGCTCCTCGGTGGCGGCATGCGCCGAGACGAGGAAGCGGATGCCGCTGGCGGTCGGGTCGCGGCGCGACCCGACGTCCGCCCTGTGTTGGCTTGGCGGTCCGCTTTCGCGGACCGCCGTGGACAGGGCCTGCTGCAGATGATCGCGGAGCCGCGGCTGCACGTCGTGCCAGGCTGCCGCCTCGAGCGTGGCACCCCTGCGCTGCATCGGCCGGCGCAGCCGTGTGTCGCCCTCGATCCAGTGGTAGTTGAAACGGCCGATGTCGCACATCCAGTAGCCGTTCACGTCGGGGTTGAACCGCGGCGTCATCCGAATCAGGCGCGAGCCGCGCGCCCATTCGGGCTTGCCCTTCAGCCACGCGCTCGTGCTGCACCCCTTCGAGCAGAGCGTGCAGATCGTGTCGACAACCCCCGGGTTGTCCCACGGCCGGCTCTTGAACCGGTAGTCCTTCGTCAGGATGGCGCCGACGGGGCAGACGTCCATCAGGTTGCCCGAGAGCAGCGAGTGGACGCCGCGCTCCCCGAAGGTCGCAATCTCGCTGCCGTAGCCGCGATCGACGATCCCGATCTGCGCGTCGCCGTCGATCTCTTTCATGAACCGGACGCAGCGCGTGCAGAGGATGCAGCGCTGGCGATTGAGCATGAGCGTCGGCCCGAAGTCGACGTCGCCCTTCACGCCCTCGCCGTCGAACACGCGGCGCGGAAAATCCATCCGACTTTCGGCCGGGCCGAACGTATACGAGAAATCCTGGAGCGGGCACTCGCCGCCCTTGTCGCAGACGGGGCAGTCGAGCGGATGGTTGATGAGCAGAAACTCGAAGACGCCGGCGCGTGCCTCGACCACATCGGGCTCGCGCGTGTAGACGACCATCCCATCGGTGCACACCGTCGAGCACGACGTCTGCAGCTTCGGCATCTTCTCGATCTTCACCACGCACACGCGGCACGAGCCGTCGATGCTGATGCCCGGGTGGTAGCAGTAATAGGGAACAGAGATGCCGGCTTCGATGGCCGCTTGAAGAATCGTCTTGCCCTTGGCGACCGTGACCTGCTGACCGTCTAGGGTCAACGTGACCGTTTCCATATCCGGTCGATCATATCAACGATGGTCCGGAGGCCTGAAGGCCTCGGCTGCCACGATGCGCATGGACGGGGCGTGGGAGGCGGAGCCCTTCAGGGCTCCGCTCCGCTATGGTCCGCGCTCGAAGACGGCGACAGCAGCGAAATCGCGGTTGACCTGCACCTGCTTGACCGGACGCTCGGTCGCCACCGTCCATTCCACGCGGCGATCGGTGACCGGCACGACCTCATCCTGCATACGTCCATCCGAGTACACGATAGTGACCGTGACCGGCACGTCGAAGATCGCGCTGCCGATCTGCTCGAACTGGACGTTCACCGTGCCGCCGCCGAAACCGGTGCTGTAGCGCAACCGCGGCACGTCCGCGCTGTAGATCCATCGATCGAAGAAGCGCTCGAGCGAGCGACCCGCCACCTCCTCGAACGCCGCGCGCAGGTCATCGGTCCCCGCTTTGCGGAATTTCTGCGCCGCGTAGAAGCGCCGCAGCGCGGTGAAGAAGTGCTCGTCACCGACCAGGCGGCGGAGCATGTGCAGCACGGCCGCGCTCTTGTTGTAGACGAGCGCGCGGTAGACGCGCGGCTCGCCGCGGAGGTGCCCGAGCCGTGACCCGAGCGAGATCGGCCCCTCCTCGGACTCGGCCACCGCCCAGCGGCGGAACTGCCGCAGCATGTCGGTGAAGACGCGCTCACCCCGCGCGTGCCGGGCGTAGAGCGCGGCGAAGTACTGCGCGAAGCCCTCGCTGAGCCACTGCTCGTGGTAGTTGCGCCACCCGACCGCCTGTCCCCACCACTGGTGCGCGATCTCGTGGGCGAGGAAGAACTCGGGAAAGCTCGAGAACGAGGCGGGATCGTTCCGCCACGTCAGCCGCGAGGCGGGCACCGGGTTGTTCAGCACAGCGAAGTAGCCGGGGCTGTGGCCGCCCGGCAGCTCGTTCTCGACGAGCGCGACGGTCAAGGAGGAGTACGGAGCCTCGCCGACCACACCCGCGTAAAACCGCATGATCGCCTGCACGTCGTCGATGAGCGTCTTGCCGCGCCCGTGCTGCCGAGGATTCGCGTCGATCGCCACGCTGATGCCGGCGCCGTCGGTCGGGTCGCCCAGGCCTGGCTCGAGCTTCACCGTCGCTTCGGCGGCACGGACGAAGCGGCTGACCACGACCGCGAAATACCGCAGCGGATCGCGCGCGAGGAAGACGTGCGCGGGGCCTTCGTCGAGCGTCAGCAGATCGCGCAGCGTGACCTCGTCGCCGGTGCGCCGCCGGCCGCTCGCCACACAGCCGAATCCCTCGGGCACCGTAATCCGCAGCGTGGCGGTGGCGTAGTCAGGGATCGGGTTCTGCGGGTACCAGTACGATCGGCTGCTCAGCAGAAAGCTGAACTCCGGCGGAATGGTGAGCGGCTCCTCCTGCACGCGCCCTTCGCCCGCCTGCAGCGACTCGTCTTCGACTTCCTGGGGCGTCACGCGTCCGGCGTACGACACGAGCAGCGTCACGTCGGTGTCGCGCGGGAGCGGAGCCGGAAAATTGACGATGACGCTGTTCTGCTCGCGGACGCGCAGGTGCAGCAGCCGCCCGTACTCCGGGCTGACCACACCGCGGACGACGAGATCGTTGGCCAGCCGCAGCGTCAGGGAGGACGCGCTGGCCGTTCGCATCCGGAGGCGCAGCCGCGTGCGCCCCTCGAGCAGTTCGGTCTGCGGCTGAATGTTCGCTTCGATGTCGTAGTCGATCACGTCGTAGTCGCGCTGGTCGTCCTCGTTGAACGAGAGACCCCGCAGCGCGCGCCGCTGCGCGGAGGGGTACAGCGCGATCGTCCGGCGCCGCTCGCGGTCGAACAGCGTGATGTCTTCCGACTGCGTGGCCATCCGCGAGTAGGTGAGCGTGCCGTGGCGGCGGGTACGGACGTCGGCGAGCAAGTCGCCCGACGGCGGCAGCAGGTACCAGACGTCGCTGCTCAGCTCGCGGAGATCGAGGCTGAACGACTTGGGACCGTCCCGCGCGAGCATCTCCTGCGCGCGGCGCAGGTCGCGCGGGTTGACCGCCGCAGGTGTGAGGCTCGCCACGCTGACCCGCTGCTCGTAGTCGAACGGGTTCACGCGCACGAATGCGGTCTCGAAAGGGGCCGAGAGCGTGTCGGCGCCGGCGAAGATCCGCATCTGCCCACGCTCGGTCTCCGGCGCCGGCGTAAACCGCATCACGCCGCTGCCGAACAGGATCAGTCCGGTGACCCCGGCCTCGCTCTCGACGAGGAAGACGGATCCGTCCGTCAGCGTCAGCAGCAGGTCTTCTGCCGCGATCGTCAGGTTCCGCGCCGTGAACTGCTGCGTGCCGTTCACGCGCAGTCGGAACAGGCCGTCAATCGAGGTCGCGGCCTGCGCGGCAGTGATGCGCCAGCTGTCGGGCGCGCCGCCGGACGGCCGGCGCACGTCGAGCAGCACGGTGATGATGCGGGCGCGTTCCGCCGACTCGAGGAACAGCTCCGCGACAACGCGATACCCGTCGCCGGGGAGCGCACCGCTGAGCGGGGCTCGATCGCGCTCGATGACGAGCGCGCGGCGCGTGCCCGCGTCGAACAGCCCGGCAGCGAATCCCTGAACGTCTTCTGGAGGAAAGTTGGTCGAGACGAGCGAGGGGAACTCGGCTTCGCGGTCCGCCTGCAGCAGCGCCTCGAACCGGACGAGCAGCAGGGTGACGCCGTCGGCCGCCG
The DNA here is from genome assembly GCA_016184455.1 of Acidobacteriota bacterium. Taxonomy (GTDB): domain Bacteria; phylum Acidobacteriota; class Vicinamibacteria; order Vicinamibacterales; family UBA2999; genus MELF01. Next base: position 10,707 of record JACPCS010000088.1, read on the forward strand.
CCGGCTGCGCCGCCGGCGGCGTCTGGGCGAACGTCGAGGCCGAGCAGGCGACCGCGCACGCGAGGAGGACGGCCAGGCGGCGACCCATTCGAGCCTCAGAGGTGATGCTATCTCAAGATCCCCAGCTCGGCGCCGACCGCCTTGAAGCAATCGAGCGCGAACTGCAGCTCGTCCCGCGTGTGCGTGGCCGTGACGATCGTCCGGACCCGCGCCTTGCCCTGCGGCACGGTCGGAAAGCCGATGCCCTGCGCGAACACCCCTTTCTCGAAGAGGCGATCCGACAGCTGCATGGCCAGAGCGGCGTCGCCGACGATGACCGGTGTGATGGGGCTCTCGCTCGCGCCGGTATCGAAGCCGAGCGCCTGCAGGCCGGCCTTGAAGAACCGCGTGTTCTCCCAGAGCTGCGCAATGAGCTGCGGCTCCGACTCCAGCACGTCGAGCGCGGCCAGGCCGGCGGCGGCCACCGCGGGCGGGTGCGACGTCGAGAAGAGAAACGGGCGCGCCCGGTGATAGAGAAACTCGATGAGCGCGCGCGAGCCGGCGACGTAGCCCCCGAGCGCGCCGATGGCCTTGGACAGCGTGCCCACCTGCACGTCGACGCGGCCGTGCAGGCCGAAGTGGTCGACGGTGCCGCGGCCGCAGTCGCCGAAGACGCCGCTCGCGTGCGCGTCGTCCACCATCATGATGCAGCCGAACTCCTCGGCCAGGTCGCACAGCTCGGGCAGCGCGCCGAGGTCGCCGTCCATGCTGAAGACGCCGTCGGTGATGAGGAGCGTGCGCTGCTCGCGCGGCAGTGTTTTCAGTATCTGCCGCGCGGCTCCCGCGTCGCGGTGTGGGAAGACTTTGATCGTGGCCCGGCTCAGCCGCGCGCCGTCGATGATGCTCGCGTGGTTCAGCTCATCCGAAATGATGACGTCCTCGCGGCCGAGGATCGAGGATACGGTGCCGGCGTTCGCGGTGAAGCCGCTCTGAAACACGACCGCGGCCTCGGTCCGCTTGAAGGCGGCGAGCCGCCGCTCGAGCTCCATGTGGATCTCCATCGTCCCCGCAATCGTGCGCACCGACCCCGAGCCGACGCCGAGCCGACGCGTCGCCTCGAGCGCGCGCTCGACAAGCGTCGGATGCGTCGTCAGGCCGAGATAGTTGTTCGAGGACAGGTTGATGACGACGCGATGATCGATGGAGGTGCGCGCCTTCTGCTCTGCGTCGAGCACGCGCAGGCGGCGGTAGAGGCCCTGGTCGCGCAGCGCCTGCAGCTCGGTGGAGAGGTACTCGAGCGGGTCGCGCCGCATGGCCGCAGTATAGGTCCGGCTGAAGCCGGACGCCACGTCAACGGAGGCGAAACAACACGTCGGAGCCGTCACGGAAGAGCTCGGCTGCGCCCGCGCGGCGCAGTACGGTGGCCGTGTCGGCGCCCTCAGTACCAAGGTACGCACCCTCGTGCAGGATGACGTGTGTGGCCCCGCTCGCCCGGAGCGCGTCGAGCGCCAGCTCCGGATGCTGCGGAATGCCGGCGAGCGCGATCTGAAGCCGCGCGTAGTGCGGCGGGAACAGGCCGCTGTAGCCGTTGACGAGCGGCCGCCAGTGGACGGTGGAGTAGTACATCGCGCGGAGGTCGTAATCGGGTGAGCCGAGCGGCAGCTCGATCACCACTACCTCGGTCCGGCTAAAGCCGGACGCCACGTACGCTGGTTGGCGCGCCATTGCGTGGTACACGGCGGGAGCGCGTGCCGGGCGGTAGAGGCGCGCTTCGGGCGTGGTGAAGTCGCGCAGCGGCGTCATGCCGTTCACCGTGAACGGCACGTGCGTCGCCTCGAGCAGGAAGAACGCACCGAGGGCGATGAGCGCGCGCCAGCCCGCGCGGGTTCGCGCCAGCGCCGCCGCGCCGTAGCCGGCCAGCACCGACAGCATGAAGACGGCCACCATCGCAAAGCGTGCCGGCACCCGAAGGCCATCGAAGCCCGGCACGTGCTCGAAGAGGAGCCGGTAGGGCGCGGCGATCTCGACCGGCCGGCCGAGCGACTGCGGCAGCGGCCCCAGCGACAGCCAGAGCGCCGCAAGCAGCGAGACGACGAAGAAGCCGCGGTCGCGCACGGCCCCGATGCGCGCACGTGCGGCGGGCGAGACGAGCAGCAGGAGGCCGAGCAGGATGGCCGCGCGCACGAGGAGCGCATTGACGTTGCTCATGCGCAGGGCGAAGAGGCCCAGGTCGACGTTGATGCGGCGGACGATCAGCGTGATCACCGCGGCAGCGGCATGGCCGACGGCGGCGGCAACCAGCAGCCACGTGAACCAGCGGGGACCGAGACGCCGGGTCCCCTCGCGCAGGCCGCTCACGCTCACGGCACCCGGCCTACGTACGTCCTGAGTACGTAGGGCGGGTCCCGCCGAGCGTGCGAAGCCAGGCGAGGCGGACCCGCCAAAGAAGATTCCAATCACCGCGAGCAGCAACGGCACAAGGCCCGGGAACAGCTCGCCCTCGGGCTTTGGCAGGGCCTGGAGCGCGCCCCAGATCCGCTGCTCGGCAAATGCAGTCGCGTACGAGGAGACGTCGGCGGAAAAGCGCGCGACCTCGGGCAGCGAGCGCGCGCCAAAGCCCTGCGCGCGGAGCGCCGCGTACGGCAGCAGAAACGGCGCGACCACCGCGACGACGAACAGACCGGCGCCGGCGAGCGCAAGCCAGAGGCGCCGATCGCGCCACAGCCGTGCGCGGCCGACCTCCCACAGCACGAAGGCGACGGCAAACGGCGTGAAGTAGAGCAGGTAATAGCCCGACGAGAGCCCCTGCGCCGCCAGCGCCAGGGCGGCACCAGCGAGCGCCGCGGCTCGCCTGGAGCGGACGTAGCGCACGATGCCGTAGAAGGCAAAGGGCATCCACTGCGACGACAGTACCTGCACGTGCGACAACTGCGCGAGCCGGTACGGGGCAAACGCGAAGAGCAGTCCCGCAACAATGGCCGCGGGCGCGCTGCCGGTGAGCTCTCGCACGAGCAAGTACATGCCGAGACCGGAGAGGACGAACGTCGAGAGGAACGAGGGCCTGCGGCACGAGGTGCTCCGAGTATGCGAGTGCGAGCGGCGCCGGGTAGAAGATCGTCGCGTCGAAGAAGTTCCAGAGCCGCGACAGATCGCCGGCCAGCAATCGCCGCATCTGCTCGACGTCCCACGACAGAATCCAGATGTTGAGGAGGGAGTCGCCAAGGTCCCAGGCGACATCTCGCGCGAGCCCGGGCGCCAGCGGCCAGGTGGCGGCAATCGACAGGACCAGATAGAGGAAGAACGCGTGCGCCGCCCGCGCACCCATCAGTCGCGCGCCGCCTCGGGCACGAGCTCCTCGAAGAGCACCTTCAGGATCGCCGCCGTCGGGACCGCGAGGATCGCGCCGACCACGCCGAGCAGCGTGCCGCCGATGAGCAGCGCCACGATGACGGCGACGGCGCTGACGCCGACCTGCCGCTCCATCACCTTTGGCACGAGCACGTGGTTCTCGACCTGCTGCTGCGCGACGAAGAACGCCGCCACGCCGAGCGCGAGCGCCGGCGACACGGTGAACGCGACGGCGACGGCTGGCACCGCCGCCATGATCGGTCCGACCATCGGAATCATCTCACCGATGCCGGCGATGAGCGCCAGCACATAAAAATACGGCACCCCCATGAGGAAGAGGCCAAACGCCGCCGACGCGCCGATGATGCCCGCGAGGAGCAGCTGGCCGCCGAGCCACGCGCTCACTTTGTGCGACACACGGCGGCACGCATCTTCCACGCGCGGCCGCCCGGCGCGCGGAAAGAGCCGCACGAACGTGCGCACCAGATTGTCGGCGTCGAGAAGCAGATAGAACGCGAGGATCAGGATGGCGATGAGGCCGAAGATGCCGCCGACGAACCCCCACAGGGCGGCGACGACCGCGCCGACGGCATCGGTGCCGCCGACCGGCGCCTGCGCGATCGCTTCGCGGACCGAGAGCTGCCGCGACAGCACGCCCCGGTCGATCAGCCACTGCTGTGCCCGCTGCAGCATGTCTGGCAGCGCCGCCCAGAGATCGCGCGCCTGGGTCACGAGCGGCGGAATGATGAGGACGCCGACGCCGATCAGAACCGCCAGGAAGCACAGATAGATGATCAGGATGGCTGCCCATCGCGGCATCTGGCGGCGGCCGTAGAGCCGCCGGCGCTCGATCGCAGCGGCCAGCGGCGCGAGCCCGATCGCGACGAGCGCGCTCACGTAGACGAGGAGCAGTGCGTTGCGGGCGAGATACAGGCCCCAGGCGACCGCGGCCGTGACGACCAGGCCCGCCAGGGCGTAGCGGATCAGCGCGCGCGCGTCGTCGCGAGTCACATGTACGTAGCGTCCGGCTTCAGCTGGACCTCGCGAGGTAGTCGCGCGTGAACGCCGCGATGTCGGCGTAGATCGCCCGCAGCTCTGCCGGGTCGGCGAGGAAGACGATGCGGAACGTGCCTTCCTCCGGACGCATCCCGAAGCCGGAGCCGTAGACGCACAGAATGCCCGTCGCGCGCAGCAGCTCGAGGATGTAGTCCTCGTCGGTGCGGCCCGGCGGCAGCGAGAGCGCGGGCATCGCGTAGAACGCCGCGCGCGGCAGCACGCACCGCATCCCCGGAATCGCGTTGAGCGCGTCGAAGGTCACGCGCGCGCGCTCGGCCAGCGCCCGGCGGAACCGCACCTGGTGCGAGCGATCGCCGGTGAGCGCGGCCACGACCGCGTGCTGCATCGGCGCCGGGCTGCAGAGTCGGCCGTCGGCGAGCTTTTTCACCGCCGCGAGCACGTTGTCGAGCCGCGGCGTGGCGGAGACGACCATCCACCCGGTGCGCCACCCCGGCGCCAGATACGCCTTCGACAGGCTCGACAGCGAGATGATCGGCGCGTCGGGATCGAGCGTCGACAGCAGCGGCGACGGCCCGTCGAACGTCGTGTCCGCGTACACCTCGTCGGCCAGAATCGTCAGGCCGTGGCGCTCGGCAAACTCGATGAGCGCGCGCCGCACCGCAGGCGGATACACGGCGCCCGTCGGGTTGTTCGGATCGATGATGACGAGCACGCGCGTGCGCGGCGTGACGAGCGTCCGCAGATGCTCGAGGTCGGGCAGCCACTCGTGGTTCGGATCGGTCCGGTAGTAGCGCGGCCGCGCGTTGATCGTCGCGAGCACGGCCGTATAGAGCGGGTACGTCGGTGAAGGGACGAGCACCTCGTCGCCCTCATCCGCCAGCGCGTTGAGCGCGAGGTCGATCCCCTCCGACGTGCCCGTCGTCATCACCACCCGGTCGGGCGAGACGGCCACACCGCGCGCCGCGTACTCGGCCGCCACCGCCTCGCGCGCCTCGAGAATGCCCGCCGACGGCAGATACCCGTTGTGGCCGTCGCGCATCGCGCGCGTGACCGCCTCGATGAGGTGCGCGGGCGTCTGGAAGCCGAAGGCGACCGGGTCGCCAATGTTCAGATAGCGGACGCGGGTGCCGCGCGCCTCGAGCGCCTGGGCCGCCGTGACGATATTCCGAATGGCGTAGGAGAAGCGGTCGACGCGAACGGCCACCGGGATGGGCCTGCCCCGAGCCGAGTCGAGGGGCTGCGCAAGCTTGGAAGTGGGCATTCGCACCACACATCTTACATGGCGCGTTCGCAGCCGCCGTTCGACGACGGCAATTCCCCACGTCGCGACGGTTTTACATGCCTCCAGGCGCCAACCGTGTAACAATTACACAAGGTGACGCGATCGCACGACGCCGGACGCGGTCGAATCGCCCGTAAGTGCTTCTATTTACGAACGTACGCTCGCTGGCAAGACGATTGAACCGGAGCGGTGCCGTGCGGGGACCTCTCACGGTAGCCGTTGCGGCGATGCTCGTCATCGTTCCACCCATCGTTGACGCTGAACCGGCCCTCGCGACGGCCTCCGGTCAGCAGCCGACGGTGACGTTTCGCGCCGGGGTCGAAGCCGTGTCGCTCGCGGCCGCCGTCCGCGATCGTCGCGGCCGCGTCGTCCGCGATCTCCGGAAGAGTGACTTCGAGGTGATCGACAGCGGGACGGCCCGCAGCATTCGCGACTTCTACTCCGGCGAGGCGGCCATCAGTCTCGCGCTGCTCCTCGACATCAGTGGCAGCATGGCTGTCGGCGGCAACATGGACCGGGCACGGCATGCGGTTCATGCCGTCACGGATCTGCTGAGCCGTGCCGGCGACGAGGCGGCGCTCTTCACGTTCGACGCGCGGCTCGAGGAGGTCGTGGCATTCACCACCGATCTCGATCGCGTCCGCCGCGTCAGCCTCGAGGGACGTCCGTGGGGGCTGACCTCGCTCTACGACGCGGTGGCGCACGCGGCCCGTGCCGTGGCCGAGCGCGCGAATCGGCATCGCGCGCTCCTCGTCATTACCGACGGGGTCGACACCGCCAGCCGGCTGACGGCGCCGGAGGTGTCGGGGATCGCGGCGTCGATCGACGTCCCCGTGTACCTGCTGGTGGTGGTCACGCCGCTCGACCATCCTGGCGACCGGCTGTCCGTCGTCGCGGACGGCGCGTCCACGAGCGCCGCCACGCTGGCGGACCTGGCGCGGTGGACCGGCGGCGACCTGCGGATGGCGAGCACGCCGGTCCACATCGCCGAAGGCGCGCGCGATGTGCTCGGCGAGCTGCGCTACCAGTACCTCATCACATTCGAGCCGGATCCACGTCCGGGCTGGCATCCGCTCGAAGTTCGTACTCGCAACCGCGATCTGATCGTTCACGCGCGGGGCGGGTACATGTCTGGCCAGGCCCGGGCGGCAAATTAGGTGGTAGTGAGAGAAGGAGAGGAGCACCATGCGGAAGACGTTGCTGGCGGGATTCATCATCACTCTGAGCGTGGCGGTCGCACCGGCCTGCGCCACGAAGGGATTCGTGCGTGAGGAGGTCGGGGCCGTCAACACCAAGGTCGACACGCTGGGCGGCAGTGTCGAGCAGACGCAGCAGCGCGTCGGTCAGACCGAGCAGCGGATCGGCCAGAACGAGCAGCGGATTGGCGCCGTCGATCAGAAGGCCGAGGCGGCAGGCAAGTCTGCGGCCGACGCCCGCGCGGCGGCTGGCACCGCGCAGGGCGCCGCCGACAAGGCGCAGGCGGCGGCCACGTCGGTCGGCGGGCGCGTCGACGCGGTGCAGGCCGAAGTGCGGAAGCTGATCTATGAGGTCACCCTGAGCGAAGATCAGGGCAACTTCCGGCTCGGCTCGGCGGATCTGCCGGACGAGGCGCGCGCGCGCCTCGACGCGGTCGTCAACGATCTCAAGTCGAAGCAGCAGAACATCTTCATCGAGATCGAAGGGCACACCGACAACACCGGCTCGGCGGAGTACAACGAGCAGCTCGGCCTCGAGCGCGCCGAGGCAGTGAAGCGGTACCTGTACGAGCAGCACCAGATCCCGCTGCACCGGATGAACGTGATCAGCTTTGGCGAGGAGAAGCCGGTGGCGCCGAACAACACGCGCCAGGGCCGCGCCCAGAACCGGCGCGTCGTCGTCAAGGTGTTGTCGTAAGTCATCGCAGGCTCGCGAGGTCCACGGAGGCCCTCGCGAGCTCCTTCCCCTTTTCCACGATCACCACGTCGTATCTCGCTCGGTCGTCGAGCCGCGCCGCGTCGAAGCTCGCGATCACGGTGCCCCCAAGCACCGGCTGCCCATCCGCCAGCCACGGCGCGGCCGGGTAGGGCGAGCGCGTCGGACCCGTCTCGAGCCGCGGTCCGGATCGGGGCACGCGCTGGAGCCGCTGCGGGAGGAGCGCGGTTTCCGGCGAGCCGTGCATCAGCCTCACCTCGTACGGCGGCACGCCGACGTATGCGTTCTGCGGGTGAAATGTGAGCTCGACGAACACCTCGAGCGGGTTGCCCCGTGCGGCGGCCACCGCCTGCGCCTCCTGCTGGCGGAACGATCGGCCGCCCTGCCGCAGCCGCTCCTCCGATGCGAGCACCACGCGGCGAAACGGGGTGACGAGCTCGACGTAGTCGACCGGCGGGCGCCGCACGTCGATGCGATAGGGCCGGTGATAGTCGACGTGCACGCGGTCGATGCGCGACTCTCCGATGCGGATCGCCTCGGCGATCGCCTGAGGACCGAGCGTGGTGTCGTAGGCAGCGGCGGCGCCGCTCAGCACGAGCAGCGCCGCCAGCGGACGGAGCGCCATCCGTTGATCGTAACAGCCTCCCGGCTACTTCTGCGGATGGCAGACGTTGATCAAATAGAACTGGTTCGCGAACCGGGTTTCCTCGCCCTGGGGGCACAGCTGAATCCGGAGCTCGCCGCCAGGGTTCGCGGTCGTGTGGAAGTTCAGATAGCAGTTGCCGCTCGAGCACGATTCGAACACGTCGGCCATCTTGAGCACGCCCTGCGCCGGCCGAAGGCGCCCGAGCGTACCGGTGAGGTCGCTCTCCTTCCACGTCCAGGAGAGCACGAAGTCGTCCGAGCTGCGGAGGGGGATGCTCGGAATGTCAATGACGGTCGGGCCCGATGACCCGGGACCGCCGACGTGGATGTGCGCAGCGGTCAGGTCGACGATGTTGTGTACCCGGGCGGTACAAGTAAATTCTACCGTCGTGCGGTTCATCGTGCACGTCGCGGTCCCCACGCCTGCGGTTGCAACCGGCGGCACCTCGAACGCGCCCGAGCCGCTGCCAAACAGGGTCAGCGTCGTGCTCTGGGCGTGCCCCACCTGCGCGAGTGCTGCCCAGAGGGCGGCAGCCGTCAATAGGGTGAAACAGGTCCTCCTCATGCGCATCTCCTTGGGAAGTGGAAAGTGGAAACGTCCTAAATGAGCACAATCGACGCCAGGGGCGACCTCGTTTCAAATCAACGAGATACGGACTGCCTGCCGGCGCCCTCGCTTACGGCCCCCGAAAGGGCTTTCCTCATTTGCGATTTGT
>JACPCS010000089.1 GCA_016184455.1 Acidobacteriota bacterium
CCGACACGTGGAACCTGGCGGCGCTCTCGCCGTTGACGCGGCGATACCTCCTTGGCATTGGGACCTTCCCGGTCGAATACAACCACAAGAAGTCGGCCGCGTGGGCGCAGGACGACTGGCAGATCTCGAACCGCCTGACCTTGAACCTCGGCGTGCGGTACGATCTCAGCACCAATGCGTTTGCGAACAGCGCCGAGGTCCTGCCCTGGGTGCAGGGCGATCGCCCGGACGACACCGACAACGTCCAGCCGCGGCTGGGATTTGCGTACCGACTCGACGACCGGACGGTGGTGCGCGGCGGGACGGGACACTACTACCAGGATCCGCTGACCGTCGACACGTTCTGGACGCTGAGCGCCACCCAGATTGTCGTGCTTGCCGTCGAGAACGACGGCCGGCCCGATTTCGCCGCGAACCCGTTCAACGGACCGCGGCCAACCTTCACGGAGGCCCAGGCGCGATTCTGCAGCGTCAACAATGTACCTGGATGCCTCATCCGCGATGTGACGGAGCTGGTGGCGCCGCCGGAGTACATGGACCTGTCGCGGAACTGGCAGACCTCAATCGGTATCAACCGGCAGTTCGGCGAGACGATGGCAATCGAGGCCGATTACGTCTACACCAGGGGGAAATGGGAGAAGCAGATCATCCCGAACGCGAATTTGACCTACGATCCCGCCAGCGGCGCCAACTTTCCGTTTCAAGACGTCAGCCGCCGGGCGTTTCCGGAGTGGGGGGTGGTCTCGATGATCCCGCACACGGGCCGCTCCCGCTATCACGGACTGCAGACGTCGTTCACCAAGCGGCTGAGCAACCGGTGGCAGGCCTCGGCCACTTATACGCTCTCGCGTCTCAAGGACGCCGACCCGCAGCCGTTCAGCGGCCTCGCGCCGGTGCCCTTCCCGGTGGCGCCGGATCTCGGGAATGATTTCACCCTGGCCGAGAGCGACCAACGCCACCGCGCCGTACTCAGCGGCATCTGGCAGGTGGGCTACGGCCTCCAGGTGAGCGCGATTCACATCTGGGGGTCCGGCCTGCGTGACGAGACCACCTTCGGCGGCGACATTCGGAATCTGGGCGCCGCCGGAAGCGCCCGTCTGCGGCCGGATGGCACCATCGTCCCGCGGAACGGCTTCGTGCAGCCGGATGCGTACCGCACGGATATCCGCCTGCAGCAGCGGATCCCGCTGGGCGGCCGCGTGTCGATCGACGGGATCGCGGAGGTGTTCAACGTCTTCAACTCGGCGAACTGGACGATTGAGACCGAGGAGAGCAACCGGCAGTTCGGCCAGCGCGTGGCGGGCGAGAACCGCACGGCGCAGTTTGGCTTCCGGCTGACGTTCTAGTCGATCTGGAAGGTCAAGAAGCGGCTGGCCAGCTCGCCCGAATGGAGGTCGCGAACCGTGACGTAGACCGTATAGACGCCCGACTTGAGGCTCTCCAGGTCGGCGCGCACATGCTCCGCGATCGCCCCGGCTGGCGCGTCTTCCATCGGTCGCTTCGCGACCGTGAGGCCGTCTGTCTCGCTCGCTGTCGCCTGTGACAGCACGGTCTTGCCCACCTGGCCGGCGAACGTGTACAGAGGGAAAAACATCTGCCCGGCGAGGTTGGCCCACCCGGCGAGCTTGCCGAGCACGCCGGGCTCCTCATACAGCGTGAGCACGAATTCTTCGACCTCGTACTGGACGTGACCGGAGTCGTCCGGCTGAAGATTGTAGACCTCGAACTCTACCCTGAGCGGTGCGCCATCGCTCACGACCCGTTGAGGCGCCGGCACCCAGGGCACGGAGGCGTCGGTCGTGGGACTCGCGCGCTTCTCGTTCGGGGGCGGTTGCCGCAGCAGCACCAGGTCGCCGATCCCCAGGCTGCCGTTCGGGATGTAGGTGACCTCGTGCCTTCCCCGGGCCAGGCCAATCCGCCCGGAGTCGGGCTGGTACACCGACAGCGTGAGGCGATAGTCCTCCGGCTCCAAATCGCTGAGGAGCACGCTGCCGACGAGCCCCTTGTGCTTGCTGGACGGGAAGCGAAGAGGAAATGTCGTGTCGACACGCTGGACGAGTGTCGTCCAGTCGCGATCGTAGAGCATGACCGTCGCGACAAGGGTCGAGGCTTCGCCGAGCCGGCGAGCGTCGATGCCGCTGAGGTCGGCTTCGAACTGGACCTCGATGGCCGGCTTTCCGGCGAAGTAGAAATTCGCCACCGAGACTGCGAGCGGGAGCGTGTTGTCTTTCGTGTAGTAGGCCGTGGAATCAAACGTGAGGGCGGCCGTCACGAAGCCGGCGATGAGCTGACTCTCAGCGCGCAGGAGTTGCTGCAGATCAGAAGGCGATCGCGCTTGCCCGGCGCTCTGATAGATGGGGTGCAACGTAAAGCGGCTTTCGTAGAGCGGCAGGACCGATCGCGAGAGCGCCGGGAGAATCCGCTCGGGGTCGTCAGCGGTGGCTCCACTTCGGGTGGCGGCGACGGCCAGGTTCAAGACGAGCGTCCATTCGCCGACCGTCGTGCGTCTGACGAAGTGGTACAGCAGCGGCCGCGATCGATAGCCGCTGATGAGCCACGACTGGCTGGGCTCCGTGCCTGCGACGCTTTGCCCGACGAGCGGCACCTCCGACTCGCCGTGGCGCATGAGCAGCAGTCCCCGAGGGTCGAGCCAGTAGCGGGCCGCCGATCCCTCCTCGAAGACCAGCCTCGAGTCGAAATACGGGAGCGCGGGCGAGAGCGAGCGAAATACCTCGGAATCGGTGAAGTAGCCGCGGCCGTTGGACTGCAGCCCGTACTCGGCCAGCGCGCGCGCGAGCCGCCGGTAGTGCTCGCCCAGACGCGGGTTCCCCTCCTGAACCGGCACCGGGTGGCGGCCCGACCAGAAGCGGCGAAGGAACGCGGACCTGGCCGCCGTGCCCAGTGAGGCAAATTCCTGCCGCTCTGGGGGCGAGGCAATCGCGGCGATGTCGCGGAACAAGAGCGCCGCCGTGGTCTCGTCGAGCCGATCGAGCAGCCGGAGGTAGACGGCCTGCCCGGCGGCGTCCTCCTTCAATTGGAAATGCGCCCACGCCAGCGTGCGATCGGCGCGGTTGCGGAGCGCCGCGTCCGAAGACCCGATGGCGGTCAGGGCGTTCAGCGCCCGCCGCGGGTCGCCCAATCGCAGCAAGACTTCGGCCCGTTGCCACGCCGCTTCCGGCTCGGCGCGAACGTCCAACGCCGCGGCGTGCGCGCGCAGCTCTTTGTTCTGCGGATTCAACCCCATCCACACGTCGAAGACATCGGCGAAGTACGGATCGGCTCGCAGGACTCCCGCCAGCGTGGCCCTCAGCTCCGGCAACCGCAGTTCGCGCTCGGCGTCGAGCCGGAGGAGCACACGGGCGTAGCGGACACCGAGGCTGTCATCGTCGTTCGGTGGCCCGAGCTCCTCGAGCGCGTTCGCCGCCTTGCCGTCGTTCACCAACGCAACGGCCTGCGCAAGTCGTGACCTCTCGAGGGCGCCGCTCCCTTCACGAGGAATCGCGTCGACGAGCGCAGCGAGCCGCTCCGGCTCCCGGCCGATGTACTGCGCACCGGCGGCAATCGGCGACACGACCAACAGGCCCAGCACGAGGGCCGGCGCTGCGAACCTGTGCGCAGGTACAGGACACCTCATTGGCCCTTCCCGTCTTTGTCCCGTGTGTCCTTGCCTTTGGGGGGCGGGGCGGGGTAGCGGTCGCGCACCCGGAGCCTGGTCTCCTGAAACTCGGGGCTGGTGACACGAAGGCCCTCGGGCGGCCGCGTCGCGATGAGCTGCGTCTTCAGGTTCGCAATCCGCTCGTCGGTTGGCGGGTGCGTGAGAAACAGCTTCTCCAGGAGCCCCGGCTGCTCTTTGTACCGCTGCTGCAGCTTCTCGAACATCGCGATCATGTACACGGGGTCGTAGCCCGCATCGATCATGAGCTGGAAGCCGATCTGATCGGCCTCCCGCTCGGCATCCCGCGTCATCTTCAGGAAGCCGAGCTCGCCGAACAGGTTCGCCGCCAGATCGGCGTAGGGGTTGTAGTACGCCCCCCTTGCGGTGGTCATCAGGATCGACGCCCACTGCTGCTTGACAATCTGCTTCGCGCTGTGCCTGCCGACGATGTGACCGATCTCGTGCGCAAGGATGCCGAGCAGCTCCCCTTCCTCGTCGGCGACCTGGAGCACGCCCAGATTCAGATAGATGTGGCCGCCTGGAATGGCGAAGGCGTTGATCTCGGGGCTGTCGATCACCCGGAAGAAGTACGGCAGGTTGTTGCGGGGGGATCGATCCGCGAACTGGCGCCCGCGCAGGTTGACGTACCACGTGAGCACCGGGTCGTGCAGCAGCGGGTACTGCTGGTCGACCTGCTCGGCGAAGATCTGGCCGAGCACGAGCTCCTGCGGCGTGGTCAGCGACTTCAGGTCGCCGGCGGCCACCGGCGCGATCGCCAGCGCCAGGAGCGCGGCGATCGGCGCAAGGCGCGTGGCGACGACACGCAGGGAGGCGGGATCTGTGACGGGGCGCTCCTGCATCCGACGTTCTCCGTGTCTGGTCCTCTCTGGCTCGGTCGTCGCAGGGCGTCCTTCATTACACCGGCGTGTCCAACTCCTGGCCGACAAGTGAGACACCAGACACATCCATTTGGGAGAAGAGTGGGCCTCGGCCAAGGCCTGTAGCGGTGCGGCCATCTGCGAGACTCATCAAACGGGGGTGTGCTGCATCGAGCGTGCCCCGGGGAGATCATCGTGAGACGAACGCTAGCGGTTTTGTTGTCGGTGGGGCTGATCGTCAGCGCGGGAAGCGGCACGGCCTCGCGCGTGTTCGGCGCGCCGGATCCGATCAACGCACAGGAGCTCCAGGGGTATCTCGACAAGTCCTACCAGGAGCTGTTCGACCTGGCGCCCACCCTGAACATCGAGGCATCCGCATTCGCCCGCCTCGGCGCGCTGCTCGACAAGGCGGAGCAGACCTGCGTCGGCCGCTTCGAAAAGCAGGAGAAACAGGCGGCCAAGCAGGTCAAGGACGCTGAGAAGCGCCTGCGGCAGGACACCGGCACCCTGAGTCCGCCGGAGCGGCAGGCGCGGCACTGCGAGGTCGAGCACCTGCGCGCGCAGCGGGAGCAGATACGCATGCTCGCCAAGCACGCTGTACCGCTGGCCTACCGCAACCGGGCGGCGAAGCTGGCACTGCTTCGAGACTGGCCCCGGGATCTCGCCGAGATCCGGCGGTCGATTGCCGACGGCTCCGCTCACGCACGCGAGCACGGCGATGTCGCCGATATCGGTGTCCGCGAGGTCGGCCGCAATCAGGAGAAGGACGTGGAGGTTGGGCGCCAGGCGGTAGAGGAGATGAGACAGGCGAACGTCATGCCGCCGCCCGTCGACAGCGAGCTGATCCAGAGCTATGTGCGAACGCTCGGCGAGCGAATCGCGGCGCGCTCGGATCTGCGCGTGCCCGTTCAGGTCGAGGTGCTGGATTCGCCCGAGGTGAATGCGTTTGCGCTGCCGGGCGGCTTTCTGTTCGTCCACCGCGGCCTGCTCGAGAGGGCCGACGACGAGGCGCAGCTGGCCGGGGTGCTCTCGCACGAGATTGCGCACGCGGCCGCGCGCCACGGCGACCGCATGATGCGTCGTGCCGCGTGGTCGAGCCTCCTCTTCCAGGCGGCGCAGATCGGGACGTCGGTGCTAACCGGTGGCATCAGCAGCATCGGCGCGTATTACGCGTATCAGTACGGGTTCACCGGGCTCGGCCTGCTGATGAGCCTCGACCTGCTCGGCGTGAGCCGCGATTTCGAGCTGGAGGCCGACCAGCTCGGCGTGCAGTACGCCTGGAACGCCGGGTACGACCCGTCCGGCTTCGTCCGGTTCTTCGACAAGATGGCCACGACCGAGGGCCACGTCAACGGGTCGAGCTGGTTCCGGACGCACCCGCCGTTCTACGAGCGCATGCTGAAGTCGCAGCGCGAGGTCATGTATCTGCCATCGAAGGATGATCTGGTGGTCACCAGTCCGGAGTTCCACGGCATGAAAGAGGAGCTCGCGCAGGTCGTGGCGGCGAGCCCTCCCAGCCCGGGGACACTCGCCGGGCGTTGCCCGGCACCGGAGAAGCTGGAGTACGACGCGGCGCAACCAGCCAAGGGGCTCTGCCCCTAGATATCCCCGCAGAACCCCTTGGCTGGTTGCCAGTGTCTTTTGGCGCGCTTTGCGCGCCCAGGACCGCTATGCGGGGAAGAACGAGTACAAAATCGCACAACGAGCCGCATAGCGGTCCAATCGAGCTGCTGTGCGAAGGCGAGCGCCGATGATGGGCGGCATCTTCGACAATCTTCGACGAACGGTGATGAGGCAGGCGTAACGGAAGCACGGCGAGCGGGACCTACAGTTATTATGAGAGCTTCAGCATCACGCCTGCCGCTATTGCTCGGTGTGCTCCTGCTCGCCGCGCCGATCGCCTCCGCGTCAGCCCAGGAAGTCCCGGAAGCTGAACCTCCTGCTGCGCCCCGCCACGGTTCTGGCCCCGTGTTCCGGAGTGGGGCCGACCTGGTCGTGCTGCCTGTGACGGTGACCGACGCACGTCAGAAATACGTGACCGGGCTCGCCATGGCGGACTTTCACGTGTACGAGGACGGCGTCTTGCAGGAGATCGCCTTCTTTGCCGCCGATCCGGTCCCGCTCGACCTTGCCATCCTTCTGGACACGAGCGCCAGCATGGGCCACCAGCTCGCGATGGCACGGGAGGCGGCCGTCGGCTTCGTGCGCACCTTGCGGGCGGGCGATCGTGCGGCGGTCGTCGAGTTCAACGACGCGGCGCACCTGCGGCAACCGCTGATCGAGGACCTCGAGCGCGTCGAATCGGCCATCCGGGAGACGAGGGCCGGCGGGGGAACAGCCCTCCATACGGCGCTGTATATCGCGCTGAAAGAGCTGGCCCGCGAGAACGCGAAAACCGGTGAAGTGCGCCGGCAGGCGATCGTGCTGCTCTCCGATGGCGAGGATACGCACGGCCTCGTCACCGCAGACGAGGTGCTCGAGCTCGTGCGGCGGAGCGGCATTGCGATCTACACCATTTCGCTCAGGTCCGTCCCGGCGACCGCGCGAGGTTCCAGCGGCACCCGGGTCCACGCCAATACTTCCCGCAGCTGGTTCGCATCCCAATCCGACTACCTGATGCGGACCCTCGCGGAGGAGACAGGCGGTCGCGCTTTCTTCCCGCTCGCGATCGAGGAGCTCGCGCCGCTGTACCGCGTCATCGCCGAGGAGCTGGCACGCCAGTACACGTTGGGCTACAACCCGAAGAATCCAGGGCTGGACGGTGCATTCCGCCGCGTTGCGGTACGCCTGCCGTCGCAGCCAGGCGCCCGCCCGCGCACGCGCCTGGGATACCTCGCGCCTCGCGCGGTGCGGCACGCCTCCGCGCCCCGGTGATGAGCTCGTACAACAGCGCCCCGACCGGCCGCGGCACCGCCTGTTCACGACACCAGCATTTTCGCCGTAACATTGCTGCCGATGTTTACACGTTCTCGCTGCCAGCGTGGCGGCGACGCGCGAAAGTCAAGGAGGTGGCGAGCCCGAAGTTCCACCTCTTCGACCCCGGCGTCGCGCGCGCGCTGGCAGGCCGAGTCCGCGAGCCGCTCGAGGGCCTTGAGCGAGGCTTTCTACTGGAGACGCACGGTGGTCAGACGATTTTCGTATCGTCCCGCATCTCCGTGATGTGCCAGAGTTGCACCTGACATCAGGCCGAGGGCAACGACTATCATCGACGCCTGCGCGAATCTGCTTTTCATACGACACCCCTGGGTTTTCACCTTGATGTCCTCAGAACGCCTGCTCGAAGGAGGGCAGCATGCGCCCGAAGTACGCCACCGCCAGCCAGCAGAACAACGAGATCCCCCCGACCACCGACCCGGCCCTCGACACATCCTCGCCAGGGCCCGCCTCCCGGTCTCGGGGCCAGAGGAAGAGCTGGAAGTACAGCGCGTTGAGGCCGGCCGCCACGATGAAGAGCATCTTCATGTGGAACGCGAAGTTGCCGGCGAAGCGGCCGGGCATGCCGGCGACGAAGATGACGCCGGTGATCAGATTGAGGAGGAAGCCTGCAAGCGCCACCGGCATCAGGTCCATGACGGCCTTGACGGGTGCCCGCGGCGCAAGCCCCAGCACCCGCAGCGCCACCACCCAGTTCGCGCCAACGAGGATGCCCAGCCCGATCGTGTGAAGCGTCAGCACGGTGGGGTAGGTAGGCCTAGATGGACGGCGACTCGCGTATCCACGTGCTCACGTCGTTGTTTTCCAGCCAGCTCAGAAACTCCATCCAGGTCCGTCCTTTGCCGTGCGCGCGGCGGCTGCGGCACTGCCTGTAGGTCGCCCGCCGTCAGCGTGAGTGTTTTCCACGTCGCCCGCGGGAACTTGCGCACGCGCGGCCGAGCGCGGCTGCTGTAGCAGCCGGTGCACGGCCGCGACAGGAATGCCGAAGCGGGCTCCCGTGAAATCTTCGAGTACGGCGTGATTCAATGCGACCACTTCTCCGTTGGCATTCAGCACCGGTCCGCCGCTGCTCCCGTAGGTCGAGGCCGCGTCATAGGTGATGGTGGTGCCGCGGACGTCGCCGACGTGCCCCACCGTGGCCAGCGGGCTGATCAAGTTTCTGGTCGCGAGTGCGGCTGCCAGCACCGGAGGGTCGCCGCCGGCGTCGTGGACGAGTTGGCCGGCAAGTGCCTGGTCCATCCTGGCCAGCAACGTATCGAATCCGAGGGGATACGCGATCACGACAATCTGATCGCCCACGCTCACGCGCCGTGCGGGTGGCGCGAGCGTCAACGGAGAGAGCTCCGGTGGCATGGCGCCTGTCAGCACCGCGACATCCGCCTCGGCCGACACCGCCGCGATCTGGAGGCGCACCGGTTCGCGTACGTCTGGGAAATAGGCGTGCAAGACCGTCTGCCGTACTTCGAACCCAGGCTGGAGGCCCGAATTGGTCGAAGCCTTCTCCTTCTCCAACCACGGTTCGACGACGTGGTGATTGGTGACGATGCGGCCGCCACTGATCAAGAAGCCACTGCCCAGTGCGTACGAGGTGAGCACCGGGCCGGTACCATCGACAGACGTGGGATAGGCACCGGTATTGTCGCGCGTAGGGACGCCGTCGTCTATCGAGGCGAAGCGCAGCGGCCGGCCGCTGGCGACCTCGTACATGCTGTAGCCAACGACCAGCATGGCCACGGACCGGCGCGCTGTGTCGATCCGGGCCAGCAAGTCGGATGTCTGGCGCTCGAGCCGTGTCACCCGCTGTTCGGCAGCTTCCAGATTTCGAGAGACCTCTCCGAGGCGCGCTTCGGCGTCGGCCTTTTCCTGTTCGAGCTGATGAACCCTCACGGTCTGCTCCTCGAACCGACTCTTCATCTGTTCCTCGAACTGACGATCCGACACGCGAGTGCTGGCGACCTGGGCGCTCAGCATGCCAACTCGCCGCTCGGCGGCCCGGACGTGCAAGAGACTGAGCGTCCCGAGCAGCACGGCGAGGGCGACGGCCAGAAACGTTGCGCCCCAGGCCACGCGTGCGCGCCGGCTGGCATCGTGCCCCGCACAGTGACAGAGGTCTCGCAGGAAGAACAGACTCCGGCGCAGGGCTCCGCCCTGAAGATGGACCGACGCGCGCCAGCTCCGGCCGAGGATCTGGCGCAGCGGCGTGGGAGGATCGCCCCGTTCGGGCACGGTGCTGAAGCAGATGGTGCAGGCTCCGGCGATGCGGATCACGTCGCCATCGTGCAGGGCGACGTCGTGCTCCCCGCTCGCATCGGCGCCGTTCACGCTGAGGCACACGGCCGGATGGCCGGCAGCAATCGCGTAGGCACCTTCACCTTTGACAATGCGCGCGAGCAGCTCGTGGCTCTGCGTGTCGGGGAGGTACACCGTGTGCGACGGGTCGCCGCCGATCGTGATGACCGTATCCCTTCGGACGACGCGGTTGCCGCGACGAGGGCCGGAGAGAAATGTGAGCCTGGCCTGCATCTCGGAATCGTGACCTTGCAGGTGTACGTCGCTCGGCGGGCGCTTCCGTTACCACACGCAGCCGATGGACGCGTGCCCGCGTGAGCTGCCTCACAGAAGCGTGGATGGGCGCCTCCTCCCTCGCGGCAGGCACTGATTGCGACAATTGTCAGAAAGCCTGACAACGCCAGCGCTCATCGCCCACCGGCTTGGCTCACCGGCCCTCGCTAAAGTGCTCGCGGGCCGGCGGTTTCCGCCCCGCATCCGTAGTCTGCAGGCGCGGCCTCCCGCTTGCTCCAGGACGGCCTCGAAGCGGTCGCGGCTTCTCCATCACGGATTGTTCCGCGACCACAAACAGGAGCCGTGAACAGGAGCGCAGCATGAAACGCCAGTCAGGTATCGCGCTCGTCGCCGTCGTTCTGATGGCGGCCAGCGCCGTTCTCGCGTTCGGACAGGAGACGACGGGTTCGATCGCCGGGCGCGTCGTCGACGCGCAGGGGCTCGCCGTGCCCGGCGCCAGCGTCACCATCATGGCGCCCCAGGGCCCCATCAGCCTCGTCACCGATGGCGAAGGAAGATTTCTCGCACCGTACCTGACGCCAGGGGTGTACGCGGTTCGAGTGGATCTGCAAGGCTTCACACCCATCGAGCAGCAGAACGTCAACGTCCGGCTCGGCCAGCGGGTCGACCTGATGCTGACCCTCGAGGTTGGTGGTATCACCCAGGCCGTCGAGGTGCTGGGGCGCGCACCGGTCGTCGATACGTCGACCACGACTGTTGGTGCCCATCTCGACACCGAGCTGCTGGCGCACGTGCCCATCGGCCGGCGGTTCAGCGACACGTTGACGATCGCGCCCGGCGTCAGCAGCGGCGGCGGCACCGGGGCCGCGAATCCCTCGATTGCCGGCGGCAGCGGCCTCGAGAACCAGTACGTCGTCGACGGCGTGAACATCAGCAACAGCGGCTTCGGCGCGCTCGGGTCGTACTCGATCATCTTCGGCTCGCTCGGCAACGGCGTGAACTACGACTTCATCAAGGAGGTTCAGGTCAAGTCCGGCGGCTACGAAGCCGAGTACGGTCAGGCCACCGGTGGCGTGGTGAACGTGATCACCAAGAGCGGCACCAATCTCCTCCGCGGATCGGTCTTCGGGTTCAGCCGGCCGGACGGGCTCGAGGCGCGCTTCTCGGGGGTGCAAACCGCCAACGGCACCGTCAATGTCACGCACACGCAGGTCAGCGACTACGGCGTCGAGGTGGGCGGGCCCGCTCTGAGAGACAAGGTGTTCTTCTTCGGGGCGATCAATCCGCAATTCGAGCGCCGCACGCTCATCGCGCCCGACGGCTTTCCGCTGCGCAGCCTCGGCGAGGTGACACAGGATCGCGAGATCCTGTCGTACGCGGCGAAGGGCACCTGGCAACTCTTACAGAATCATCGCATCGACGCGTCGTTTTTCGGCGATCCCGCGAACGGCAACAACGGGCCGCAGCGAACCACGGCACTCCTCGGGACTGACACCGCCGCCTTCAGCGAGCTGGCGGAGTACGGCGGACACAACCAGACGGTGCGGTACGAAGGGGTGATCAGGCCGTACTGGCTCGCCGAAGCGTCGTTCGGCCGAGCGCAAAATGACACGGTCGAGATTCCGTCGATCAACGACTGGCAAATCACCGATCGCACGGTGACGCCGAACATCCGCAGCGGCGGCATCGGCTTCTTCGAGCAGACGGCCGAGGGCAAGAACCGCCAGTATCAGGCCAAGTCGACGCTGCTGTTCGATTTCGGCGGCAGCCACGAGGTGCGCGGCGGGATTCAGTACGAGGATATCGATTACATCAACACCATTCAGCGGACGGGCCCGACCTTCGTGCTGCCGAACGGCGAACGGACGGTGACAGGCGCCCAGGTCTCCATTCAGAGCGACCCGGTCTTCGACCGCATTTTCCGCGTCACGCGCGCCAACACGTCGAACACCCGCGATACGAGCCAGGACTACACGGTGTGGTTCGCGCAGGACACGTACCGGATTCAGCGGCTGACGGCGAACGGCGGCGTGCGGTGGGAGCAGCAGGAGCTGCACGGGAACCTGACCGACTTCACCCTGGACAGCAACTACGCGTGGCGGATTGGCGGCACCTACGATCTGTTTGGCGACGGCAGGACGAAGGTGTTCGCGCATGGCGGGCGCTTCTACAGCAAGATCCCGAACGATCTGGCGGCCCGTGCGCTGTCGGCCGACGCCGGCGTGACGCGTGCCGACTACTTCGATGCGGCCCTCACCCAGCCGGTGCCGCAAGGCGTCACAGCGCTCGGTACGACCAACCACTTCATCATCACGGGCACGAGCGCCTCGGATATCGACCCGGAGGTCAAGCAGGGCTACCTCAATGAATATCTGGTTGGCGGCGAGCGTGAGCTGTTCCAGGGGCTCAACGTGAGCGTACGGTATGTGCATCGCAACATCGCCCGGCTCGTGGAGGACATCGGGACCGCCCCGCTGGCGGCATTCTCGACGGGGCAGGCCGACACCGTGGAGTTCTTCCTCACGAATCCCAGCCCGGCGACGCCGGTAATTCCCGGCTTCGGCGCGGCGCACGAGAAAGGCATCCACGACTACAACGCCATCGAGATCGCGGCGAACAAGCGCTTCTCCGACAACTGGCAGCTTGCGGCCTCGTATCGATACGCGCGCCTGGAGGGCACCTTCGAGGGGTTCTTCAGAAACGACAACGGGCAGTCGGATCCTGCGATCACGTCGCTCTTCGACTTCCCGACCAACGATCCGAGCTTCGCGCAGATCCTCACGCCGCTGGGCGCCCGGGGAGACGTCCGGTATCTGGGCAAGGCCGGCAAGGGCCCGCTGCCGAACGATCGCCGGCAGCAAACGAAGATCTTCGGCAGCTACGCCTTCGACCGGTGGGTTTCGGGCCTGAACGCCGGCGTGGGGCTGAGCTTCACGACGGGCCGGCCCCTCACCGCGCTGGCGGCAAACCCT
This sequence comes from Acidobacteriota bacterium, assembly GCA_016184455.1. GTDB lineage: Bacteria > Acidobacteriota > Vicinamibacteria > Vicinamibacterales > UBA2999 > MELF01. The sequence goes on from JACPCS010000089.1 coordinate 12,963, forward strand.
GTGTTCACCAATTCGGGAGAGATTCCCGAAGGGCCGCGTGGATCAGGCTTCCAGACCGCTGAAGATGGCTTCAGACAGCGAACGAAGGTATTGAAAGAAGTCGATCTGCATCTCGATTACGGGCTCCCTCTGATGGGTGGCGCGAGGATCGTCGGCCTCCTCGACGTGTTCAACGTCTTCAACCTGAACACCGCGACCAACTACGACAGCTTCACGGAGTCGACATTCGGCGTGCTCAACCCGGATTTCGGCCAACCGGTGGACCCGCTGACACGGCTGCCCGCCTTCCAAACACCTCGCCAGATTCGGATCGGCGCGCGCTTCGAATTCTAGTCGCGCGCGATAGGGCAGGGGCCGTTCCTCCTTGCGGCCCCTGCCCCTCCTCCCAGGGGTCTTCAGGTAATCGCGTCGATGCCGGCCAGCCAGGACGTTGGGAACCGTAACGCCTGGGCCGGGGCCGAGACTGTACGGGCAGGTACTCCTGTATGAATGCCAAGGCCTATATGCTCCCCCGCCCCTCGCCGCTGCAGCGGGATGCCGCGATGATTTTCGCCAGCGGCTTTCTCGCCACGCTGGCCATGACCAGCATCATGTATGTCCTGCCGCTCATCGGCGTCGGGCAGGTGGATCTCCTGACCTGGACGACGCGGCTGTTCGCCGAGGTCGATCTGCCCACGTGGGCGGCGCGCGCGTTTGCTGACGACCTGCGCCAGGTGGCGGCGCTTGGCGTTGCGCTCCACCTGTTCTTGGGCTTCGGGTATGCGTGG
>JACPCS010000090.1 GCA_016184455.1 Acidobacteriota bacterium
GTTCTGCGCCTCGGTGATTCGTGCGGTCGACGTCTGGCAGGGGCTGCTGCGCGCGAGCGTCGCCAGCGCCGGCAACGACCACCGGCTCGGCGCCAACGAAGCGCCGCCGGCGATCCTCTCCATCTTCCTCGGCGACATGCTCACCGACATCTTCGAGCAGATCGAGAAAGGCGGAGCGAAGTCGACCAAGCAGGGCGGCACGCTCGACATCGGCGTCAGCGTGCTCCCCAAGCTCCCGCGCGATGCGGGCGACCGCAACCGCACGAGCCCGTTCGCCTTCACCGGCAACAAGTTCGAGTTCCGCGCGGTGTCGTCGGGTCAGAACATCTCGTTCCCGAACACGGCGCTCAACGCGGCCATGGCCGAGTCGCTCGACTACATGGCCACCGAGCTCGAGGCTGCCGTGGCCAGGGGCGAGGAGTTGAACAAGGCGGTGGCCAAGCTCCTGACGAAGATCATCAAGGCGCACAAGCGAATCATCTTCAACGGCAACAACTATGCGCCAGCATGGGAGAAAGAGGCGGCCCGCCGGAAGCTGCTCAACCTGAAGAACACGGTCGACGCCCTGCCGCAGCTCGTCTCGAGGGAGACGCTGGCGCTCTTCGACAAGTACCGGATCCTCAATCCGCGCGAACTGCACGCGCGGTACGACGTGTTCCTCGAGAACTACAACAAGACCATCAACGTCGAGGCCAATCTGATGGTCCTCATGGCCAATCGCTATATCCTGCCCGCGGCGCTCGCGTACCAGAAGGACATCGCGCTGAGCGTGTCGGCGGCGCGGGCGGCGGGCCGGCCGAGCGCACAGGGCCGGAAGCTGCTGGCGGCCTATGGCACGCTGATCGATCAGTTCAAGGTGCAGACTGATGCGCTCGCGCGTCTGCTCGACCACAACTCTTCGTCGGCCGAGAAGCACGCGAAGTACATGCGCGACAAGGTGATTCCCGCCATGAACCGGTTGCGCGAGCTGGGCGACCGGATCGAAGTCTTGACGCCGCACGAGATCTGGCCGCTGCCCACGTACAGAGAGATGTTGTTCGTGAAGTAGATCTGAAGGCCCCAGGCCTCAGGCGTCAGGCCACAGACTGAGGCTTCGGATCGCCCTGAGGCCTGGGCCCTGAGGCCTTTACATTGGCCGTTGACGATGGCATCGTCGTCGTCGATGGCGGAATCGGCGGAGAAGCTGAGCGTCGGCGAGTACTTCGACCTCGAAGAGACCCTCCTGCCGATGGAGCTCGTGTACGGGCACGTCGTGCGTGAGCCGGCGATGCCGACGCCCGCTCATCAGCTCATCTCGGCACGCCTGACGGCCTTGCTGTACCGCCATGTCGAAGAGCTCGGCCTCGGGCATGTCTTCTCGCCGCTCGATGTCGTGTTGGACATGGACGCAGCGCTGGTTGTCCAGCCCGACGTCGTGTTCGTGAGCCGCGCGCGGCTCGGCATCGTGCGCGATCGTGTCTGGGGCCCGCCAGACCTCGTGGTGGAGATTCTCTCGCCGCGAACCGCTCGCCGCGATCGACGCGTGAAGGTCCCGTGGTACCGCCGCTACGGCGTTCGTGAGTGCTGGCTCGTGGATTTGCAGGCGAAGACGGTCGAACTGCACGACCTCCAGTCCGAGACACCGGCGCGGCTGTTTGCCGGCGCCGAGCCCATCCGGTCGTACGTCCTGCCGCGTTTGGGCATCTCACCCGACGAAATTTTTGCCTGACCCTAGCGGCCAAACTGGTACTCATCCTGCAAGTCCGCGTCGCGGCATCGGCTGCCGCGCGTCTGGCATAGCGTAGCGGCCCGGATCTACGGCCAACCGTTTGCACCGATCCAAATTTTCGTGCAACGTGACCCGCCCGCGCCGGATCGACGCGGGAAGTAACCAGTTACGGGTTTCGAACCGGGTTCAGGAAGCGAGTTAGTGCGGCAGTGACGATGGGCATTCTCGAGAGGCTTCGTCCGCAGCCCCGCTGGAAGCACGCGGATCCGGCCGTCCGCGTGGCGGCGGTGTACGAGTTCGCGCCGGAAGACGCCGACGCGCTCCACGCGGTGGCTCGTGAGGATGTGGAAGCGCGCGTGCGCCGGGCGGCGGTCAGCCGGATCGACGACGTGCCGGTGCTGGCGGAGGTGGCGCGCACCGATCCCGACGAGGAGGTGCGGGCCGAGGCGATCCGCGGACTGGCGGGCATCGGCGCGGAGGCCGACGATGCCGCGCAGGCGATGGACGCGGTGCGGCAGCTGCTGGCGCTCGGCCGGACCAAGGAGGTCGTGCTGGTCGCGCGCGACACGTCGAACCCCGACGTGCCTGGGGCGATCGTCGAGCTGCTCGACGACCAGAAAACGCTCGCCGCGATCAGTCGTCATGCGCGCGATGGCGCGACGCGTCTGCGCGCGCTCGCGCGGCTGACCGACCCCGCGGAGATTCTCGCCGTCGCGCTCAAAACAGAGCAGACCGATGCAGCGGTGGCGGCTCTCGAACGGGTCACCGCCGCGGACGCGCTGCAGGAGGTCGCGCAGCGCGCGCGCAACAAGGTGGCAGCGCGGCGGGCGCGGGCGCGTCTCCGTCCGCAGGTCGACGAGGCGCCGCCGACCCCTGAGGCCGCGACGCGCATGAGCGCCGAGGATCGCGCCCGCGCGCTCGACCTGCTGCATCGCGCGGAAGCGCTCGTTGCAGTGGCGGATCCCGACGAGGCGGGACGCGGGCTCGCCGACGTACGGCTCGCGTGGGCGGAACTACAGGCCGACGTCGACGTCGATCCGGCGCTCGCACAGCAGTTCGACCAGGCATGCGATGCGGTGCGGGAAGCGATCGAGGAGCGGCAGCAGGAGCGCGCGGCCGAGGAGGCGCGTCGCGAGGCGCTCGTACGCGAGCAGGCCGACCGGCTCGCCATCTGCGACGAGATCGAGCGGTTGTCCGGGCCCGAGGCGGCGGATCGAATCGCCGAGCTGAAAGTGCGCTGGGACAGCCTGCCGCCGATGCCGTCAGAGTACGCGGTCTCGCTCACGCGCCGGTTCCAGGACGCGTGCCGCGCGTTCGAGGATCGCGAACGCCGACGCATGCTGGCCGAGGCCGCGGCCGGGCGTCTGCAGGCGCTCGCGGCGGAGCTCGAGCAGCTCGCCGCCGCCGAGCAGTCGGCCGACGAGGCGATCGCGCGCTGGCGCCTCCTGCGGCGCGACGCCGAGGTCCTCCGTGAGCATGCGTCGGCGAACCCCGACGCTGCCGAGCGAATGGAACGCGCGGTGGCGCTGCTCGAGCAGCGCGAGCAGCAGCAGGCGGAGGCGCGGGCACGGCTGGAGCAGGAGAACCTTCGCCGCGTGCAGCAGATCTGCCGGCACGTGGAGACGCTCGTCGCCTCCGAGCAGCTGACGCTGAAGGCGGGCAACCGCGCCCTGCGCGAGCTCCGGTCCGCGCTCGAGGCGCGGACGCCGATGCCGTCGAAGAAGGACTGGCAGGCGATCCACGCCCGCCTCGAGGCGGCGCGTGCCGCGCTCGCCCCGCGCGTGCAGGAGCTGCGCGAAGCCGACGAGTGGCAGCGCTGGGCGAACCTGCAGGTGCAGGAAGAGCTGTGCCGCGAGATGGAGGCGCTCAAGAACGAGGCGGACCTCGATGTGGCCGGCCGCCGCATGCGCGAGCTGCAGGCGCGGTGGAAGCCGGTGGCGCTTGCGCCGCGGGCACAGGGCGAGGCGATGTGGCGCCGCTTCAAGGCGGCGCAGGACGAAGTGTTTCAGCGGGTCGCACCGCACTTTGCCGCGCAGGCGGAGGAGCGCGCGGCCAACCTCGCCAAGAAGCACGCGCTCTGCGAGCGCGCCGAGGCGCTGGCCGATTCCACCGACTGGGTGCGCACGGCCGTCGAGATTCAGGCGCTGCAGGCGGAGTGGAAGACGATTGGCCCGGTCGTGCGCGGACAAGAGAAGGCGATGTGGGAGCGGTTCCGCGCCGCCTGCGATCGATTCTTCACGCGGCGGCAGCAGGATCTGAAGCAGCGCAAAGAGGCGTGGGCCGCCAACCTCGCGAAGAAGGAAGCGCTGTGCGCCAACGCCGAGGCGCTCGCCGATTCCACCGAATGGGACGCGGCGGCGGCCCAGATCCGGCAGCTGCAGGCGGAATGGAAGACGATCGGGCCGGTGCGGCGCTCGAAGTCGGAGGCGATCTGGCAACGGTTCCGTGCGGCGTGCGATCGGTTCTTCGACCGCTACAAGCACCGCGATCAACTCGCGCTGGCCGCCAAGGCTGCGCCGCGCGAGTCGATCGTGCAGGAGCTCGAGCACCTGCTGCCTGCCGCCGGCGCCGACCCGGGTCCTGCGCCTGACGGGCTGTACACGGTCATCCAGCAGGCGCGGCAGAAGTGGCAGCAGGCCCCGGAGCTGCCCCGTCACCTGCAGCAGGATCTCGCCGCCCGCTATCACCAGGCGCTGGGCCGGCTGGTCGCTACGTGGCCGGACGCGTTCACCGGCACCGATATCGATCCCGAGGCCACGCGCAAGCGGATGGAGAAGCTGGTGGCTCGAGTCGAGGAGCTGGTGCCTGGGAGCGGCTCGCACCAGCCGGCCGCGAAGCTGTCACCCGCGGAGCTGCTGGCGCGTCAGTGGCGCGAGCGGCTCGCCGCCAACACGATCGGCGGCAGTCGCGCGGGCGATAACGAGGAATCACGCTGGCGCGCCGCCGAGCAGACGGTCCGCGAGGCGCAGGTGCAGTGGGTGCGCCTCGGGCCCGTGCCGCCCGACATCGCCGCGCCGCTCCACGAGCGGTTCCAGCGCGCGTGCCGGCGGTTTTACGATCAGCGGAAGCGCGCGTCGTAGCCAGAGTACTACTCGAGTTCCTCGATATCGGCGAGGTCCTTTGTTCGGCCGGTGGCCCGTTTGTTGGCGATGAAGTCCTGGCGACCGAGCACTGGCACGCGGACGCCTTCGATTTCGAGCGGGAGGCGAGTCTTCCACGCCTCGTTGAACGTGACTCCCGAGATCGCTGTCAGGATATCTATACGAAACGGCTCGACGCCGATTTGGAAGACCGTGCCGTGTGTGATGAGATCCTGCTCGGTCAAGTCCATCAGGGCAGCGCCGAAAACACGCAATGCCCTCATCACGCGAGCGGCGTTTTCGGGAGTAGGATTCACCCAGATATCCAGATCGCGGGTCGCGCGTGGAGCACCGTGTGCCGCGAGCGCATGCGCGCCGACGATGAGGAATTCAACGCCCGCGTCGGACAACGCGGACAACATCTCGGCGAAGTCGCGATTCACGGAAGGTGGGGTCTTTGAACTGCCAGGCTTGGACGGTAAGAGTCCAGACCAGGGATACGCGTTCCGCGGGGGTCAGCCGGGCGACGTATTCGTCCTTGCCTTCGTCGCGCAACGTGGTCTTCCGGACGGGGTAATGCGACCGGTCCGGCATGGTCAACCCTCGAGATACGTGTACCCGTGCAGACCGTCTTCGTAGAAGCGGAGGAGACGCCCCGCCCCTTCGTAGTCGATCCGGCCCCCGCGGACGGCGGTTTCCACGTCGGTGCGCAGCTTTCCGAGCAGAATCTCCGCGTCGAACTCCACGTAGTCGAGCACCTCGCGGACCGTGTCGCCCTTGATGAGCGTGTCGAGGCGCACCTCGCCGTTCGGGTCGAGGCTGACGTGCACGGCATGCGTGTCGCCGAACAGATTGTGGAGGTCCCCCAGGATTTCCTGATATGCGCCCACCAGGAAGACGCCCAGGTAGTACGGCTCCCCGTTGACCGTATGGAGCGGCAGTGTCTTCTTGACGTCGCGCCGATCGACGAAGCGGTCGAGCTTGCCGTCGGAGTCACAGGTGATGTCGCCGAGCACCGCATGGTTCGCGGGCTTCTCGCCCAGCCGGTGGATCGGCATGACGGGGAAGAGCTGCTTGATCGCCCAGCTGTCGGGGATCGACTGGAACAGCGAGAAATTGCAGAAATAGGTGTCGGAGAGCTGCTCGTCGAGGTTCTGCAGGTCCTCCGGCACCTCCGCCATCGTCTGGACGATCTTCTGGAGCTTGGTGCAGATCGCCCAGAACAGGTTCTCGGCCATGCTGCGCTGCTCGAGCGGCAGATAGCCGCCGTTGAACAGACTGATAGCCATGTCGAGCGACTGCTGCGCGTCGTGGAACGCCTCGAGCGCGTTGCGGGCGGTCACGTTGTTGTACGTCTCGACCAGGTCGACCAGCGGCTGCTCCCACTCGGGGTTGGGGGTCGCCGGCACCTGCTCGGCGCCGAAGCCCGACACGCCCAGCACGTTGAAGACGAGCACGCTGTGGTACGCCACCACGGCACGGCCGCTTTCCGAGATGATCGTCGGATGCGGCACGCCCGCTTCGTCGCACACCGTCTGAATGTGGTAGACGACGTCGTTGGCGTACTCCTCGAGCGTGTAGTTCATGCTCGACTCGAAGTTGGTCTGCGAGCCGTCGTAGTCGACCCCCAGGCCGCCGCCGACGTCCAGGTACTGCAGCCCGGCACCCAGCCGGGCGAGCTCCGTGTAGACGCGCGCCGCCTCGTTCAGGGCGCCTTTGACGATGCGGATGTTGGTGATCTGGCTGCCCAGGTGGAAATGGAGCAGCTTCAGGCAGTCCTGCATTCCGCGCGCCTTCAACTCGTCGAGCGCCCGCGAGATCTCGGTCACCGTGAGACCGAACTTCGAGCGGAACCCTCCGGACGACTGCCACCGTCCGCTGCCGCGGGCCGCCAGCTTGACCCGGACGCCGATCTGCGGCCGCACGCCAATCTTCTCCGCGGCTTCGAGGATGAGCCCCAGCTCCGTGTACTTCTCGACGACCGGGATGATGTTGCGGCCGATCTTCAGCCCGAGCATCGCGGTCTCGATGAACTCCGCGTCCTTGAAACCGTTGCAGATGATCGGGGTGTCGTTGTCGGCGAGCGCGACGACGGCGAGCAGCTCCGGCTTCGACCCGGCCTCCAGGCCGAAGCGATAGGGTTTGCCGAAGTCGAGCACCTCTTCGACGACCTGCCGCTGCTGATTGACCTTGATCGGATAGACGCAGCTGTAGCCGCCCTGGTACTGGTTCTGCGCGATGGCGGCCTGGAAGGCCGCGTGAATCTCGCCGAGCCGGTGCCGCAGGATGTCGGTGAAACGGATGAGAACGGGGAGGCTGATGCCCCGGAGCTGAAGCCGGTCGACGAGCTCCTTCAGATCGATGGCCCGGGATGGATCCTTGGTCGGATGGACGCCGACGTGGCCCGCGGCGTTGACCGAAAAGTATCCGTGCCCCCAGCGCGGCACTTCGTACAGCTCGCTCGCGTCCTGCACGCTCCACGCACGGGTTGACGAGGTGCTCGCCACCACGGGCGACGAGCGACCGTTGGTCATCGTGCTCATCCGGCTGGCGTACCGGACATCGGACGTCGACGATCGCTCATCGGTACAAGAGTAAGCCTTCTCGTGCGGATCCGAAAGAGAAAAAATGAACGATCCGAACGATCCGTACGCTTCGAACGCCCCGAACGATAATAGTGCGCGATGCCGGAACGCGTGCCTGCCATCAAGCTGGTGCTGCTGCCGAAGGACACCAACGCCTACGGAACGATTTTCGGCGGCGTCATCCTCTCGCACATCGACCTGGCGTCGGCCGTGGAGGCGCGGAAGACGGCGCCGCACCGGTACGTCACGCGCGCGATGCGCGAAGTCGAATTCCACGAGCCCGTGTTCCTGGGCGACATCGTCAGCTTCTACACCGAGACCGTTCGCGTCGGCCGCACGTCGATTACGGTGCGGGTCTCCGTCGAAGCGGAGCGCTGGGGCCTCGCGCCCGGCGCGCCCGTCGGGGTGGGCCACGGGGAGCGCGTGAAGGTGACCGAGGCGGAAGTCGTGCTGGTGGCGGTCGACGACCGCTGGCGGCCTGTGCCGATCCGCCCCGAGCCGATGCAAGCCTGAAAGGCAGGCCCCGGGCCTCAGGCCTCAGTAGAATGGGTGCGGTGTCCAGTTCTCACGCTGCCGTCGTCGCCCGCACGAAGTGGGTGAGCACCCGGCGCGCGTCGCCGCCGGTGCCGTTCATCGATGCGCTCTTTGCCGGCACCGCGCCTGACGGCGGGCTGTATTTTCCGGAACGGTTCGAGCCGCTCCCGGCTTCGACGCTCGACCGACTCGGGGCGGCCGACCTCGTCACGATCGGCACCGCCGTCGGGACGCATCTTCTGGCCGGCGACATCTCCGAGCAGGCGATGCATGCGCTCGTCGGCGACGCGCTCGACTTTCCGATTCCGCTCGTGCAGGTCACGGATCGGATCTGGGCGCTCGAGCTCTTCCACGGTCCGACGCTCGCCTTCAAGGACGTCGGCGCGCGCACACAAGCCCGTCTCCTGCATCACTTTACGGACGGCACGCCGCTCACGATTCTCGTGGCGACCTCAGGCGATACCGGGAGCGCCGTCGCGCAGGCGTTCTATCACGTGCCCGATTCGCGGGTGTTCGTCCTCTATCCGGAGGAGCAGGTCAGCGACGTGCAGGAGGCGCAGATGGCCTCGCTCGGCGGCAACATCACCGCCGTGGCCGTCGGCGGCACATTCGACGACTGCCAGCGGCTCGTCAAGCAGGCGTTCGCCGACGACGAGCTGCGGAAGAAGGTGTGGCTGACGCCCGCCAACTCCATCAATCTGGGGCGGCTTCTGCCACAGGCGTTCTACTACTTCCTGGTGGCCAGGCTCGGGACACACGCCGTCGTCTCGGTGCCCAGCGGGAATTTTGGGAACCTCACCGCCGGGCTCATCGCCAAGCGCCTCGGCCTTGGCATCCGCCGCTTCGTGGCGGCCACCAACGTCAACGACGTGGTGCCCGAGTACCTGCGAACCGGCATCTACGAACCACGACCGTCGGTGCGCACCGTGGCCAATGCGATGGACGTCGGCGCGCCGAGCAACTTCGAGCGGATCCGCGCCTTGTACGATGACGATCTCGACCGTCTCCGAGCCGACGTGATCGGCGCCGCCTTCGACGACAACACGGTCGTGGCCGAGATCGGCCGCGTGCACCGCGAGCATGGTTATCTGCTCGATCCGCATGGCGCGATCGCCTGGCTGGGGCTGCAGCGGGCTCTGGCGGCTGAGCCCGAGGCGACTGGCGTCTTTCTTGCCACCGCCCATCCAGCGAAGTTCCGTGAGGTCGTCGAGCCCGCGATCGGCGCACCGGTGCCGTTGCCCGAAACGCTGGCCCATGCGCTGGCGCGGCCGCGTCACAGCGAACGCCTGCCGGTGAGCTACCCCGCGCTCGTCGATCTCGTGCTGCGCTAGAGACCGAAGCCGAAGCGTCCATGTCTCCCGTCGACACGTTCCGTCCCGAGCCGGGCGTACTGCTGCCGCGCGACGAGATTCCCGCTCGCTACAAGTGGGACCTGACCGCCATCTGTCGCGATTGGGACGACTGGACGGCGAGCTTCCGCCAGCTCGAGGCGGCCATCGACGCGTTTCCCGCGTTTCAGGGCACCCTGGCGGCGGGGCCCGATCGGCTGCTCGCGGCGTACCGGGCGATGGACGAGATGGGCGCGCTCGCCTATCGCGTCTGGTACTACGCGGCCCTGCAGTACGACGAGGATCAGCGCGACAACACCATCAATGCCCGCCGGCAGCAGGTGCAGATCCTCTTCGCGCGCCAGCAGCAGGCGGCGGCCTGGTTCAACCCGGAGCTGCTCGCCATCCCGATCGAGACGATTCGGGCCTGGCTCGCCACGCACGCGGACCTGGCCGTCTACCGGTTCGCGATCGAGAGCCTCTTTCACGAGCAGGAGCACGTGCTCGACGAAAAAGGCGAGCGCCTCATGTCGTATGCAGGCCGATTCAACAGCGCGCCGCACGACAGCTACTCCGCGCTGACGACGGCGGACATCACGTTCCCCACAGTCACGCTCAGCACGGGCGAGCGCGTGACCCTCAGTTACGGCCAGTACCGCGCCGTGCTCGAGACGAATCGGGTGCAGGCGGATCGCGCGGCGGCCTACCGGGCGTTCCACGAGGTCTATGCGGCGCATCAGAACACGTACGCCGCGCTCTACAACGGCGTGCTGCAGCGCGACTGGTTCCACGCCAGGGCGCGCCACTACACGACCACGCTCGATGCCGCGCTGCACGGCAACAACATCCCGCCCGCGGTGGTCGAGAACCTGATTGCGGCCACACGCGACGGCGTGGAGCCGCTCCGCCGCTACCACCGGCTGCGGCGCCGGGCGCTCGGCCTGGAGACGTACCGTCTGTTCGACGTGTTCATCCCGCTCGTCGAGCACGATGTCCGCTACCCGTACGACGAGGTGGGCAGTTGGATCGTCGATTCAGTGGCGCCGCTCGGGGGTGGGTACCAGCAGCAGGTACGCCGCGCGTGCGCGGAGGGGTGGATCGACGTGTTCGAGAACACGGGCAAGCGCCATGGGGCCTACTCCGCGCCGGTGTACGGCGCGCACCCGTACATGCTGCTCAACTACAACGAGACGCTCGACGCCGTGTTCACGCTCGCGCACGAGATGGGCCACTCGATGCACACGCTGCTGTCGCATCAGACGCAGCCGTTCGTCTATGCGGGCTACACGATCTTCGTGGCCGAAGTGCCGTCGACGCTGAGTGAAGCGCTCTTTCTCGATCTGATGCTCGAGCGCGCCCGGACGCGCGAGGAGCGGATCGTGCTCCTCCAGCACGCCATCGACAGCATCGCGAGCACCTTCTACACGCAGGTGCTCTTCGCCGATTTCGAGCTGCAGGCGCACCGCCTCGTCGAGCAGGACCAGCCGGTGACCGCCGAGACGCTCCGCGACATGTACCGGACGCTGCTGACCCAGTATTACGGCGACGCCCTGGACGAAGAGGAGATCTCGCAGATCACGTGGGCGCGCATTCCGCACTTCTTCAGCACGCCGTACTACGTGTACCAGTACGCCACCTGCTTCGCCTCGACGGCGAAGTTGATGCAGGACCTGCGCGCCTCCGACCTGGGACGACGCGCCGATGCCGTCGAGTGCTACCTCACGCTCCTGCGCGCGGGCGGGAGCGACTACCCGATGAACCTGCTGGCGCAGGCGGGCGTCGACCTGAGTCAGCCCGAGACGGTCCGTGCCGTGGCCACGCAGCTGGACGCGCTTGTGAGCAGGTTGGAAAAAGAGCTAGACGAGGCGCGGTAGACGGACCAGCACCTCCGTCCCCTGGCCCGCCGTGCTCTGGCAGGCGATGCGGCCGCCGTGCGCCTCGACAATCCATTTCGCGATCGCCAGCCCGAGGCCGGCCCCGCCGGAATCCGCGCTGCGCGCCCTGTCGGCCCGGTAGAACCGATCGAAGACGCGCGGCAGGTCGTCGGGCGCGATCCCCGTGCCCGTGTCGCGCACCCGCAGACAGGCCTCGGTCCCGTCGGGCCACACCTCCACGCTCACCTGTCCGCCGTTCCGGTTGTACTGAATCGCGTTGGAGCAGAGGTTGGTGACCAGATCCGTGAGCCGGTCGCGATCGCCGACGACGGTCGCGGCATCGAGGTGCGTTTCAATCGTGACGTGCTTCTGATCGGCCAGGGGCCGCACGATCGCGAGCGCGTCGCCGACAACGGGCGCCAGCCCGACCGCTGCGCGCTGGAGCGACAGGGCGGCGCTGTCGGCGCGCGCGAGCGTGAGCAGCCGCTCCACCACGCGGCGCATCCGATCCGCGGCGCGCCGGGCGGTCTCGAGGCACCGGCGGTACTCCTCGCTCGATCGTTCGCGTGACAGGCCCCACTCGATCTCGGCCGAGAGCGTGGCGAGCGGCGTCCGCAGCTCGTGCGACGCGTCGGCGGTGAACCGCCGCTCGTTGTCGAGCGCCAGGTGCAGGCGATCGAACGCGGCGTTGAGCGCGAGCGCGACCTGCTCGAGCTCGTTTTCCGTTCGCTCGACCGCGATCCGCGCCGTGAGATCGCCGCCCGACATCGCGGCCGCGGCCTGGCTGATCCGGCCGATCGGTGCGAGCGCCCGGCCCACCAGAAACCAGCCGCCGACGAGCGACAGCGCGAGCGCAAGGACTCCGCCGGCCGCTGCGGTGCCGGCGAACGCGAGCACGTCGCTCCGCACGTCGGCCAGGTCGCGGCCGACGAGGACGATGGCGTCGCCGGCGGCCCGCACGGCGAGCTCGCGTCGGCCGTCGCGTGTCCGCGTGAGCGGACCTCGGGGCGGCGGGATCGCGAAGTCGACGCCGGAGCGATCGACGAGCTCGCCCTCGCGGTTCCAGACGGCGTAGTACGTCTGCGATGGCGGAGCCGCGTCCACCTGGCGGTACTCCGGCGGAAGCACGAGGTCGAAGTCGCCCGACGCGGTCGGCTGCAGGCCCTCGACGAGCGCCGCCGCACTGGCCCGCAGGCCCTCGTCGACGTCGGCCACGAGCGAGCTCCAGAAGAGATACGAGACCGTGCCGGCGAAGATCGCGATCACCCCGGCCAGGATGAGCGTGTACCACAGCAGCAGCCGAGCGCGCAGCGAGCTAAGCATCGATGATGTAGCCCTCTCCGCGGCGCGTGCGGATCACATCCGGTCCGAGCTTGCGCCGCAGCGCCGCGATGTGGACGTCGACGACGTTCGAGAGGATGTCCGCCTGCTCGTTGTAGATGTGCTCGTGGATCGCCGATCGCGCGACGACGGAGCCGCGCGACCGCGTCAGCAGCTCGAGGATGGCGAATTCCCGCGCGGTGAGCTCGACGGGCGCGCCGGCGCGCCACGCCTGGCGCGCGGCGGTGTCGATCGTGATCTCGCCGATCTGCACCCTCGTCGCCGGATTGCCGTACGCGCGCCGGATCATCGCACGGACCCGCGCCACGAGTTCCGCGAGCGCAAACGGCTTGACGAGATAGTCGTCGGCGCCGAGATTGAGGCCGCGCACGCGCTCCTCGATCGCGTCGCGCGCCGTCAGCAGGAGCACCGGTGTTCGGACGCCACCGGCGCGGGCCGCCTGCAGGACCGACCAGCCATCGAGGCGCGGCAGCATGAGATCGAGGATCACCGCATCGTAGGGGAGTTCGCGAATCTTGAAGAGCCCCTCCTCGCCGTCGTCTGCCAGATCGACCGCGAAGGCTTCCTCTTCGAGCGTGCGACGCAGCGTCTCGGCAAGATCGCGTTCGTCCTCGACGACCAGCAGCCTCACCGGTTGCGCCCTCGTCCGTCTCGCCTCGGACCGTCGTCGAGCTCGGGCTCGACGCGGACATCGTCGAACCACGTGGTGGCGCCGCCGCCAGACCAGACGCCGGCACGCCCGCCTTCGGCAAGCGTCCGGTCGCGCACGCGCATCACCCCGATTCCGCCAATCGACACGCGGATGTCGTCGTCGTCCTGAACGACGCGGAGGCTGTGCCATGCCGAGCCGTCGAGCTCGAGCTCGTCCTCCGCGTCGAGTCGGATGCGATTGCCGCGCACGACGCGGTACAGCGCGACCTCCTGAACCCGCAGGTCCAGGGCGGCCGCGTAGAAGTTCTCCGGATCCTGGTAGCGCCAGACGAGCCCGCCGACGCGCTCGCCGTCGGCGAGCTTCAGCCGCACCGACGCGCGCATCTGCGGCGGATGCGGCGCGTCGAGCACCGACAGCGCGAATCCCCCGGCGGCGGCCGGATCCGCCAGATGCGTGAGGTAATGGTTCGCTCCCTCGGCGCGCACGAGCCACCGCGCCGGCGTCTGCTGGCGTGCGATCGCGAAGCTGAA